>DASXKZ010000176.1:0-24101 GCA_036496525.1 Candidatus Angelobacter sp.
TGAGATCGTGGGAGTGGTTGCCGATGTGCGAGGGGTATCAGGAACGATCGCGGCAGAGCCTGGACCGGTTGTCTACTGGCCTGCGAACGCCCATGGCGGTTGGCATCGCTACTTTCTGGTGCGGACGAAGGTGCCGCCGGAACAATTGGCAAAGTCGATCCGCGAGCAGGTATACCAGTCAGACCCGCAGCAGTCAGTAGGCGAGATTGGGACGATGGATCAGCTTCTAGGCGACGCTGTGGCGCAACCACGGCTGAACGCAGCGATAGTTGTGTCATTTGCCGGGATTGCATTGCTGCTGGCCTGCGTTGGAATTTATGGAGTGGTATCGCATTTTGCTGCGCAGCGCACGCAGGAAATTGGTGTCCGGATGGCACTGGGAGCGACACGTGCTGACATCACACGTTTTTTCGTGCGGCGGGCGATGGTCCCGGCAGCGATAGGACTGGCGACCGGTACTATGGTCTCGCTGGTGGTGAACAGGCTGTTACGCAGTCAGTTGTACGGGGTGCAACCAGATGATCTGCGGCTTTACCTTGCATCCTTGCTGGTCCTGCTCGCTCCCCTTCTGGTGGCTATCCTCAGGCCAGCGATACGCGCAGGGAAGACAGAGCCGATGGAAGCGCTGAGAACGGAGTGAATAGAGGACCATCGCAAAGAAGGATCGAAAACGGAGGTTCGCTCGCATCCATAACCTGACGACGAGACAGTGCCACGATGTACGGTTCCGCGACGAGATGCTGGAACTAGCAATCCAACTAACCCATCTCACTCAGCACTATCGAGCTTACATCTGTACGATTAGCCCCGTGAAGTCGGCCAGCCCAGGAATATGGTTAAAGGCTAGGCTCTCAACTGTCGAGAACAGGCCAATGCACTCATTGAAGACCTCGCTGACTATAAGTCCCGTCAAACGCGCTTCACGGAAAAGATTAACTAATACAATCTCCCTGAAGCCAATTTCTTGGGAGTTTAGGCCCCTTGGGGAATCGCTCTATACTGGCCGACTCACGGGACTGATGTCCTCGAAGCTCGTTTTGGATAGCTTCCGGGTGGCCGACAAACCGCGGGGCGACGAACCTCAGGCCCTCAGGCTTTTTGTTTCTAAACGGAGGATGTCTTTGGCCTTTCGTTGGGTTATGAGCAAATCTACGCCCAACCTCCTTTTTGAGATTTACTCATCGAAAAAGTCATGGATTCGCTTGACGAAGCGTTTGCCCTCTTCACTTATCCGATAAAGCGAAGACACTGGACTGAGAGCTAGACTTGTGCCCTGGGCTGGATAGATGAAGCCGAATGATGCAAGGCGGCTGAGAGCCCCACCTGCTGACTGCGTGGTTCGACCAGGGTATCTCTCGTTGAAAGTATTCCAATATTCCTGCCAAATGCTAAACAAAGCTCCTTGCTGCGGCGGCGTCCACTGCAAGAAGTCTAGTTCCAGCTTGTCGATGTCTCCCAGAATTTGGACGTCCCAACTACTCAGCTCCACAGCCGCTCTTGTCATGTCGTCAATGGTCTCCGGAGTGACATCGTTTTCTGCGATACCGTTGGCGAGAATAAGCGCTATTCTTTTTAACTTTTCTTTCTGGGTAGTTCGCACAGTCTGGAGAAAGGCGGACGCCATAGCATCCCTGAATTCTTGGCTTTCTATGCGAAGTGACATTTCAGCAATCTTCGATTGGTTATCATCCAGCGCTTTTTCAACCCTCATGATCGCAGCCTCAGTGGCATCGCCCAAGTACTCGAGATTCTCTTGAACAGTTGCTGCGCCCGCCTGAGTAAGTATTTTGGGGATCCTAAGCACGTGGCCTAGTGCGGCAATCCCCGTAGCAGACTCGATTGCGTCGCCGCTGTCGGCAAGGGTATCGGCGAAACCGGGGCCGAGCATTTTCTCGTTCTTGCGCATTGCATTTACTGCAGCAATTTCGTTGTCGAACATGCTCATCTAAGCACCCTATTTTTCAATTCAAGAAGCGATTCGACCGCGTCATTTCAATCATTATAAAGCAGAGTAGTTGTAGGGCCGGCAGGGAGCCGAAACGAGTTGTCCAGCTTGGCGGCTTTCGAGAAGTGAACACAATAGTTTGGCTGGTTAGAGCTCCAAACTTTCAGTCGGTGCTTTTGAGCCGCAACCTAATCTGCCTTCATCCGCGTCTATACGCGGTAGAACTCTCCTGATTTCTCCGCGCCTCCGCGGTGAAACCCCTACCCGCCCGCGCCGTCATACGTGATCGGCAGGGCGAGCACGGCTTCGCATCCGTGGCGATCATTGCGGTTGGCGAGTTGCAGCACGCCGCCGTGGGCTTCAGCGATCTGGCGGCTCAGGATCAGACCAATGCCGCTACCGCCGTGCTTGGTGGTGAAGAATGGAACAAAAAGATTGTCACTGTTGAGCAGGCCGGGGCCCTGGTCGCGAATGAAGACTTCAACGCTGCGCGCGTTGGTGCGCCAGCCTACTTCAACCGTGCCGGGATGTTTGAGCGTGGGATCAAGCGATGCATCGACGGCGTTGCGGATCAGGTTGATCAGCACTTGCTCAATCTGGTCAGGGTCGGCTTCGAGCGTTACAGGCGGGCCATCGAGCGTATGGACCGAAAGGCGGCGCTCAAGCGATGCGGCGCGCTGCACCAGGGGGCCAATATCGATGCGCGAGCGAGTAGGCGCAGGCATGCGAGCAAGGCGCGTGTATGCCTGCATAAATCGATTGAGAGATTCAACGCGGTTTTCAATCACGCGCAGGCCCTGGTTCATGTCCTGGGCAACGTCTTCAGGCAGGGCGGCGCGCGCGGTGAGCGAACCAAGGGTTCCGGCGATGGACTTGATAGGCGCGAGCGAATTGTTCAGCTCATGGCCCAGCACGCGGATGAGCCGCTGCCACGCCTGGCGCTCTTCTTCACGCAGGGCGCGGCTGAGATCGGAGATGATGAGCAGTTGGTGCGGCACGCCGTTCTCGCGAAATTCAGTGTGGCTGATCGCCCATCGGCCATGCTTGCCGGGGAAGGTCATCTGCACGGTCTGCGGGCCGGGCGATTGCAGAAATTCCTTCAGTCCCACTTCTTCCGCGGTGAGGCCGAGCATGCGCGGAGCGATGCGTCCCATGAGCTGCTCGCCGGCGCGGTTGACGATGCGGAGACGCTGTTGCTGGTCAAAGGTGAAGACCGCGACGTCGATCTCCATCATTACTTTTTTGAGCAGCGCGGTGGCCTCAAGCGCGCTTACTTTTTGTTGTTGCAACCGGATGGCAAGCGAGTTGATTTCAAAGATCAGGTCGGCCAGGGAGTCTTCACGTCCGCCGCCGCGCAAGCGGAAAGAGAAATCCTCTTCGCGGATGGCGGCCACCATGTTGGAAAGCGTTTGCATGGGGCGGATCACCTGGCCGTGCAGCATCGAGCTGCCGATCATCCAGGCCAGGGCGATGAACAGCGTGACCGTCCATTTGAGTTCGATGGAATGATTTCCCAGCCAGAGAAAAAGTTCGGCTACTACAGCGCCGGGCAGGCTGATGAGCAGGGTCATCAAAAGAATGCGCGTGTCAAAATTCAGCTTGATCCGAGTGTTGGGCTTCACGGCGAAGCGAACGGGTTGTAGCGGATCAGACGCCATACTTTTGCATGCGACGATAGAGCGCGCTTCGGCTCAAACCGAGCGCGTCCGCCGCATGGCTGATATTACCTGAATGGCGTGCCAGGGCTTTCTTGATGAGGAGATTTTCAACTTCTTCAAGGCTCAGGTCTTCAATGCGTCCGGTAACGGCCCTGTCGGCTTCCAGGCCGAGATCGCCGGATTGAATGTGATCGCTAGTGCTCATTAAAACAGCACGCTCAATAGCATGGTCCAGTTCCCTGACGTTTCCTGGCCATGGATGATCCAGCATCTTTTGCAGCGCCGAAGGATCAAATCCCTTCACCGGCTTCCGATATCGCTGTGCATACAGCTTAAGGAAGTGCGCAGCCAGCAACGGAATGTCTTCTTTGCGCTCGCGTAGCGGCGGAATAGGAAGCTCGACAGTGTTGAGCCGGAAAAGCAAATCGGGGCGGAAGCGCCCTTCAGCGCTTTCCAGCTTTAGATCAGCGTTGGTGGCGGAAATTACCCGGACATCGACTTTATGCGTCTTCGACGAACCAACGCGCTCCATCTCGCCGGTTTCCAGTACGCGCAGCAGTTTGGCTTGCTGCTTCATCGGGACGTTGGCTATCTCATCAAGAAACAATGTGCCGCGATCCGCCAATTCAAAGCGGCCGACTCTGTCCGCGCGAGCGTCTGTAAATGCGCCTTTTATGTGGCCAAACAGCTCGCTTTCGAAGGTACCTTCCGGCAGGCCTCCGGTGTTGACGGTAATCATTGGCCGTCCGCTGCGCGAAGAAAGCACATGCAGTGTTTGCGC
Source organism: Candidatus Angelobacter sp. (assembly GCA_036496525.1). Lineage (GTDB taxonomy): Bacteria > Acidobacteriota > Terriglobia > Terriglobales > Acidobacteriaceae > Angelobacter. The sequence continues at coordinate 4,385 of DASXKZ010000176.1, forward strand.
CACAACTTCTTTCCCAGTGCCGTGCTCGCCCGTAATCAGGACGTTCGCATCGCTCGGGCCAATCCGGCTCAGCAAAGTAAGCAGCGGCTCCATAGCTTTCGATTCCGCAATGAACACCGGACGATTCTGCGCGCGCAGCAAACTGTTTTCTGCTTCCAGCCGCTCCGCGCGGCGCATGATCCGATACAAATCCACTTGCGTGCGAATAATGCTCAACAGGCGATGGTTGTCCCATGGCTTCTGGATGAAGTCGCGCGCTCCGCGCCGCATCGCTTCAACGGCCAATTCCACACTGCCCCAGGCGGTCATCACCACGATGGGAAGTTTGCTATCTGCCTGCTGCACTTTGGAAAGCAAGTCAATGCCTTCCTGTCCGGAGGTGGTATCTCGCTGATAGTTCAGGTCCATCAGCATGATGTCGAATTCGTTGCTCTGCACCGCTTCCAGCGCGGAAGCCGGACTGCTTACCGTTTCCGTCGAAAAGCCTTCTGCTTTCAGCAGCAAACGCAGCGCTTCGCGAACGTCCGCCTGATCGTCGGCAATCAAAATACGCACCGGCTCAGACTTGGTGGCTGTGGTGCTCACGAATTCCTGCGCTTTAGTCGACACCAAAACTTCTCCTGCTTCAAAAGCTTTTAATTACTGATACGCCGTTGCAGCTCAGGCCGTCGCGCTACCCGGATGCACCGCCGAATCCTCCACAATCCATCCGTCTTTAAGCTGAATAATGCGATTGCCAAAGGCGGCGTTCGCTTCCGAATGCGTTACCTGAATAATCGTAGTTCCCTGCTGGTTCAACTTTTTAAACAGCTCCATGATCTCTTTTGCCTGCCCGGAATGCAGATTTCCGGTCGGTTCGTCTGCCAGAATCAATTTTGGATTTCCAGCCACGGCGCGCGCTACGCCCACCAATTGCTGTTGTCCGCCGGAAAGCTGGTTCGGATACAAATCTTTTTTGCCGACGATCTGGAAGCGATCCAGAATATCCGCCACCATTGACGCGCGCTGCGCCCGCGGAATATCACGATAGGAAAGCGGCACATCGATATTTTCCTGCACCGTCAGGTTATCCAGCAGGTGATAACTCTGGAACACAAAGCCCACAAATCTGCGGTTCAGCTCAGCCCGCTTCTTGCGATCGAGCTTATGCACCAGTTGTTCGTTAAAAACATATTCACCGGCCCACCCGTCATCCAGCATGCCAACAATGCTCAGTAGTGTGGTCTTCCCCGCACCGGAAGGGCCCATAATGGTGACAAACTCGCCCTCTTTTATATCGATGTTGATGCGCCGCAGCAGCCAAACTGTTCCTGCCGGGCTCTTAATAGTTTTTTCAACGTTGCGAAGTTGAATCATGTGTCCTTGTCTAAAGCTTCGAGAGATCAGCGAACAGCGCTCTCGATTGCTCGTTTATCTCGCTGGCGAATTGAGTAATTTGGTAAATGAGTAATTTTCAAGACAGAACCCAAGGACCACTTCGGCCTGTTTGCTGCCGAGAACAAATCGCGCGCTCTCATCAATTACCCAATTACCAATTTACCCAATTACCAACTCTCTCCATTTTCTCATGACCGCCAAGCCGCCACCCTGCCCAATACTGCGTTGCCTATTCATACCGCAGTGCGATCATGGGATCTACTGTTGCCGCTCTCCGGGCCGGGATATAACACGCCAGCACCGCCACAGACATCAGCAGCAGCGCAATCACAACAAAAGTCGCAGGATCATGCCGGCTGACTCCATACAGCACGTTGGGCAACAGGTTCGTCAGCCCCATGGCCAGCGGCACGCCGATCGCCAGCCCGATCACCGTCAGCTTGATTCCTTCACGCACCACCACGCGGAGTATGTTTTTCTGGCTCGCGCCCAGCGCCAGGCGAATGCCCATCTCGCGCGTGCGTTGGTTCACCCAGAAAGAAAGCACGCCGTAAATCCCGATAGCGGCCAATATCAGCGCGAATGCTGCAAAGGTGGTTATCAGGAACATCAGCGTGCGATAAGAAGTCAAAGAATTAGAAATAAGCTGGTCCATCGTGGCCACTTCGCTGACCGGCTGGCTTGAGTCCATGCCTGTGACAATGCTGCGCAGTTGCTGCACCGCAGGCCCCGCATCGCCCTTGCTGCGGATCACCAGAGCTCTGCCCGTGATGGGCACGTGATAGCGTTGGTGCTGGTCAAACGGTACCAGAAGCTCGCCCTGAAGCCACTCTTCTCCGGAATGCCTTACATCTGCCACTACACCCACAATGGTGAACCACGGATTCTGGTCGCTGGCCAGGTCTCTGGCTTTTCCCAAACGGACCCGCGTGCCGATCGGGTTTTTGCCGTGAAGCCAGACATCAACGAACTGCTTGCTGACCAATGCCACCGGCGTGCTGCTGTCATTATCAGAGTGCGTAAAGTTTCTTCCCTCGATCAGAGGGATCTTCATCGTGCCAAGGTATTCGGGAGTAATGTAGTGCAGGCGCGTGTATTTTTCTTCATGTGGTCCAGGAAATGGCTCGCCCTCCACAAGGAAGCCATAACCCCAGTTCACGCCGGAAAATTCCAGCGGCGCGGTAACAGCCGCAGACTCAACCCCAGGCGCGTTTCGTAGCTTTTCAACTACGTTGTCAAAGAACAAGTCTAGCTCAGGCTGGGTATGGTATTTGTTGATCGGAAGCTGGATTCCAGCAGTCACGATGCCGTGATTTTGAAACCCGGTATCAAGACGGACGAGCCTAACAAAGCTCTGTATCAGCAATCCTGCGCCTACCAGCAGCACCAGAGAAAGCGCCAGCTCGCTCACCACAAGAATATTCTTTGTTCTCTGGCGACCGGAGCTCGTTGTCCTGTGTATTGCCTGCTGCAATGGACCGCGAAAGCGAGAGATATGCCATGCCGGCACAAGACCAAAGACAATCCCGGTCAGGACTGAAAGGCTCAAGGTAAATGCCGCGACTCTTCCATCAAGATGAATTTCCTGAACGCGAATAAAAGCATCAGGAGCAGCAGCCAGAAGCGCGCGCACTCCCACGGAGGCCAGCAGCAATCCCAGCACTCCGCCGCAAATACTCAGCAGAGCACTTTCTGTCAGCACCTGGCGGAAGAGACGCGAGCGCGATGCGCCCAATGACACTCGCACAGCCATCTCGCTTTGCCGTGAAGCCGCGCGCGCCAGCAGAAGATTGGCAACGTTGGCGCACGCAATCAGCAGCACCAGCCCCACAGCGGCAAGCAGGACCATGAGCCATGAACGCATGCCACCCACCGTAACCTCATAGAGTGAGTGCACGGTTGCTTGTTTTTCGTAATCGATATTCGGATAGGCTTTGGCCAGCCGCGCAGAGATCAGGTCCATGTCAGACTGCGCTTGCTGCATGGTGATTCCCGGCTTCAGCCGCGCGATTGCATAGACGCCGTTATGTTTGGCGCGATCATGGTTTTCGACGGTATCAGCGGTCAGCCCGATGGGAACAAAAACTTCCGGCTGTCCATCGAACAAAAACTTAAAATCTGCCGGCATCACTCCCACAACGGCATAGTTGTGATCGTCCAGTTGAAGATTGCTGTTTAAAACGTTTGCATCGCCGCCAAGCTGCTGCTGCCAGAATTTGTAGCTGATCAAAGCCACCGGCGTTGCGCCTGGTTTGTCATCGGAAGGAAGAATGCCGCGCCCCATCTGCGGCTTCACTCCCAACGCCGGCAAAAAGCCGTTGGCGATATATGTGCCGGGAACAAGCGTCGCGTTTCCGTGACCGGTCAGGACAAATGAAGCGCCCTTAGTGGAACTTATATTTTCAAAGACGTGGTTCTGAGCGGCCCAGTCAACATAATTTGGGTAGCCGATGCTAGAGAGCGCGTTTCCTTCATTGAGGTAAACCAGCCGGTCTGGCTCAGGATACGGCAGTGGCTGCAATAGGACGGCGTTCACCACGGTAAAGATGGCCGAATTCGCGCCGATGCCCAGCGCCAGCGTAAGCACAGCAACGGCAGCGAAGCCGGGGTTCTTCCGCAGCATGCGGAGCGCGTAGCGAACGTCTTGGACGAGGGTACCCATATTTATTCGTACCGCAGCGCGATCATCGGATCCACTTTCGTCGCCCGTCGCGCGGGAATATAGCTCGCCAGCAATGTGATCGCCAGAAGCACTGCAATCACCAACAACATGGAAACAGGATCTGTCCCTTTCAAGCCAAACAGCATCGCCGAAAAAAGGCGGCTGGCCAACACAGCGGACGGTATGCCAATGACCACTCCCAGCAATACAAGTTTTCCTGCTTCCTGCAAAATCATTTTCAGCACACTGCCGCGCTGCGCTCCAAGGGCCATTCGCACGCCAATTTCGCGTGTCCGTCCCGCCACTGAGTAGGAGAGGATTCCGTACAGCCCAATCGCCGCCAAAAGCAGCGCAAGGCCCGCAAAAACGCTGGAGAGGCGCGCAATAAGAATCTGGTCGCTAATAGCTCGCTCCGTGAGTTCATTGAGCGACCGAATATTGTTCACGGGGATGTTGGCATCCAGGTTCTTGATCTGTTTGCGCACCGCCTCAGCCACCGCAACAGGATTTCCCACCGTCCTGATCATAAAGTTCATCACAGGAAGTGGGCCTAAGGCTTGCGAAACCGGTAGGTAGAACCTTCGATCCACGCTGCCTTTGAGCTTGTGATCACGCGCATCGCGTGCAACTCCCACAATTTCTACTGGTCCCTTAGAGCCCGGATCATCAACAATGAACTTTCTGCCGGTTGGATTCGCTTTGCCAAAATAAAACTTCGCCATCGTCTCATTGATTACCGCGACCCTGGTCGAAGTCTCCGTGTCCTGGAGACCAATATCGCGGCCCAGAAGCATGGGAATTCCCACACCGCGAAAATAGTTCGGGCCTACCTCGTCGAAGGCGGCCTGCAGGTCAGCATCATTCTTTGATGTGTATCCCTCCACCTTGATACTGTTTCCCGATTCACTTCCGCTGAATAGCCCGTTCTTTGAACTCGTAACCGCGCGGACTCCCGGCAGACTGCCAATCTGCTCCGCCAGTTGATTGGCTAAGCTCGTGGTCCGGGCGTTGTTATAGCCCGCAGCCAATGGATCGGTGGAGACCACCAGCAGATGCTCGCGGTTATAGCCCAGGTCCACATTGCGGATATTTTGCAGGCTATGCACCAGCAGCCCCGCAACAAACAGCACCAGCAGTGACACCGCAACCTGTCCTGTCACCAGCAATTTTCCCCAGTTCCAACCAGCATTGGCGCTGCTTCCATTTTGCGAGCCGGACTTCAACGTCAAAGCCACAGCCACCCGACGTGACCGCAATGCGGGTATCAGGCCAAACAGCACGCCGGTAAGCAGGCACACCGCGGCGGTAAAAAGAAACACTCGCAGATCGGGTGAGGCTTCCAGATCATTGTTTCGGCTTAGTTTCAGCAGGGCGTTCGTGCCCCAACGCGCCAGCAGCAGTCCTAGCGCTCCACCGGCAAAGGCCAAAAGAATACTTTCCGTCAAAAGCTGGCGAACTATGCGGCCCGGAGCGGCTCCGATCGCCACTCTCACGGCAAATTCTTTCCTGCGTGAGGACGCTCGCGCCAGCAGCAGGTTGGCCACGTTGACGCACGCGATAACCAGGACCAACGCCACAATCACCATTAGAAGCAAGAGCGGTTGTTGAAAATCGCCACGCAGATCAGAAAAACCGCCTCCACCTGCACTCACCGGGACCTTGGCTGCTTTCAGATTGTCGAGATCGTCTTTGGAAAGTTTTGCCTTCAGCGGCCCGCTGACTAACTGCTGAAGTAGCAGGTTCAAGTTCGCCGCGGCATTCTCCACCGTCACTCCGGGCTTGAGGCGGGCTATCACGTGCAACCAGCTCGCGTTGTAGTCTTCCAGCCATTTGCGGCCGCTGACCACTTGCTCTTGCATTGTCACAGGGACCCAGAGATCTTGCGCGTCGCCCACGGTGTCACCGTAAAATCCTGGCGGCGCAACGCCGATCACAGTAAAAGGGTAATTGTTGAACCGCAAAGTCTGGCCAACGATGTTGGGATTTTCACCCAGCTTATTCTTCCAAAAGCCGTAACTCACCACTGCCACCGGATGGGCGCCCGGCCCAGAGTCGTCATCCGGTGTAATCACGCGTCCATACAGCGCGTTGACGCCCAACACTGAAAAGTAATTGCCGCTGACCAAAACGCCGGTGGTATTGCCGGAAATTTCGCCGATGGAATCCCCGGTTACCCGCAGCCGATGCGCTTCACCAGAAGCCAGCACTCCGGTGAAGACACTGCTTCCGTCGCGGATATCGCGATACAGCGGATACGAAAATACCCTTACTCCCGGATCGCCCATCCTGCGGGAATGGACTTCTGTGGGATCGCCCACAACCACCAGTTCTCCGGGATTCTTCACCGGCAGCATCTTGAGCATGACTGCATTTTCTAGGCTGAAGATGGCTGTGTTAGCGCCAATGCCAAGCGCCAGCGTGAGCACGGCAACTGCGGTGAAAGCGGGATTCTTGCGCAGCATGCGCAGCGCGTATCTGAGGTCTTGGAGGAAGGTTCCCATGGAATCACCAGTTCACTGGATCAAATTTGAAAGACAGAACGACTGAAGGTAAAGCGCCGTGTCGTACGTTTCTCCACAGCTTGCGGCCCAATTGGCACACCTATCGCCACTTGCTCCTTATATCATTGAAAATCAGGCTTGCTTAGATCTCGCTGCTGGTGGCTCCGGTGTCGTGCAGTGCGCCCAGGGCCCAGGCGGCATTCTTGCGCGCCTCTGCCTGCGGAGAATTCTTCAACACCCGAATCAGCGGTTCAATGGAAGGATGTCCAATGTTGACCAGGGCTGCGGCCACTTCCTCGCCCAGCGTCATTTTCTCCAGCGGACGTTGGCGGTATTGCTTGGCATCGACTTCAGTGGCGTCACCTAAAAATTCCAGGAGTGAATCAACGGCTCCCGCCGCAGCAGACCTCTGTTGCCCCAACCAGTACGCAGCGGCTGCTTTCTGCTGCGGCTTTCCCGACCTAAGCATGGCAATATGGCGCGCAAAGGCCTCGGTATCACCCCCGCCGGAAACAGTGGTGCCCCGTTTGGGACCAAATCCAGCAAAAATGAACACCAACATTCCTATACAGAGGGCAAAGCCTGCTTTCTTCACTTCACGCATACCCAACTCCTTGTCTTCGGGCAGTGGCGCCAATCGCCGAAAGTTTACTTGCTTTTCCCGTGCCCTGAAAGCGAGACACGTAGAACAATGGGCACGTTTTGTGCCGAAATGACATCTGCTCTTATCTTACTGAAAACAAGAAACAGAATGGAAGATGCCTACCTCCAGATTGGCCCTTTGGGTGTTCGCTAACGCAATGGGCTGTTCGGAATTGAACACCCATTAGAACGCTCAAGGATACGCTAAAGTTCCTTAAATAATTCCTTAATCGGGACTATACCGAACAAATGTTTCCCGCCCGTTAAAATTCATCTTTGGTAAGCGCGGTTGCGCTAACCGGCGCTTTCCTGTGAAATGGTTCGCTTCATAAAAGGACGGACTGTGGCCTATCTCCAATTTCTCGGCGCTGCCGGGACCGTTACGGGATCAAAGCACCTGATCAACACGCGCGACGATTCATCCCACCAGCCGGGCATGCAGGTGCTCGTTGATTGTGGTCTTTTTCAAGGCCAGAAGGAATGGAGACAGCGCAATTGGGAAGATACCCCCATTCCGGCGCGCGATATTGACGCGGTAATCCTGACGCACGCCCACCTCGACCATTGCGGCTGGATTCCACGGCTGGCCAAAGAGGGATTCAACGGACCAATTTACGCAACGCCGCCCACAATCGATTTGTGTTCCGTCATATTGAGCGATTCCGGCCATCTGCAAGAGGAAGAAGCGCGGTTCCACAATCAGAAAAAGTCTTCCAAGCACCATCCTGCTCTGCCTCTTTATACATTGCAGGACGCCGAAGACTGCATGCGCTTATTCAAGCCGGTTGCTTTTCATGAAATCACGCAGCTCAGCCCAAAGATCAGCCCCAAACTTAGCTTTCGCTTTGTCCATGCGGGACACATTCTTGGTTCCTGCATGGTTGAGCTTTTTCTTGAGGACGCAACAAAGCCGCGCAAGTTCCTCTTCACCGGAGATATCGGCCGAGTCCCGGTGCAGCCCTCCGCTCCGGGCCGCCTGGTGCACGCCGGGCCGGAAAGAAATGAAGATCCGGAAATTCTGGTGATGGAGTCCACCTATGGCAATCGCGCACATCCGCATGACGATGTGCGTCCGCATCTCGCGGAAATTATTTCGCATACCGTGCACCGTGGCGGTTCCGTCATCGTGCCGGCATTCGCCGTGGAGCGCACTCAGAAATTTTTGTTCCTGCTGAAGGAACTTATGGAAGCCGGCCAGATTCCCCGCATTCCCGTCTACATTGATAGTCCCATGGCCATTAAAGCCGTGGAAATCTTTATGAAGTATGAGGATGAGTTCAATGAAGAAGCGAAACAGCTCGTCCGGAAATATGGCTCGCCGCTGAACTGGCAAGGCTTCCACTTTGCGCCCAAACAGGAGGATTCGCGGAAGATCAACGAGATACGGTATCCGTGCGTCATTGTTTCCTCCAGCGGCATGGTGACTGGAGGACGCATCCTTCACCACCTGCTCTTGCGATTGCCCGATCCCCGCAACCAGGTCTTGTTCATTGGATTTCAAGCTCCGGGGACGCGTGGCGAGATCATCAAGAGCGGAGCAAAATCCGTGCGCATTTTCTCTGAAGCTGTTCCTATCCGCGCCCAGGTGGCCGCCCTGGAACAATTCAGCGATCATGCCGATACTGAAGAGTTGCTTGGCTGGCTGCGGACGTTCAAAGCGCCTCCAAAGAAGACTTTCCTGGTCCATGGCGAACCGGGAGCATCATCCCAGCTCCAGCAGGCCATTGCCGGCGAGCTAGGCTGGAACGTGAATGTTGCTCATTGGCTGGAAAAAGTGCCAATCGGATAACGTAAACCTGCGGTTTTGGCTATCATTGGGCGCCCCTGCGTTGCACAAAAAGCAAATCTCACCACGGATGACGGATTTACAAATTCAAGGGCCTATTGAACTTTCTGATCTGCGTAATCAGTGTTATCAGTTTTATCAGCGGTAAGGTTTTGCTTTCCACGGCTTAAAAATGTAGAGCAAGACACAACGCCGTCCCGTCCGCAGCAATCAGAGTTGAAGGAAGATGATGCGCATGAACACTTTCACTTTCCCCCGCATGCAGGCGCTCAGGATCGGATTCGTTTTACTAGCCGCCTCCTTGAGCGTCCCTTTGTCCGCCCAAACAACTCGCATCCACAGCAACGGAGCACAGGCCAACTTGCGTATCGAGGTTAAAGTTGTTCCCGCCGTTGCGGTCCATCATCGAGGCAAAGATGATGATAACGACAAGGATAAAGACAAGAATAAAGACAAGAATAAAGATCGGAAGGACGACGCGGTCTCGTACAACTTGAATCCTCGGCATGAAGAATTCTCCGTAACGGAAGAAACGCGCCCCATGATGGTGGAGTCCGGCAACAACGCAATCCAGCAGGAACAGGTACGCACTGTCACGGTAGTGCCGGAGTAAGATATCGGGTCATTGGAATTTCCGCGGGCGATGCGGATTAAACGAGCGGCACGTGTGTCCAGAAATGAAGTTGTAAGTTGTTGTGAAAATACGGTAGTCTCTCTAAGGAATAGCTGGACAAAAACCTGCAGTACTCGGCGTCTCTAGTTGGGAAAAAGATCTGATGCCAGAAGAGTGGTCGTCTGAAGTGTATTCCAAAGACGGCCTACAAATGGCATTAGCAATCCAGTTTCTTGATCCGGTAGGAATGACCTTTAGCGATCAAATTTTGGCAAGGCGTCATCGAATAGCACACATAGAGCTATTTGAAATCTACGCAGAAGAACTCGACCAGATTGAGCGAGTGGCTGGCACAGTTGGTACCGATCTTCAATTCACGACATTTTGGTTCCCCATTGGCATAGCCGCAATCTTAACTCTGATTGTTGTGCCAATACCAAATCTTCGGGTTTTTAACATTTACTTGTGCGTGGGAGTAATAAGCTTAGGATTCGGAATATATTTTTTGATTCGCTGGTTACGGAACCGTGGAGAACTGAAACATTATCTCAGCAGAATTCGTGAGCGACAAATAGGGCCGGTCGGGGAAGAAGGTAAAGAACTAAAACCTTCTGACTTGGCGGCCTTACCATCTGTGACACCTACCTCAACACCAGAGAATCAACAATGACAGTGTACGTCCCGAATCCGGCTACACCACAAAACCGCATTGTGATTGTGACATATGATTTGAAGGGCCCAGCGACGGGTTATACCGATTTCATCGAAACCCTCAAGTCACAAGGCGTCTGGTGGCATTACCTGCCTTCAACATGGCTGCTACATACTCACCTTACTCCCGAACAAATATCATCTGCTTTGCGCCCTCACCTGCAGAGTGGAGACCTCCTTTTTATCGGCACACTCCAACAGGGATACAACGGCTTGTTACCCAAGGATGCTTGGGATTGGATAAAGAGTCGCGGATTGCCGTTCGCGTAATCCGGAAAGAAATAACCAGCGGTCTTACCGAGTCAGGACGGAAGCATGGCTGACCTTCAGGGCTCTATCGTCGTTTTAAATTTGTACGACATTGCTGAGGAGATCAGGCTCTCTGATCTTCGGTCTCTCACAGGCGGCACTCCTCTCTCGACAACGTTCAAATCGGCGACGCCCGCACATGTGCGCTTTGAGCGGCCTCCGGTAATTGAGCCTTTGCCGCCGCTCTCTCTTTCCAGCGGCGAGCGTTTTGAAGTTACGCTCCAGTATTACGATTACGGTGTTGTAAGCGTGCTCCTGCGCTTTGCATTTTCCGGCTCATGGGATGAACTCCAGCACCTCGCCGGAAGCTGGGTTTCTGGCACGGTTTTTGATGAGCTATGCCGCAACACCATTCGGGAACGCTTAAAGACGGTCCATGCGGCGCTGGTAAAGCCTTATGCAAACTGGCTCAGCGAAGACTATGCCGTAATTCATCTGCATTCTGTCGCCGGCAACACAAATGGCGCAGCTGTTCTGCAGGAACATGGCAGAGAAATCAGCCAGATCGTACGCGGAGAGCTGATCCCGCTGGCTGACCAGGAGCGCACAGAGGTGCTTCAGGGCTATATGTCTTATTACCCGAATGACCTCATTGTTGCCGGATGGAATGCGGCCTTTATCTTCGATACGCCCGCAGGCGGCGAACCCACAATCAGGTTGCTGGAGTACGCCAACTCACAGCTCCTGCAATTCCGGCATTACGACGAAATACTGACGCGCGAGCTAGAGCGCGTTTACGATCTCGCGGAAAACCGCAAAGGCCTGCTGTTTCGATGGCGCATGGGGTCAGCCGCCGCGCGCCTGCGCACCATGCTGTTGGATATAACTGAACTGACTGAGCGCACCAACAACGCGCTTAAGTTTGTCGGCGACATGTTTTTTGCCCGGGTCTATAAGCTTTGCGCCATCAAGATCGGCGTCACTGACTATCAGGCCCTCGTACAGGAAAAGCTGCATACCGCTGACGAACTCTACGATTTCATGATTGAAGAGTTCCATCAGACGCGCGCCTTCCTGCTGGAATTTATCGTGGTGCTGATCCTGCTGATAGAACTCTTCTTCCTCTTTCGCGGAAAACGGTAGAGAGATTTTCAGCGCACTGTCGATCATTACGGGTGGCAGCTTTTTAGGATTACTGCTTCGGCGCGTCCACAAGGTATGGTGCCAGGTCAGGATTGCTGATCACGATGGTTGCGCCCTGCACCTGGATTGGCTCCGGCGGCAATTTAACCTGACCAGCGGGGACTTTCATTCCCGGTGGCAATTCTTTGATGGGGACCAATGTCACGATCAGGTCGCCAGCCGGCAGATCGCGCAGCAGAAAGTTTCCCAGAGCATCCGTCTTCACCACGGCATGTCCAGCCGTTATCTGCACTCCGCCTAACGCCACAAGGTTGTACTCGCCTGCGATATTAGGCCCGCTGGTGCCTTGTTGGAAACGTCCGGATTGCTGGCCCACCCTTCCACCTGCCTGGCCGCCGCGCTGGCTGCGGACCGATCCCGCAGGCATTCCGCCGATCTTCAGTTTGCCTGAATCGGCGGGCTGCGCAGTGGACTCGGCCAGAACTTTTACGAACACTCTTCCCGCAATCGATCGCATCGCCCGCGCGGGGATATTTTCAACCACGGTGGAAACCGGCGTTACATGCAGCGTGAAAGTGTCTTCAGGCAACGAATAGTTCGCCGGCAGCGTGCTCGCATCCACGGTGACCCGGTAATCGCCCGGAGGAACGTCGTCAACTTCAAAGTCGCCGGTGTCCTGCGCAACGATATTGCGGTGCGTCTTTCCGTCATCCAGCGTCAGGTGGACTCCAGACAAGCCTTTTGCGTCGGGCGTTCGGTTGCCGTCAAGGTTTAGATCGTTGAACACGCTTCCGGTGACCCGGGCAAAATCGACAATGCCAAAATTCACCATCCCGATCTTCTGCCGGATCAAGTCAACCGACGCCTGATTTTTGGTAGTCATACGCACTGGCCCGGAAAACTGCGTGAGTGACAGTGACACCATGTGCTCGCCTTGAGTGACGTCACTAAACTTGTACCGCCCTTGCTCGTCGGTTTCAGTTACCTCGCCGTCGTCCAGTCTTACGCGCAAGCCAACCAGACCTTGCTCGCCAAAATTGAACGTGCCGTTCACGTTGTTATCGCGGAAGACGCGGCCTTCAACGATCCGTCCGGCATGGCGTGTGGGAATGATCGCTCCTGGCATGGCGCTGAAGCGCTTGGTAAACCCAAAATACATGAGCGTTGTCCGCTGGACCGTGGTAGCCGTATGGCCCAGAACCCATATGTTCGTCAGCCCGGAATTGAAATCGAGCGATGGACGCACCTGATAAGCCAGTGAATAGCCAACATACGGCGTCCAGGAATCGGTCTTGCCGTTGGACGCGCGAGCAAAAGCAAAATTGGGATTCAGGCCTAGCTTCTTTCCTATACGCAACTGCGCCGACGCAGAGATTGACGTATTGATCGGCACTTGCGAGTCAAGCAGCGCCTTGACCTCAGGCGGCACATTGTTTGACTGCACAAAGGAAATCGGGTCCTGCAAGAAGAGTTGCTGCAACGCCGGAGACAGAAGCTCCAGCTCAGATCCCAGCTTCTTTACCAGCGACGGATTGCGACGGTCATGCTCAACGCCCACCGTCATGCTTCCGCCCTTGATCAGAAAGGTGACGTTATCCCGCAAGGCAAATTCATCTTCTGAGTTGAGTTGCAATGGGTCCTGCACCGAGCCAACCGTAAACTGCGCGGCATTGGAAATGCGAGGCGTGAATAGATGTCGCCAGTTGGTATCAAAGCGATTTCCATTGGAGGACTGATTCGCAAATCCGCCGTCATTATGACTGTATGTGTAGCTGAAGCTGACATCATCTTTAGGATTGATGCGCCATGAGACCGCTGGAGACAAATAATCCGAGCTGCCCGCATGCAAAATATTGCCAAAAGGCTGCGTGATGGTGTGCTGATAGTAAACCGATTCCGTAAGGCGATCATTCGTGCTGATCGTCAACCCGGCCTTCGCTGAGGTTGTGCCGGAAAATAATGACTGCACACGGTTCAGCGGGAACAGCAGTGACGACGCGCCTCCGGCGGCAAAGAACGTAAAGCGATGGCTGGTGTAATCGACCTCTCCGCGCCCCATGCCGCCATGCGTGCTCACGCCGCCCGTGGACTGAAAATTCCATTTGTCGCTGGCCTGATAGTTAAAGCCGCCAGTCTGCATCCAGTCATCCTGGCGTCCGCTGGTCGCGTCCAGGAAATCGACAGGAGAGTTGATATAGCTGGTAGTGGAAAACAGGTTCAACTTTTTGGTCTGCTTGCGCTGGAAAGAAAAGCCGCCAATATCGCGCGTTGATCCCAACGTAAGAAAGTAAAACGGAATGGTGGTGCCGCCAAAAAACATGTACTGGTTGTCGCCATGGCGGACCGTAAGACCTGCGCCGCGCAGCTCTACTGAATCTGTAAATGTAGAAGGGCTTAGATGACGCTCATAGCCGTTATCGGTAAGGCTCACCAGATTATCGAGCAGGCTAACGTCAATGCCTGGACTGCGATAGGCAATGATTCCATGCCGGATGTTGAAGGCATGGCCGCCCTGAATATCGTTGTCTTCGACCTGGGTAGAGACGGTGAGCCGCCCCTGGCTACCGGCAAGTTGCATCCAGTTAAAGTCATTAACGACCGCCGTGGTCGTCTGTCCGCCGGCATTCGCGATCTGCACGCCTGAGCCAAAGCTTCCCTGCGCCATCTCACCCTGGCGGCGAAGTTGTGCTGGTGAAATAGTCACTTGAGGCCGTGGCACAACCCGCACACGGATGCTGACCGGCTTGTCATGCAGGTAGCCGAGCAAAACTGTCTCACCACGCGCTAAACCGAAAATCTGAATGCCGTCACCAGTGCTTTCCACCCGTGCAATTTCCTGGTCGAGCACAATCATGTTAGCCAGCTCTGGAGTAGTGATCGTCCTTGACCACTGCCAATAGACCTCCACCAGAGAAGGCAAACCGTTGGCATCCACAGATTGTGCCGCAGCAGCCGGCGCGAGCGACCCCAACAAGAGCAGGCTGCCCAGTATCGCGATCGCCGTGATGTGCCGCTGTAATTTCACAATCTCAATTTCCCGACTCTGCTACGCTGAACGGTATCTGCTGCGTTTCAATCCGGTCTTCACCATATGTAACGGTCAATACCGCGGTGTAGTTTCCTGCAGGCAGCTTCCCTGCCCACTCCACATGCATGGAATTTTTCTGTCCGGGAAGAAAACGCTTTTCTTTGCTCTCAGCTTTTGCCACGAACTTGCGGCCGGCATCCAGCACGGCCACGCGCGCTACGGGAAACACATGTGTGTTGCTGGCGTTTAATAGATCAAAATCCACGTTTAGCCCATGTGTGTCTGCCGGAGGAGTTACTTTTACGTTGCTCAGCTCGATCTTGTATTCGCTTGTGCCTTCTGCCTGCAACAGCACCAGGCAGCCAATGCGCATATTGGTGAAAACGCCTTTGCCATCATTCTTCGGAAACGAAAGCTGAGGCTTGGACGTGACAAACAGCACCGCGTAGTAGCCGCCCTTTGCGTCCGCAGGCGGCGTAACAATCGCTTTCATCTTTTGCGTGCCGTTCGGACTGACCTCAAAGTGATCTGGCACAAACTGTATCCAGTTGGCGGCGGAGTGCGGCGAGGTTCCCGGTGAGGAAAAGACCTTTTCATTTTTCTCGTCGTACCACAAATCGGTGATCTCAACGTGCATGTCCACGGCAGCGTCACCGGAGTTCACCGTGGAAAGATCAAATTGGAAAGGCACGCCCGGCTTGAAAGTTTCCCGCACTTCGCCTGGCGCCAATCCCAGTGACTGCGCAGGAGCACGTCCTGCCAGAGCAGTCAGCAAGGCCAGTCCGCAGAACAGGCGGCAAGTCATTTTGCGGCTTCGATTCATCGTCATCATTGCTTAAGGCACCGTCATCGTAAAAGTCAGTGTGGCGGAATCGCTGCCTTGAAAGGCCGTTGCGCCATTGGTATTGGAAACAAATAGGCCCAGAAATCGTGTAATGGAGCTGCGGTCTGCGGCCGTGTTGGTAATTTGTGTGGCCGTACCGGCCGTCGTCCCAATGTTGTTGTAAGGACCGGCGCTCGCGGTGGCATCGCGCAATATCAGAATGGTTGGGTGCGCAAATGGCGAACTGACGAAGGTCTTTATGGTCGCCGTGGTTGACCTGAAAGCGCTAAAGGCCGGCTGCAACAGATAAGGCGTGGAATACACTACACCGCCTGCGGCGGCCACGGTCGTCAATCCCGCGCCAGGAGCAAAACCAAGTCCGTTGACGTTGCCAAAGTTCATGGAAAAATCTGTGCCGGGCGAGACGGTGAGTCCACCGGTTGCCGTTGCCAGAGTAAGCCGCACGGCGCTTTGGACGGTTTCACCGACTGGCGTGTCGAGCCGGATCTCTCCGGTCGCAAAGTTTTTGTTGTTCGTGGTGTCTGTTGCGGTCAATGTAATGCGCGCCGTATCAGTGCCAGTAAATGAAGCAGCGCCATTGTTGTCCGGCACAAAGACCGCCAGGCCCACGGTCACGGTTCGATTGTTAATGCCCGGCGCTGGAATCACGGTAGTCGGAGCCCCAGCATTCAGTGAGATGGCAGAAAAATTCCCTGACGCGTTGCAGGTTGAACTGCTGGGGCAACTCTGCATGACGAGCGCGGCAGGATGGGTGAAATTAGAGTTTACGAATGCCGTGACTGCTCCCTGATGAGGATTGGGCAGTCCTGAGATATTTATTTGATAGTGCGTGAAATAAAGAGCGCCGTTAGTGAGGGGAATAACAGTAACGCCGGTAGCGGGCGTCCCAAGACCTAAAGCATTCATGGTGCCGAACTGGCCAGACAGCGTGCCGCCGCCACCGACGGTGAAGGCAATGCCGCCAGGAGCTGCTGAGACAGTGAACGTCCCTTGCTGGGCTGCGGCAGGCTTGGTAAATGCAATGGCAAGAGCTAGGGCAATGATCGCTGAGAACGGCCATCCAAACGACGCACCACACACCTTCCCGCCGGACTTGACGACGGGGAGGTGTGTGCGTCGAAGGTCTTCATGCACTAAAACTTTCATCATCCCTAAATGGAGACAGGGTGACTGCAGCAAACTCGAAAGAAGCTTGGCAGACTACTGAACTGTCAAAGTAAAGGTAACCGTAGCTGACTTCGCGCCCGTTACGCCGGCGCCGTTGGCTGGGGTTACCGCCACACCGATAAAGCGCGTCTGCGTTGAACCGCTGGCTGCGTTGGTCACGATTGTGTCAGGCGTTCCCGTGCTTACAGCCGTAAAGTCCGCAGCGGTAGCTGGAACGGTGCTGGAATTTGCAGAGTCACGAACGATGAAAATATTGTTCGGCGGGCCAAAATCCGCAGTCACCTTAGCAGTGATGGTGTTGTTGCTCGTGGTCTGGCTGGTGAATACCGGGTTCAGGTTGTAATCCGACCAGTAAATTGCATTCGTGGTTCCCGGAGTTGTCGGAGCAAACTTGTTGCAGTTTCCGGCATTGATGCCCAGTGCATCCACGGTGCCAAAGTCCATGGTGTAATCCGGAGTACCGCCTGTTGGCGTGACTGCGCAATGCGTCACGGCAGCTGTGCCGGTGCTGAGCGTCAACTGGACCGCGCTCTGAACGTTCGCCGAAATCTGCAGAGTTGGCGACACTGTGTTGGAATTGACCGCCGTTGTGCCGGCGAATGTTGCTGTGGAAAGTGCCATCATCCCCAGCGCAAAGATCGTAAAGTATTTCTTCATTTTTAAGCGTCTCCTCGTGCTTGAATCACCGGGCGGGCAATCCTAATCAACAGCCTTCAGCCCTGCGTACCTGCTCATTCTTAAGGGGTTCGACTTTTGTGACAACGGTACTTCAGTAATCCGCACAGTACTTTGCGTCGTTCTAAGTGCATTTTTAGTGTGAGTATCTGGGCCGGGGGAAGTTGATGACGATTCTACTGAGCGTGAAAGCCGCCGCAACTGGGGTTTCACCCTAGGTGCCACATTGGACATTGCCTTACCTGCCCAACTCAAGCAGCTAAAATCGCGAGTTTTAGCGCATTTAGAGAACAAGTCAACACCAGCTTTTTCGCCCGCATCTCACTTAGTAGGCAATGACCTGCCAGTCTGGAGGGGACCAATTATGAGAAAAATTCTAGGGTGCGTGTTGGCTGGTGTGATGTGTATTGGCATGGCCGGGACCGGATTGTCCCAAGAACCCGGCAGTAACCCCGGGGCCGCCGCGCAGGGCGCCACTGGGCCGCAGCGCATGCAGGATAGAATCTCTCGCGAGGTTTTTCACGAATTAATAACGCTGCCGCAACTCACCATTTTTGACAATCTTCAATACAAGGTGGACGGCAACAAAGTCACGCTGACGGGGCAAGTGCGAGACGCGACCCTGAAAGATTCGGCAGAGAAAAACGTCAAGCGGATTGAAGGCGTGGAGAGCGTGAACAATCAGATTGAAATTTTGCCGACTTCTTCCAATGATGACCGTATCCGCAGGCAAGTGGCGCGTGCGTTATTCAATGACGAGCGGCTGTTCCGCTATTCCATGGGGTCGGTTCCACCTATCCACATTATCGTGAAAAACGGCCACGTAACGCTGGAAGGCATTGTGAATTCTCAGGCTGACAAAGATGCGGCCAATATTCGGGCAAACGGCGTTCCAGGCGTGTTCTCAGTGGATAATCATCTGCAAGTGGAAAAGTCCTGAGGTAACAACTTGGGCTTAGAAAGATTGAAAGAATAAAACGGAGGATTTGATTCCTCCGTTTATTTTCGCGCGATCTTTCCAGCTATCAGGCAGGTAGAGCCACGGCCATCGTCGGCGGCGCGCAGGTTGTTCGTATTATCAGAACAATACGCCTTGCCTCGTCCTGCAACGGGTTCAGCTACAACACGAAACATTCTTGAAGGGGCACGATCGCATCCTGTAAGCGTAAATTTGTAGCCGTTATAAAGCCCGCCGGCAAATTCGGCGTCCATGAATTTATACATTCCCTCTTCGTCCATTCCTTTGCCGATATTGATCAGGTTGGACAGCTTGCAGGTAAAGCCGGCGCCGGGATGCATTTGCGCATACAGATTTTCGGCAATGCCGATCATCCGCACCGCCCGCAACGGATCCATTTTGGGACGCTCGTCAATCACAACGGCTGAAGCAGCAGGAGTCTCTGCACTAGCTCCAGCAGCAGCCGCAAGAGTAGGCCCCCACCAGGATTTTTCCAGAATTCGTGGATCGCCCACCGGCAGAGAGGCATTCAGGTTTACGGCAGTCAGCCGCCAGACGCCGGCCTGTCTCTTGAGTTTGGCAAGAATCTTGAGTCCTACCGGAATCTCACGTTCCACGCCGTTGCGCAACAGATGCAGTGAGAGCTCCATGGTGGCCTCGTCACCACGCTGCTCATCGCTATCAATTTCTATTTCATAACGTTCATGGTCGTCAGGATTACTGAAGGCAAAGAGAATAGGGCCGATATCGAAAGACTGGAATCCGTTCACCCCCGAAGATTTTGCGTCCGTCAGGGCCAGCAGAGGGTTGGGCGCGTTATCGGGCGAGCCCTTCATTAGATTCTGAAGTTTGCTCTGCATTTCCAGCGTCAAATGCTTCTTGAACGGCACTTCACCACCGGAAAGCATCTCAATCAGGGCCTGGCGCGGCGACTGATCATGCATCGAGCGCTGACCCGAGGCGATTCCTGCAAAAACAAAGAGACAGCAGACCGCCATCCGGAATCTGGGGTGGAACATTTATTTCTCCAAGGACCTTGTTGAGCAAGCTTAGTGCATGATCCCTGCCCCAGACAACGCCAAAACTGCCTTAAGCAGGTAACTTTGGGACAAGGCTTCTGTGTGCCTCCGGCTGGTAAATGGTTTGGTAACCATCGGCTATGGATGGCGCACTTCTCCTCGCATGAGCCGTGCTGAATGAGAGCGCAGGTATTATTTAGCCACGGCGCGGTCCTTGGATAGAGCGCTAACCGGCTTAGGTTCAGAGATAGTCATGCGTGTTCCACAAACCGAGCAGTACACCCAGCCAGAATGTTCCACTACTGAAGGAACAGTCCTGAACTTACGCATGCATTTGGGGCA
>DASXKZ010000177.1:0-3836 GCA_036496525.1 Candidatus Angelobacter sp.
AATGGTTTGCGCGATTGCCCACTTGGTAACCCGATCCAGCAGCAGCACGGCAAGTGCGATCAGCAGAGGGCGCTTAGGCATGAAGTAATTTTACTGCGTGGCCACTTTCTCTTCCCGGGGCTTTTCTTCTTGCGGCGTAAGAAAGATTTCACTCAACAGCAGGAGCGCACCCACAACGATGGCGCTGTCGGCAATATTGAATGCCGGCCAGTGATGCGAGCCGAGATAGAAGTCAATAAAGTCGATGACGCGCCCGCTGGTCACGCGGTCCCAAAGATTGCCCAGCGCGCCGCCAAATACCAGTGAGAGAGCGATGGCGGTAGTGTTAAGGGCATTGCCATTCTTCCAGAGCAGGGCAGAGACTACGGCCAGAGCTGCCAATGAAAACAGGATGAGCATGGCCACACGCCACTCCGAGGGAGACTCGGCGAACAGGCCAAAGGCCGCACCCTGGTTCTGAACGTGCGTCAGGCGAAACACGCCGGGGACAATATCAATGCTGTCATGCAGGGTAATTTTCTGCGATACAAGCCACTTTGTCATCCTGTCACACAGGACGATGAGGGCAGCAATCATGATGTGGTACTTGCGCATTGTTTCCATTTAGACGCTCACGGACGCCCGGCGGTTCAGGGCATCCCGTCAACTTACCAATTCTTGTTCAATCTCTGTTAAGGCCGCACTGCAGCGTTCGCATACTGTAGGGTAACGCTCATTTTCTCCGACATGAGTGGAATAATTCCAGCAGCGATCGCACTTAAGTCCCGGCGCTTTTTCAATTAGTACGTGTAAAGGTGTGTTCCCGTTCCCGCCGGAGCTGGGTTTTATCTCAACCCCGGAAACGATCAGCAGAAAGCGCAGATCATTGCGATAGCGTTGCAGCAGCGGCACAAGCTCGCTCGGGCCAGAAATAGTGACTACGGCCTCCAAGGCGCTGCCGATGGTCTTTTCCTGGCGAGCGACTTCCAGAGCTTTCAAGGCAGCGTCGCGCACCTTCATCAATGTCGCAAAGTCCTTCCAGACCGTCTCCGCGCTGGCAGGATCACTCACGGCGCCAGTGATGTCTTCTGTTTTGGGAAAGTGAGCCAGGTGAACGCTTTCCTGCCGTCCGGCGACAGTGGGTAGAAATGACCAGATTTCATCGGCGGTAAAACTCATGATGGGAGCCACCAGGCGCACTAGGGCTTCCGCAATGCGCCACGTGGCGGTCTGGGCAGAACGCCTGCCGTGCGAGTTAGGCGCGGAGGTGTACAGACGATCTTTAACCACATCGATGAAGCCGGTGCTCAGGTCCACGGCAAATTCATTCACCAGATGGTAGATGCGATGAAACTCAAAACTATCGTAGTATCCGCGCACGCGATCAGACAATTTGGCTGTGCGCAGAAGCCAGTATTTGTCAAGCGCCTGCAAATCGTCGAACTTTACCGCGTGCTGCGCGGGATTAAAATCCGGCAGATTGCTTAGCAGATATTTAAACGTATTACGGACCTTGCGGTAGTTTTCCGCGACCTGCTTCATCAAGTCTTCTGAGACGGTAACGTCTTCCTGGAAATCGACTGAAGCGACCCAAAGACGGATGATCTCACCGCCCAGCTTCTTGGCGATCTCCACTGGGTCGATTCCATTACCCAGAGACTTGGACGTGGCCTTACCCTGGGGATCAAGCGTCCAGCCGTTGGTGGCCACAGCGCGATAAGGTGCATGCCCACGCGTACCCACGGCGACGAGCAGGGAAGAGTGAAACCATCCGCGATACTGGTCGCCGCCTTCAAGGTAGAGGTCGGCAGGCCAGGGCAGATCAGGCTCATGGCCCAACACCGCGGCGTGGCTGGAGCCGGACTCAAACCATACGTCGATGATATCAGTCTCTTTGCGGAAAGCTGTGCCGCTGCAGCCGGGGCACTTTGTCCCAGCGGGTAAAATGTCTTTGGCATCTTTTGTATACCATGCATCCGCGCCTTCACGCGCAAAGAGATCGACAACGGCGTTGTGCGATTCTTTTGATTCCAGCAGCTTGCCGCAGCCCTCGCAGAAAAATACAGCAATCGGCACACCCCATACGCGCTGGCGAGAGATGCACCAGTCAGGACGCGTTGCGATCATGTTGCTGATGCGCTCTTCACCCCAGGCCGGTATCCACTTTACTTTCTTGATCTCATCGAGCGAGCGTTGGCGCAAGGTGCTGCCGTCAACCGGCGCTTCCATGGAGATGAACCACTGCTCGGTGGCACGAAAGATGACCGGATTATGGCAGCGCCAGCAATGCGGATACGAGTGCTCAATTTTGGCATCCGCCATGAGCACGCCTCGAGATTTCAAAAGTTCGATGATCGGCTGGTTCGCCTGAAAAACTGTTTTGCCGTCATACTCGGGGAGTCCATCCTGCAAATGGCCTGCTTCATCCACTTTGGTGCGCTGATCAAGCTTGTATTTTGCGCCGGTGTAAAAATCGTCCGCGCCGTGTGAAGGCGCAGTATGTACCGCGCCTGTGCCTTGCTCCGTGGTGACGTAACTCGCCAGCACGCCAAGGATAGAGCGATCAAGAAATGGATGCGCAAACGTGGCGTATTCTAACTGGCGGCCGGAAAAGCGCGCAGCAACGGTCGGGTTTCCAAACTTGCACGCGTCGATGGTCGCTTTGACCAGAGCTTCGGCGACGATATACAGCTCGCCGTCATGCTCCAACGCCACGTATTCAAGATCGGGATGAAATGCCACAGCCATGGACGCGGGGAGCGTCCACGGAGTCGTCGTCCAGATCATGGTCGAAACTTTTGTGCCCGCCAGCGCCGGATCAATCTTTACCGGATCGCTGGTCAGGCGGTATTTCACCCACACGCTGGGGCTGGTGTGATTGGAGTATTCGATCTCGGCTTCCGCCAGAGCTGTTTTGTCATGGATGCACCAATAAACCGGACGCAGGCCTTTATAGACCGCGCCATTTTCCATGAAGTCAAACAACTGGCGGACGACTACCGACTCATACTGAGCCGACATGGTGGAATACGGCTTGTCCCAGCGACCGAGGATTCCCAGGCGCTTAAACTGTTCGCGCTGAATGTCGAGATATTTTTGCGCATACTCGCGGCATTTCCAGCGCACTTTGATCGCCGGCATCTCCAGCTTTTTGCGGCCGAGAGCTTCATCCACCTTGATCTCAATCGGCAGGCCGTGGCAGTCCCATCCGGGAACGTAGGGCGAATCGAAGCCCGCCATGGTTTTGGACTTCACCACAAAATCTTTCAGGCATTTATTGAGCGCATGGCCTTCATGGATCGCCCCGTTTGCATACGGAGGTCCGTCATGCAAGACATAACTGGGCGCGCCACGGCGAGACTCGCGAATCTTCCCGTAAATATCCATCTTCTCCCAGCGCTCAAGCCATTTGGGCTCGTTCTGAGGCAGGTTTGCCTTCATGGAGAAGTCGGTTTTAGGAAGATTCAATGTCTTCTTGAGTTCAAGCGGCGGCCGCATTTTCACTCCGAATGGGTTAATTCCTCATTATAAACAGTCAGAGTGACGGCTTGGCGCTGGACGCGAAGGACCAATGGCGAGTTGGCCCTGACGTTACGAAAGTTACAACGTAATTTACTGATTATTTACAAATCGTAAGGCACAATATGAACATCCAATGAAACACGCGCCCACTTTGAATTTGAGGGAAGACGAGGACAGAGATTTGCCCAAAGAAAATTCCTCCACGGTGGCGAAGCCACATCAAGGCGAAGATGAGGCACAGAAACTTCACCTGAGAAATACAACTCTCACCCAAAATCCCTCATCTGCTATGAGTGTAAGCAGATCACATGAATTCGATAGTAAAAAGGTTTCTC
>DASXKZ010000178.1:0-26217 GCA_036496525.1 Candidatus Angelobacter sp.
TTCGCTGTTGTGGTCGTTACAGCACCCGGCAGTGAAGTGGTTGCGCGAATCGGCACCGGAAAATTGCTCGCGGGTGCAACCGTTTCCGTTGAAACGTTGGACGCAAACTATCTCCGGCGGTCTGACGCTGAGATTTTCTTCAAAGGAAACCGCTAAGGCATGTCGATCCGCGTGCGCTCGGCCAGATCGTCTGACCAACCGCGCCTTGTGGAAATCGCATCCCACTCCGTCACAGCCGCACAGTGGAACCAGGCTGAATACCTCAAGCTGTTTTCCCTCAATGAGCCGGAACCCCAGCCCCAGACAGAAGCAGGAACCGAAACCCAGCCTCAGTCCCGCACTGCCCTGGTAGTGGAGCAGGAGGCAAAGGTCGTCGGTTTCATCGTTGCGCGGCAGGTGGATGACGAGTGGGAGATTGAAAACATTGCGGTTACCGGCCCCGCCAGGCGTCGTGGTCTGGGTTCGAGGCTGGTGGGTGAGCTGCTTGATCTGGCCCGCAGTCACGGCGGAAAGAGCGTTTTTCTTGAAGTGCGGGAGTCAAACCGCGCGGCCCGATCTCTTTATGAGAAATGGGCATTTATTGAGGTCGGACGCAGAAAAACCTACTACCAAAACCCGGCAGAGGATGCCTTGGTTTTGCAATTTAAATTTCCATAAAAGAGGCCATTTTTGATTGAACCAGCCCTGCGCCTATGTTAACGTTCGATGAAAGAACACGCAGGAGGTTCTTCAAGAATGGTGGATTCCGTTCGCGAACAGCTTCTCGCCAGTCACGAAGAGTTTCGTCGGCTGGCCAGTGAACACACCCAATACTCCCAGCGCCTTCACTCCCTAATCGAGAAAAGATACTTGACGGAAGATGAAAAGCTGGAAGAAGTGCGTATAAAGAAGGTTAAACTTCGGTTAAAAGACCAGATGCAAATGATCGAGCAGGAATATGTGCGATCGCACTCGCAAGTCGCTTAAGTTCCTACTCGCTGGATCTCAACCTCTCCTAGCGCGGACCAGTTCAATGATCCGCGAGGAGAGGTTTGTTATTTGAGCGTTCGATTCCCATTAAAGAACACTCCTCACGACGGCGTTGCTATCTCACCTTGCGCTATGTATACTGAGCGCTCAATGATCTTTACCCGTGAGTCGCGGAAGACCATGCAGATGTGTTGCATCTGTTGCGCATGCGTGTCTTCTGGCGACGGGGGCTAGTGCATTACTAACTTAAGTTAGGCCTAGTTTAAGAAATCAAAACCCACCCGCCAGAAATGGCCGGTGGGTTTTTGTTTTTGCGTGCATTTACAGCAATGAGGAAACAGCAATGCAAATATCACAAGAGTTATTCAGAGCATCAGTACCTGGCATTGGACTGGGCGAAGAAGTGGCTTCCCCACAAACCAGACTGAGCCATTTGAAGTTCCTGGAAGCGGAAAGCATTTATATCTTGCGTGAAGCCGTGGCTGAGTTTGCGCGGCCCGTCATGCTTTATTCCATTGGCAAAGATTCTTCCGTGATGCTGCGGCTGGCGCAAAAGGCATTTTATCCCGGCAAAATTCCCTTCCCTTTGCTGCACGTGGATACCAGCTACAAATTTCCCGAAATGATCGAATTCCGCGATCGCTACACGGGGGAGATTGGAGCGGAACTGATCGTCCACCAGAACCGTGACGCACTGGCGGCCGGGGCCAATCCGTTTGCACTGGGCACTCAGAAGTGCTGCGGCCTGTTGAAGACCAAATCACTGCTGGATGCGCTGAGCGAAGGCAGTTTTGATGCTGCGTTTGGCGGTGCACGGCGTGATGAAGAGAAGTCGCGCGCCAAAGAGAGGATTTACTCTTTCCGCGATGCGCAGGGGCAATGGGACCCCAGGAACCAGCGCCCTGAGTTGTGGAACATTTTCAACTCGCGCATCGACAAAGGCGAAAGCATACGGATCTTCCCGCTCTCCAATTGGACGGAGCTGGATATCTGGCTCTACATCCACACGGAAAACATTCCGATCGTCCCGCTTTATTTTGCCAAAGAGCGCGAGGCGGTGGTGCGCGGAGGATCGATTGTTGTCATCTATTCTCCTAACCAGCTCCTGCCCGGAGAAAAAACACAGATTTTAAGCTGCCGCATGCGCTCCCTGGGCTGCATGCCGTGCACGGGCGCCATCCGCTCGCACGCCTGCTCCGTGCCGGAAATTATTGAGGAAATGATTTCATTCCGGCGTTCCGAGCGCGAAAACCGTGTGATTGACCACGACGAAGAAGGCTCCATGGAGATGAAGAAGCGGGAGGGTTACTTCTGATGGTACACGCGGCCAACACGGTGGAAGGCGGGGAGTTCGAGCTGTTCCTGAAGCAGAATCTGAGCAAAGACCTGCTGCGCTTTACCACAGCCGGCAGTGTGGATGATGGCAAGTCCACGCTCATCGGAAGGCTGCTGCACGATTCAAAAGCGGTGTATGAAGACCAGCTTGCTTCCATCAAGAAAAGCAGGATCAATCGTTCCACGGGGCCGATTGACTTTTCTTTGCTCACTGACGGTTTGCGTGCGGAGCGGGAACAAGGGATCACCATTGACGTGGGTTACCGGTACTTCACAACTGCAAAACGAAAATTCATTATCGCTGACACGCCGGGCCATGAGCAGTACACACGCAACATGGCCACTGGCGCCTCTACAGCAGACCTGGCTGTGATCCTGGTGGATGGCACGAAAGGCCTTTTACCGCAAACACTGCGGCACGCCTATATCTCTTCACTGCTGGGGATACCCAGCGTTCTGGCCGCAATCAACAAAATGGACCTGGTGGACTTCAGTGAAGAGCGGTTTCTGATGCTGGAAGAGGAGTTTACCGCGCTTGCCGATCGGCTTGGCATTGCAAATGTGCAGTGCATTCCGGTGAGCGCTCTTGCCGGAGACAACGTGGTTGAGCGCAGCCCGCGAACGCCCTGGTATTCAGGCCCGTCATTTCTGGAACATCTTGAAACGGTCCCGGTCGCCGCTTCTCCACAAACAAAAGATTTTCGCTTCCCGGTGCAGTATGTGGTCCGGCCGGATGCAAGCTTCCGTGGATTTGCCGGTCAGATTGCCAGCGGCGTGGTGCGTCCGGGGGATGTGGTGACAGCGCTTCCTTCTGGCCGGCAATCCCGCGTTGAATCCATCGCCACTTATGACGGAGAGCTCGGCGAGGCGTTTGCTCCCATGTCCGTGACGCTCAAACTTGCCGATGAAATTGATTTGAGCCGCGGCGACATGCTGGTGCGACAGGACATTCCCCATGTGGCAAAGCGTTTTGAAGCCACGGTTGTCTGGATGCATGCCCAGCCCCTGACGGTCGGGAAAAATTATCTGGTCAAACAAACCTCGCGCCAGGTGCGCGGCAGAGTAACAAAAATCATTCACCGCGTTGACATACAGAGTCTGCAGCCGGAACAAGCAGAGCAGTTGCAAATGAACGACATTGCGACCGTGGAGGTCGAGACGAATAGTCCGCTTTTCTTCGATTCCTATCGGCAGAACCGGACGACCGGCAGCTTCATCGTGATTGATCCTCTCACGAATGCGACGTTGGGTGCGGGAATGATCCAAGGGCCTGTTTTAGGAAGCGCCGACGCGCTGCCGTTGCCACAGGCACACTCGGAAAATCTGGTGACAAATCTGGAGCGATACCAGCGGCACGGGCATTATCCCGCGATTTTCTCAACCACCGGGAGAGCAGCGCTGGCAAAGCGGCTGGAGCGCGCGCTTTTTGAAAAAGGATTTGAAGCCATTGTTGTGAATGCGGACAAAACCTCTCTGCTTTCTGCCAGAGATCAGTGGGCAATCCTGTATGCAACAGGGTTTGTGGTGATCTACATAAACCCCTCTCTGGGACCGGAAGAGCGGGCAGAGATGAAAACCGTAGCTGGCAGCGGCCATTTTGATCTGGATACTTTGGAACTGGCTGCTGAGGCCGTGCAGCAAGTGTTGCCGCTGGCTGAATCGTTGCGGATCGCAAATAAAAGGCAAGAGTAAAGGAAGGGAATCGAAATGAGCACACTGTCAATCGCTGAAAGCCTTGAGAACCTGGCCGCGGACGCAGCTCTGGATGCCATCCTGAGCGCGAACCAAGGTCGGCCCGCATGTCTCACATGCAGCTTCCAGGCTGAGGACATGATTGTGCTGGACCTGCTGCGCAAGCGGCTCCCCTCGATTCCAGTCTTGTTTCTTGAAACCGGCTACCACTTTGCCCAGACGTATGAATACCGCGACCGCATCACCCGTGAGTGGAAGCTGAATCTGGTGAATGTAACTCCTCAACGAACCGTCGAGCAGCAGGAGTCTGAACTAGGGATCCTGTATGTGGCTAATCCTACGCAGTGCTGCCAACTGCGCAAGGTGGAACCATTGATGCAAGCGCTGGAGCCGTATGAAATCTGGTTTACCGGCTTGCGGCGCGAGCAGTCCCCTACACGGAAGAACCTTAAGAAAGCGGAGCAGCACCGTTTGCCGAGCGGCAAGAATCTTTTAAAAGCAAGTCTTCTGGCAGATTGGAGTTGGCAACAGGTATGGGATTACACCACCAGCAACGGCCTGGATTATCTGCCGCAATACGATCAGGGTTATTTGAGCATCGGCTGCGAACCGTGCACAAAGATTCCAGATGATCCCAGCAATGCACGGTCGGGCCGCTGGAACGGCAAAAAACTGGAATGCGGCATTCACACGTTTTCCGAGAGGGCGCAGTAATGTATTCCGTAATTGGATTCATCATCGCCCTGGCGGTAGGAATGACCGGAATCGGCGGCGGAAGTTTTACGGTTCCGGCTCTGGTCCTGATTGCAGGTTTAGGTTCAGGCGAGGCTGTGGGCACAGCTTTTTTCTTTGCCGGTGTTTTGCGGCTGATTGCCGCTCCTTTTTATCTGGCGGGCAAGCACATTCACTCAAGGTATCTCCGGCTCTTGTTGCTGGGCGCAGTTCCTGGCCTGCTGATAGGCATTGTGATACTTCGCCTGTTGAACCGAAATGCAGGCAGCCCGCTTGTAATCATTCTGCTGGGCGCCGTTCTGATGGCATCGAGCAGTGTGACGTTTATTCGTCGCATACAAAACCAGTCGTTTGCACGAAAGAACTCGCGATGGCTTCCCTGGCTCGCGTTGCCCATTGGTATTGAATCAGGATTTTCGTCGGCGGGCGCAGGCGCACTTGGAACTGTCTTGCTGCTGAACTATTCAGAGATGACTCCAGCTCAAGTCGTGGGGACTGACCTGCTATTTGGGTTGGTATTGGCAGTGATTGGCAGTGCGTTTCACTGGAGTTTTGGCTCCATGAACATGCCTGTGCTTTTTCAGCTTCTGGCCGGTGGCATCCCAGGCGTGGTGCTCGGCTGTGTGCTGGCGCGCAAAATTTCAGCAACGCGACTCAAAACAGCTGTTGCCATGATTGCAATTTTTGCCGGCCTGCAATTGGTGTGGGCTGGTTCGCGCAGGCTTGCGGAAAAGTACACCGCCACGAGCCCGCCGGCTACTGTGCATGCAGATACGTCCCCAGGCAAGTAGAACCTTTCAGAGGTGAATAAACACGCAAAGACGCAAAGAGAGATTTATTTGCGGCAACATGGACTCCGAAATAAACATCCTTCTATCATTACTGCATGAAGAAACCCGGCCAGCGCACCGCTACACAGCGCCACCACGGACGCAAGAAAAAGACTACTGCAAGACCCGCAGCTTCCAAACTTCGCACGGCAAAAACGAAAGGTTCACCGGAGAAGAAGTCCGCTCCACAAACGGTGGAAGAATATTTTGCCGCCGTCCCGGAACCCGCCCGCAGCGCACTGACCCAGATTCGCGAGGCAATCCGCTCAGTTGTACCGCCGGAGGCCACTGAGATCATCAGCTACAAGATTCCAGCATTCAAACACAAGAAGGTGCTGGTGTGGTACGCGGCGTTTGCCAACCACTGCAGCCTGTTCCCTACCGCCGCCCTGATTGACACATTCAAGGATGAGCTCAAGGATTTCTCCACCGCGAAAGGAACCGTCCATTTCCCGCTCGATCATCCCATGCCAGTGGATTTGATTAAAAAGATGGTGAAGGAACGGCAGGGCCGAAGCGGATAGAAAACGAGACCAACTCGAGCCATATGCTTGAGGGATAAGTTAAAGAAGCCGCGGGTCCCTACCATTGCTGAGAAAACAGGGCTTGGTTGATTGATTTGTTCAGCAATGGTTCGTGAACACCGCAGCTCTTTTTTGCACGACCGGCAGAGCGTACTTTCTCATTCTAATCGTTCTCGGAAGGAGCTTTAAAAAAGATGAAAGCTGACGATGATATTCATCTGGACCGCTACAGGACGGCCGTCTTTTTTTGCCGGTTCAAATCGCCAGGTGCGCACCGCTTCTATAGCTTTCTCATCCAGCCCCATTCCCAGCGATCGCACAACCAGCAAATCCCGAGTACGTCCATCAGCGCCTATGGTCGCCAGTAAGGTTACTTCTCCCTGGTACTTGCTTCTGCGCGCCTCTTCTGAAAACTCTGGCTCCGGTGAGTAGATAGCGCGAGGAATGCTCACGCCATTCCCTGGCGAGTAAATGTTCCCACAACAGCCGCCTCCCGATCCTGGTCCTCGCCCCGGGCCGCCATCACCACCAACTCCACCGCCGGCTCTTCCTCCTATGCCGCCGCCAACACCAGCTCCGTTTGAAGGCGTGGTGAGAACCGACAATGGATCGCCAATCTCTCGCGTCCGGGGCAAACTCAGGTCCGGTGGCGCAATCACGGTTGCTGCCGCCGCGAGACGCGGTTGTGTGTTGTTGCGCAGGATGATCGGCGGCGTTAACTGTTCACGCGCCGCCGGCGGGGCCATGCCTTTGCTCGCCCGGATTCGATCCGCTGCTCCGCCACTTCCTCCGCCGTTGCTGGGGTGTAAACCAGCAGGCACAATGTACGGTTCAAGTCTTACGGTCACAATAGGCCGCGAATCGATCCGTGGAACATAGCTCTTGACCATCAGGAAAGTTGCGCCGATCAAAAAGGCCATCACTCCGTGCAGTGCTACAGAAAGCGCAAAGTGAATGCGCCGCACCGGATATCCCGCCCAGTTCTTGCCAAACAGGCTCGGCAAAATGGCGCCATCTCCAGTACCCGCTGCACGAACGCTATTTCGTTCCAAGTCGCTCGAAACGCTCCGTCCGGCGGCTTCCCACTCCAGTTCGAGCTTCAAGCGCGACTTAAAATTGGCCCGAGGCAAATCACGCAGGTCAGTCGCCAGCTCCACCAGTTCGCGAATGTTCCCCTCATCGGCCTGAGACGGGGCTCCCGGATCGCGCCGCTTTTGCACGAGCTGGGGCTGGAGCATCTGTTCGATGGCCTGATCGAGTTCGTCGTAAACCGAAATATTACTCATTGGATTTCCTCACTTGTTCCCGTAGCGTCTCCAGCGCGCGAAATTGCAGCTGTTTCACCGCGCCTTCTGACCGTCCCAGTTCCTGCGCGATCTCGCGGATGCTCTTCTGCTCAACGAATCTTCTTACCACTACCAGCCTTTGATCGGATGGCAGTCTGTCCACCAACTGGAACAGCATGGCGCGCTGCTCTATCTCGATCACGTCCGCAGGACCCGCTTCAGCTTCCAGTTCCGCGCTGTCCGCAGGGACTTCCCGGCCCGCGCGCTGCCAGCGATCAGCCAGGGCATTGGCGGCGATCCGCAACAGCCACGCCGCAAAAGGCACGCCTCGCCACTGGAAGCGACTGAGATTCTTAAGCGCCTGATGAAAGACTTCCGCTGTTACGTCCTGCGCTTCTTCGCGGTCTTTTACGCGCCGCGCCACAAACGCGTAAACGCGGTTGAAGTTGCTCTCATAAAGCTCGGCAAAGCGGCTCGGATCGCTCTGTGCCGCCTGGATCAAGAGCCGTTCGTCGTTCAAGCTGGTTAAGTTGGCAAGATTGGCAACAGCGTTCAACTTGTGCCCCCCTCGGGTGCCCGGGTCTACTGCCTGAAGCCCTGCTTCTTTAAAGCCTTACTGCCTCAAGCTGCTTCTATAGAGGTAAACCGCCGCCAGAGCTGAAAGGTTACGGTGCATTTTTCAGAATCTCTGGAATCCTGGGATAGAACGGCGGAAGGGGAGGAACTATGCAGGCGGAGCGGTAAGGATCCAGACTCTAGCCGTTTTCGAATTTGCTGTAGCCCGATTCGGTGGAGAGCGGCCCTTTTCAAGGCCGCGCTATAAAATTCGGGCTTCAGCACCTGAGGCAAAGTTACAGATCGAAAAAGCTGACTTTTCACAGCCTGTTTAGCCGCTGCCAGGCAATCGCGCTGCCAGTCTGACAGCACGCTGCCCTACCGTAGAAGAGCACGGCATCAGCCGCGCGTTAAAAAGCGCCTAAAGGACCCGGCTTTAAGCCGCCAAAGAATGATCCGATGCATTGAATAGAGAACAACCCGACCAAAGGCATACCGCTATTTGAGATTTGCCGTCGCGTCTTGAACAGGTTGCTCGATACGCCGTGTTTGTGAAACTTGCCACGATTCGCGTTTGCCCTCAGCGTCTATACGTAAACCTCGGATGCGGTTCCCGTCGCTGGATAGCTTTCCAAAAAATGTGCTGAGTGCAAACGGAGCAGCCTCGGACTGCAACTGATAGCGCCTGCCGCTGAACACAAGGGTGCCATCATCCTGCACCAGGAGTTCTAGATCTTCAACAACTCCGTAATAGATTCCTCTAGCTGTCCACTCGCCGGTCGCGGTGCGGGGAAAAATGTCGATGGAAGCTGCAGCTTTGCCGATCGTCCCCTGCCAATGGGTAATAGCGGTATCAACATCGAGCACATTGATGATGGCTGATGCTGGGTCGCCTTCTATTTTTGTAAGACTCCATTGGCCGTGCCGGCCGTCTCCGTCGATCAATGAGCCGCGTAGGTGGCGTCCGTCTCGCGAAAGTCCGCCCGAGAGTGCATCCAAGACGAACGGTCCAACGCCCGCCTCTCGTCTATATCCTGTTCCTGCTAGAGTGAGGCTGCCGTCGGCATTGACTCTAACCGCAAGATCTTCCGCGATGCCGGTGTAACGAAGGCGAGCTTTCCAGCTTTCGACTGTCGTCTGCTGGAAGATCTCAAGAGACGCTGGTGCGCGCCCGACTTTTCCCTGCCAGCGGGTTCCTGCGATCGAGATTATTCTCGCGCTCGTCTTGCTTGTTGCCGTCGTCGAATGTCCCGCTGTGAGCATCCCGGATTTGTAAACCAGGATTGCCGCCAGAGCTCCCACGATTAGAAAGATTACGGGGCCGGAATTGGAGTGCGACGACGTACTTCCAGCTGCGCTGGCTCCGTAAGCTGTGCTGCTCGTACCGGATGAATTGTATGATTGGGCTGTTCCTGAGGAGGCGCTCCTTGTCTCTTCTCCATAGCGCTCCACGTATCTAGCGCCG
Source organism: Candidatus Angelobacter sp. (assembly GCA_036496525.1). Lineage (GTDB taxonomy): Bacteria > Acidobacteriota > Terriglobia > Terriglobales > Acidobacteriaceae > Angelobacter. The sequence continues at coordinate 9,389 of DASXKZ010000178.1, forward strand.
AACAGCGTTTGTTTGTTCTCGCTTCGGTCAGTCTTGTTGCCCTCGGCGTCGTAGTGTTGGGTGTACTTGTTGCCGAGCCATGTAGTCTTTTTTTCGCTTGTCCCGCTCTTGTTGCCTTCCGAATCGTATTTTTGGGTGTATTGCCGGCCGAACAACGTCGTTTTCCGTTCGCTCTTGCCGGTGCGGTTCCCATCGCGATCTGTATGTTGTGTATAGCTATTCCCAAAGAGAGTAGTCTTCCTCTCGCTGGTACCTCTTTTGTTTCCCTCAGAATCGTAATGTTGTATGTATGTGCGTCCGAAGAGTGTAGTCTTCTTCTCTGATCGGCCTTTTTTCTTGCTCATGGACCACCTTCATTCGCGCGACGGAGCCCACTTTGTCACCCACCGAAGTAAATTGCTCGCACAAAATTGGTGGACCGTACTCTAACATTCCTGGGGTGCCTGGAGGACGCCACTATCGTAGGAGGAATACTGAACGTGCGAGACAGGGTGGAACCCGAGGCGACAAAAGAAGCATAACCCTCGGCGTTTCAGTTTTCCAGAAAAAATCGCACTTGGAAAAGGTTTCCAGGGAGAAAGGTCATCATTGTGACTTTCAGAATCTCTGGACGGCGTGGGTAAGATAACGCAAACAGCCGTTCGGACCATTCATGCGTAAATAGGCTTTGGCTAATTACCAATTTCTAATTGCCAATTGCTTCTTCCTCCTCATCCCACTCAAACTCGTCCTGCTGCACCCCATTGCACATCCAGACGGGAGCGAATGACAGCCGGTGCAGTGGCGTAGGGCCCAGTTCATTGAGCGCCGCCAGATGTTTGGGTGAGCGGTAGCCCTTGTTCGACGCCAGATCGTACTCAGGATAGACCGGAGCCCAGCGGCGGATCATTTCGTCGCGATGGACCTTGGCGATGATGGAAGCGGCGGCAATCGAGATGGAAAGCGCGTCGCCATGGATGATTTTGGTCTGAGGGCAGTCCCAGTTCACGCGCACGGCGTCCACCAGCAGATGGTCAGGCGAGGGCGCAAGCTGCGCCACGGCTTCCCGCATGGCCAGCAATGACGCCCAGTAAATATTGATCTGGTCGATGCGCGCCACGTCCACGGCTGCAACGGCGTAGGCAATCGCATGCTGCTTGATTCGCTCGGCCAGAGTCTCGCGGGTCTTCTGGTCAATCAGCTTGGAATCGCGCAGGCCCTTGATGCGATAGCCCGGTTCAAGAATGACCGCTCCGGCCACCACTGGGCCAAACAGGCAGCCGCGACCAACTTCGTCCACGCCAGCCACGAGGCGCGCGCCGGATTCCCATGCCAGCTTTTCAAATTTCTGGGTGCACTTCAGCCGCTTGAGCAGCCGCATCTTCATGGTGCCTTTGGAAAACGGCAGCCCCGTTGCCGGATTCACCGGGATGACGCGCTTCTTGCGCTTGATGCGTGCGGGTTGCGGTGCGGACGACATTATTCCCAGACGCCTCCACCGGCGCTTTCTTTCCAAACATTGTACCCCTCAAGTTCCTGGGGTGTAACTTCAACATGCGTCAGGAAAATCGGGTCGCTCTCCATAAAAGTTGCCAGCCGGAGCGGCAAATGGCCCATCCCGAAGCCGTCTTTATCGTGAATGGTTCCCAGAGTAAGCGCAGCAGGATCAATAGACCGCGGGCGCTGTGAAAAGTGCTGCTTGTAGATCCTCACGTGGACGATCTCTGGCTCCAGCTTCAGTACTTTGGCAATACTGAAATCGTCGCCGTCGGCAATGGAGTAATACGCTCCCTCAAAAAGTTCTGACGGGGCGTTACGCGTGGAAGCGGAATCAGTCATGAGGATCGATGGCCGAAGAAGGTCTGTGGTTTATTATGCCCTAGCGACGAGTGGAAAAAAGAAAAAGCTGCGGAATTTTCTTCCGCAGCTCGTGGAGCGAGGTAAGAAGTTATTCGGCTTGCGCGGCAGTCTCAGCTTCAGCCTTGGCCGCCACAGCGCGATGATCCACTTCACGCAGGCGGGCGGCTTTGCCTTTGAGCTCGCGCAGGTAAAACAACTTGGCGCGGCGGACCTGGTTTGAGCGCACGACCTCAACTTTATCCAGCACCTTGGAGTTGAATGGGAAGATACGTTCCACACCTTGGCCAAAGCTGACTTTGCGTACAGTAAAACTGCCTTGCGGACCGCTGCGCATGGAAATCACGGTGCCTTCAAACGCCTGTACGCGCTCTTTGTCGCCTTCTTTGATCTTTACCTGAACGCGGACGCTATCGCCCGGCTTAACGTCAGGAATGTCCTTGCGCTGCAGCTTGGCAGCCAGTTTTTCCATAATAGGGTGCTGTGACATGGTCTTTTCCTTCTTTATCTCTTCTTTTAATTTTAGCAATTAGCAGCTAGCAAATGGTACTTAGTATTTAGTACTTGGCTGAAAGATCCAAGCGGCCTTGCTCAGCCCAACTACCGAAGTCTTGCAGCAAATACCACTTGTTAGTTGCTATTTGCTACTCTTGCCGATCTCGGCCAAAAACTTCTTGTCTTCCTCACTCAGCGGCTGCCGTTTCAGCAGGTCCGGACGATTACGCAATGTCTTTTCCAGCGCTTTGCCCCGGCGCCACTTGCGTATCTGCTCATGGTTGCCGCCGATCAAAACTTCCGGCACTGCCATCCCGCGAAACTCCGTCGGTCGCGTGTAATGCGGATAATCCAGCAACCCGCCTGATCCGCATGTGCTGTCCGGCCCATCCATGTCGATTTTCTGCACGCCGCTGAAGCTTTCCTGCCTTGCAGACGCCGCATTTCCCAGCGCGCCCGGCACCAGCCGCGTGATGGTATCAATCATCACCGCTGCGCCCAGTTCGCCGCCACTCAGAACGTAGTCGCCGATTGAAATCTCCTGATCGGCCAGACTTTCGGCAACTCGTTCATCAATGCCTTCATATCGCCCACAGATCAAAACAATCCGCTCCAGCGCGGCCATCTCTTCCGCCACTGCCTGCGTGAACATCCGCCCCTGGGGCGACAGCAAAACCACAGTCTCTTTCGCCTCGCCCGCCAGTCGTTGCTCGCGCGTCGCCAGTTTCAACGACTCTACGCATTCAAACAGCGGTTCCGGCTTCAACACCATTCCTTCACCACCGCCAAACGGACGGTCATCCACCGTCTTGTGCCGGTCCGTGGTAAAGGCCCGCAGGTCGTGAATCTTTATTTCAATGAACGAGGCCTCGCGCGCCCTGCGCACAATGCCGTAATCCAGTGGCCCGCTAAAAAAGTCCGGAAAAATAGTTACGATCTCGAACTTCATTTGCGAAGACCTGATCAAGATTTCTTGTGCTGCCGCTGCTTTTCTTCCTGGTTCAGCGGCGCATCCAGCTCAAGCAGACCTTCCGGAAGTTTCATTTCCAGGCGCTTCTGCTCAAGCGCAATCTTTTCAATATAAGCGGCGGCAAACGGGACCAGATATTCCTTCTCGCCCTCAATCACCAGCAGCGGTGCCTCTCCGCTGCCAAACTGTACATCTTTAATGCGGCCAATCTCCCGGCCGGAATCAGCCACGTTGCAGCCAATGAGATCGCTTACATAAAACTCGTCACTACCTAAAGCAGCTCGTTCGCTGCGCGGAATCTGGATTTCGCTGCCCACCAGCGTTTCCGCATCGCTGATGGAATCCACGCCGGCGAACTTCAGGACTACCATACCTTTGTGGAACCAGTGCTCGTCCAGTTCCAGTTGCCGACGCGCCACATCAGCCGCGCCGTTCTGCTTTCTGTCGCTTTCGCCAAGCGCAAAAAGTTTACGGCGCTTTTCAAACAGCTCGGGGAAATCGGTGAGCAAGGTTGCGGCAACTTCGCCGTGGCGTCCCTGCGTTTTTGCCACCCGGGCAATCGTGACGAACTCAGCTTCCTCAGTCATCCGCGCTGCCGGGCCAGATCAGGGCAGAAAGATCAGCAAGCTACTCCGCCGGGCCACTTTCCTCTTCATCTTCGTCTTCAATAATTTCCAGCATGTAGCGTTTCTTGTACTTCATGCTGGCCGCGCCCAGTAGCGTGCGGATTGATTTGGCTGTGCGTCCCTGCCGGCCAATCACCTTACCCAGGTCTGTTGCCGCCACGCGCAATTCCAAAATTGTGGCATCGCCGTCTTCAACCGGCGTAACTTGAACTTGTTCTGGAGCGTCTACAAGAGCCTGAGCAATTTGCTCCACGAGCATACGCATATCGCCGCCCGTTTCCGTCATGGGGAGTCCTTCACCTAGCTAAGCTGGGGGCCCAAAATTCTCTTACTCAATGTCCCGGAAAAAGGAACTGACTCCTTGCTTTCCTGCCTAGGCCGCCGGCGCCGGTGCAGCTTTTGCTTTAGTGAGCAGACGGCCCACTGTGTCAGAAAGCTGCGCGCCCTTTGAGACCCAATAATCAATACGATCATGTTTCAAGTCGATTGTAGTGGGATTGGTGCGGGGATTGTAAAGTCCCACCACTTCCACGGAGCGTCCATTGCGTGCACGCTCTTTATCAATCACCACCACACGGTAATAAGGCTGCTTGCGCGCACCAATGCGCGCCAATCGAATCATTAGCACAGTTGCACTGAATCCTTTCCTGATTGACGCCCAGACAAACTGGGCAAGTTGTTATTATCGCGTAAGTTGCGGGGATTGGCAAGCGTCAGCTTGCCAATGTCTGGCGTCAGCGTCTAGCGTTCCGGCCCGCCGTGATTCGGACCTTTTAGGCAGACATGGTCAACGCAGCTGACCAGTGATCGGCAAGCAAGGGCTGACTCGCTCGCAGCTCTGGATAAATAGACGTTGAGATGGCAAGGCTCTCCACTCAAGTTATTGCAGGTAAAGAACAATCGCCCTCAGACTCGACATTCTTACGCATTCAGCCGCGGCAGCTCTGTTCCAAGACCTCTTTTTCCTTTGCTTCTGGCAATTTGCCGAGCCAGACCTTCTGCACTACACCGTTACTGTCGACCAGAAGCAGAGTGGGCGTCCCGCCAATCTGTAAGGACTGGAAATCCGCATGTTTGACTTCGTCCACTTTCACGTCTTCGATCCTCAGATAGGCTTGCGCTTCTTCGGGAGTCTGAGGGAAGAAAGCAACCGTTCTTGCATGGCTCCGGCAATCCTCGGCCAGCTTGCGATAGAACCCGCTGCTCTCTTTGCAAAAGTGACAGGTGGTGGAGAGGACGAGCACGACATTTTTCGGACTAGCGTGCCAGTTCACGGGCTGTCCTGTGAGCTTGGCTCCGGCGGCAATCGCAGAGGGCGAAGCTTTTGAAGCCTGAAAATAATTCCGGACAAAAAAGATTACGATCACCACGGCCACAATGACGATGGAAATATTCGCGGCAATTTCGAACCACTTTGCGGCTGATCTGGGAGAGCTGTTTTCCATGGATTGCCTCACTGACTCAACAGTGCGGCTGCCGCTGGGTGTAAGCCGTCAGCCGCTGTTAACTGTTATTTAAAAGTTACCGCCACACTCTTCGGGATCGGGTACCTCGGATCCGTCATCTTGATAGCAGACGCCACACTCTTCCCTGGGAGCATAACCGCAATGACCACCGCCTCCGGCGCTACAAATGCTAAACCAGCAAATTCCAGTGGCTTTTGCCGGAGTAGCCGCCACGTGGAGCGTAGCCAGACCGAGCGCCAGCAGGGCAAGTTTGAGAATGATTTTTTTAGAGTTCATATCTCGATACTCCTTTCGAACGCGAAAATCCTAACGCGCCGGAAAGAAGGACGGATGGAAGACGTGTAATTTTTCTGTTTCTGAAATTTCGTAATGGGAAAACAGAGTCTCTGGTTTAGACAACCAGAGCTTCTGCGCCAGGGAGATTCGTTAACTTTGCTCGTGTGAGAACCCTGATGCGGTATGGGTAAGGATGCTTGCTCGAAATGCTCAGAGCTTGTGACCTTTTGTTTGGCTTGAGAGTCGTAGGCTTTTTTTGCAAACACCTCGAGGCCTATAGATGGACACGTCCTGCGTGCCGCCCTCCGAGTTTATTTGTTTATATCCAGAGTTCTACAGCCTGCCTAGCTCATCTAGCATCTTCCCCAGCGCCCGCCTTACATCGTCCGCTGACCGCATCTCAAAACTGCGCATCTTCAGCGGTTTCAACATCTTCTCCACATTATTGATTGCCCCGGTAATTCCTTCCCCCCGGCTGAATTCAAACTGCAGATAGTAAATGACGCAGTCCTTTTCATTGCCCATTTCAATTTCCGGCAGCTTGGGAAACATATAAAAATCCATTGGGCTTCCCAGCAGAACAAACACATGCAATGGTCTTTCTCCGGCTTTGCTCTCTTGCTCCAACCCGGCCTTCAGCCGACGCACGATCTCTTCCCGCAGATACACCGGGCTCTGCTGCTTGTTTTGCAGGTCCTTCACGCTTACAGTTCCGGGCCCACTGTCCGGAGAAAGCGTTTTGCGCAAGACTGCCCAGTCCAGGTTGCTGCCGTCGTCCTGTTCAAAGACGACGTGGCGCTGCACCAGATCCAGGGCTGCGGCGGTGCGGGAGCCATTTTTGATATCGATCTGGTTCAGAAGCTTGAACGTGGGTAGCGCCGCGCCAAGATAATGGTTGTAATAGCCGTAGCTGCCGCGAAAGATTTCCGACGAAGGCGTCATGTCAAACAGCACTTCCATCTCAATCGGCCGGCGGGTCACCAGCGCCAGGTTTGGGCGCCCGTCAATATCGGTGTGAAACATGTAATCCGGCCCATCACGCTTGGTTGACCAGAATTCGAACACCGGGAGACCGCGCCACATCTCCGGCAACGGATCGTTCCGGTAGGCGTCCACATGAAACAGACGACGCAGAAAATTATGCTCGCCGGTTTTCTTGTCCCACAGCGCCACAGAAAGCTCATACTGCCCCGGCACGGCAAATGCCTGCCATGAAAATTCAACGTCGCTGCGCTTCATCTCCGGCTTAAGTTCAGCCAGATCTAACAGCCCAAAATTCCGCGCAGAGACGCCCTGCCCATTCCTCACCTCCACCAACAGCGTAATGTGCTCGTCATGACTGCGCTTCAACATCTCCGGTCCCGGCACCTGCACCTGGATCGTGGCGATCAGCCGCTGATGAAAAGAAAGCCGGTCGGCAGACGTCTGTACCTGCCAGGGCACTTCCTGGTGATTGCCCTGGGCGGCCCATTGGGCGAAAGGAGCTTCGGCGAAAACTGAATCTGTGGTTGGTTCTTCCGCTTGTTGCGGCGTGGCCAGGGCACTGCTGAAAGATAGCAGGAGGAGAAGACAACTTAGACGCTTGGACGTAATCTTGATTGGCATCCTTGGCACGCCACCGTTCCCACAGCATACGCGGAGCCATGAATGCCGCACAAATCGCTCTTACCTCCGCGCTACGCTTGTTCAGAAGCTTGCTGCAGTTTGCTGATATCGAGCTTGTCCATTTGCAGCATCGCCTGCATCACTCGTTTTGCTTTTTCCGGGTCTTTGTCCTGCAGCAGCTTGCTCAGGATGGTCGGCACAATTTGCCACGACACGCCATATTTATCCTGCAGCCAGCCGCACCGGTCTGTTCGGCCGCCCGCTGAAAGCTTTTCCCACAGATCGTCCACCTCTTGCTGAGACTCGCAGTTCACCACGAACGATATTGCTGGCGTAAATTTGAATTGCGGCCCGCCGTTCAACGCGACAAAGTCCTGGCCTTCCAGTTGAAACGCCGCGGTCATCACGCTTCCCTTAGGCCCGGGCCCGGCGTCGCCATAGCGCGCCATGCTCACAATTTTGGAATTCTTGAAGATAGAAACATAAAAATTCACGGCTTCTTCCGCTTGGCCGTCGAACCAGAGAAAGGGCGTGATTTTTGGCATGTGAAAGGCTCCTGTTTTATTTCGATTCTTACTTCGATGCCGCGAACGCTTACCCGTGAGCCTGCTTCTTCTGGTAAAGGAATCCGCCAAGCCAAGCGCACGGCAAAGCGGTGACCACCAGGGCGATTGGATACCAGGCAGGTCCCAGGTTTGTGTGAGTGGCAATGAATATCACCGGGGGAATGCTTAGAACAAATCCAATTGCGCCCAGAATCATTGCGTGGCGCATGGGATTGCGCGGCGCAAATCTTGCGGCTATATAGCTGCCCATGATGGTGTAAACAATCCGGTAAGACAATGCCAGAAGGTTCAATCGCGGTTCAAACATGGGCTGTCCCCAGGGTGGGTAGACCTTGAGTAAATGCAGCACCTCGTCAGTACCGAGTGAAAGAGCAACCACTGCAACAAATCCCAGAATGATCGCGCAGGTACTGCGGCCAAGGTTTCGCGGCCGCATGCCCATTGCTGTTGCCTGCATCGTCATTTGAAATCGTCTCCAGTCCCTAAGTTTACGCGCAGCTTCCTTTTTCCGTCCGCCACAAAATTGAACCCGGTTTGCCGGAATAGCCGTCTAACAGAGACAATGGTCGCCATGTGCTTAAAGCTCATCCGCCAGGCGCTTGCCTGCGCCTGCTTGCTTTTATTTCCTGTTGCTAGCCTTCATTCAGACACGCGTCCGCTGCCGGAAGATCTGGGCGCGCTTCATCTTGCCCAGTTGTTGACAAAACTCAAGACCACGGCGCGCATTATGCAGGTGGTCGCGCACCCCGACGATGAAGACGGCGGCATGCTCACGCTGGAAGCCCGCGGCAAAGGCGCCAGCGTTTTGCTGTTTACGGTCACGCGCGGTGAAGGCGGCCAGAACAAGTTCGGCACGGAAAGCTCCGACGAGTTGGGCATCCTGCGCACTTTGGAGCTTCTGGAAGCCGATAAATATTACGGCGTAGAGCAGCGCTTCAGTCACGTTACGGATTTTGGGTTTTCCAAGACCGCGGAAGAGACCTTCAACAAATGGCACGGTCACGATATCGCGTTAGGCGACATAGTGCGGACGATCCGCACCTTCCGCCCGGATATTTTGATTGCCCGCTTCAGCGGCACGCCGCGCGATGGCCACGGCCATCATCAGGCATCTGCGATTCTCACCGTGGAGGCTTTCCGCGCTGCCGGCGATCCGGCTAAATTTCCGGAACAAATCAAGGAAGGTCTTCTTCCCTGGCAGCCGCGCAAGCTGTACGTCGGCAACCCGCCGCGCATGTTCCAAGGCGGCAACGTGGGGGATGAAGACTACACAGTCAAATTGAACATCGGCGAATACTCTCCGCTGCTCGGCATGTCTTACACGCAGTTCGCGCTAGAGGGCCTGGCGCACCAGACGTCGCAAGGCACCGGCGGGATACGTGTGCCGCCGGGGCCGCGTTACACCTATTACAAGCTGACGGATTCCACGCTGCCCAAGCCGGCTGCGCACGAAAACGATTTCCTCGACGGCATTGATACTTCGCTGGTCGGGATGGCGGCGCGGTTGGGTGGGGAAGAAACAAAAGTACCGTTCCTGAAGCCTGCGCTTGAATCGCTCGAGAAGCATGTTGGTGCGGCCAACAAGGCTTTTTCTATCGAAAATCCCTCGGCATGCGCACCGGAGTTGACCGCTGGTCGTACGGAAACCGAAAAGTTGATCAAGCAGATTCAGGAATCTCAGCTTGCCGATGCGGCAAAAGCGGAAGTGCTGGTCTCGCTACGTTCAAAACTGGAGCAGCTTCAAGCCGCAGCCAATGAAGCATTAGGTATTTATTTCGAGGCTACAGTCAATCCTCCCGGGCCGCCCCCGGGACCTTCTTATTTTCCGCGCATGGAGCAGACCATCAGTATGGCTGTGCCAGGGCAAACTTTCCGGGTGACAGCAAGACTGTACAATCGGGGCAAAGTCACCATTATTCCAACCGGATTCAAGGAGAGCATCGCACCAAACTGGAAAATCGAACCACAAGGATCGCCGCTAGACTACGACAAACCGCTGAATCCCGGCGAGGAGATTAGCTATCCTTTCACGGTCACAGTACCTGCGGATGCGCAATACACTCAGCCTTACTGGAGCCGTGGCAACCCTGAAACGGAAACCGTGTACGCCGTTTCTGATCCCAGGCTGCTCACAAACCCATTATCCCGATATCCACTTGTAGCAGGCGCAACTTTTAAGGTTGGCACCCAGCTCCAACCATTCGGAGCCACAGAGATCGGCGCGGGTGAAATTTCCAATATTGTTAAAACCAAATTCGTCGATCCCACTCTCGGCCAGTCCGAGCGCCCGCTCGCAGTCGGCCCGCCGATCTCTGTCCTGCTGATATCGCCGGTCGTTGTCGCTCCTGTTGGCGGTACAGGCAAATCGCAAATCGGCGTGAGCGTGCGCAGCAACGTGCAAAGCGCGGTCCATGCCAAGTTGAAACTTGAAACGCCGCAGGGCTGGAAAGTCGAGCCCGCCGAAATCGCCGTCGATCTTGACCATGATGGCGACGTGAACAATTACGCGTTCCAGATCACGCCGCAGAACCTGCATGAAGGCACATACAAGGTTACGGCGCGCGCTGAATACAACGGCAAGCAGTACGCGGAAGGATTCAAAGTCATCACGCGGCCCGATCTCGATTCTTACTATGCTTATCGTCCCGCCACAGAAAACGTGCAGGCCGTGGACGTGAAGCTGCCCGGGCAACTTAGAGTCGGCTACGTCATGGGCACCGGCGATGAAATTCCTTCCGTCCTGCAAAGCGTTGGGCTTAACACCAGCATCATCACGCCGCAGGAACTGGCCTCGGGCGATCTCAGCCGCTACGGGACCATTATCGTAGGCATTCGCGCTTATGATACGCGGACGGATGTGCGCGAACACAACCGCCGCCTGCTGGATTATGTGAATCGCGGTGGGACACTGATCGTCCAGTACAACCAGAGCACCGGGCTGTTTAACGATGGCCATTACACTCCATATCCCGCAACTGAGGCCAACGTGCGTGTTTCAGTGGAAGAGCAGCCGGTGGAAATTCTTGCGCCTGAGGAGCGCGTCTTCAACTGGCCGAACAAAATCTCAGCAAAAGATTTTGACGGCTGGGTGCAGGAGCGCGGTCTTTATTTCATGTCGCAATGGGACGCGCAGTTCAAGCCGCTGCTGGCTTGCAATGATCCAGGCGAGCCGCCTCAGAAAGGCGGCTTGTTGCTGGCGCATTACGGCAAAGGGATTTACATATTTTCTGCCTACGGATTCTCGCGGCAGCTTCCAGCCGGAGTGCCGGGAGCGATTCGTCTGTTTGTGAACCTGGTCAGCGCGGGACATCAATGACAGAAGCCCCGCAAGCCCCATTGCCCGGTCTCGCGCGTGAAGTCAATCTGCGCGAAGCCACCGCGCTCAACATCATTGACATGATTGGCGTGGGGCCGTTCGTGACCATTCCGCTCATTATTCATGCCATGCACGGTCCACAGGCCATGCTTGGCTGGGTGCTGGGTGCGTTGCTGGCCATGTGTGACGGCCTTGTCTGGGCGGAGTTGGGCGCATCCATGCCGCAGGCCGGAGGCTCATATCAATATTTAAAAGAGAGTTACGGCGCTAAGCGGCTAGGCCGGCTGATGTCATTCCTTTTTGTCTGGCAACTGATCTTTAGCGCGCCGCTCTCTATCGCTTCCGGGTGCCTGGGAATCGCGCGCTACGCAGAATTTGTCTGGCCGTCACTGGCCCATGTGGTTGCCGACCACACCATCTCGTTGGGACTTGGCCCCCTCGGCGCTCTGGAATTCCGCCTCTTCATTACTCACGGCACATTTGTTGCGATGGGAAGTTGCCTGCTCGCTTTGTGGCTACTGTACCGCCGCGTGTCTGTCATCGGGCAACTCGCCCGCTATCTATCTGTCGGAGTGCTGGGCGCAATTCTTTTGGTGATCGTGGCCGGGCTCAGCCACTTCAACACTGCGCGGGCTTTCACGTTTGCTCCCGGAGCATTTAATTTTTCTTCCGGCTTCATCACCGGCCTCGGTGCGGCAATGCTGCTGGCCACCTATGATTATTGGGGCTATTACAACGTCTGCTTTCTAGGAGCAGAGATCAAGCGACCAGAGCGCAACATTCCTCGTGCAATCCTGCTCTCGATTGTAATTGTCGGCGCGCTTTACCTTGTGATGAACATCAGCATTCTGGGCGTGCTGCCATGGCAGGAACTGGACCAGATTGGCGCGAATGAAGCGCGCTATTACATCGCCTCCACTCTGCTGCAGCGCACCTTCGGGACATGGTGGGGAATGTTTGGCACGTTCCTGATCATGTGGACGGCCTTCGCTTCCGTCTTTTCGCTCATGCTGGGTTATTCGCGCGTCCCGTACGCCGCAGCTGAAGATGGCAACTTTTTTCGCGCCTATGCCAAGCTGCATCCCAAACATCATTTTCCGCACCGATCCTTGCTTACGCTCGGACTGGTCACAACGGCTTTTTGCATGCTTCGCCTGCAAGACCTGATCGCAGCGCTGGTGGTGATCCGAATCATGGTGCAATTCCTCATGCAGGTGTTCGGGCTTCTGCTCTTGCGCTCGCGACATCCGGAGTTCCCGCGTCCTTTCCGCATGTATCTTTACCCCATTCCGGCGCTGCTGGCCGCATTGGGATTCATTTATATTCTTTACGCTCGTCCCAACCTGAAAGAAATCCGGTTCGGCGCAGTAATTGCATGCGTTGGGATTATTCTTTTTCTTGTGCGCTCCTGGCGGCGCAAGGAATGGCCATTTTCCGGGCAGCCTGCTCACAATCCTGTGGGAGAAGCAGTCCAATGATTTGTTATGTCCGCCAGCCCCACGAGGCCCGCTAGATCCATGGAGACCCCGGTTTCAGTTCAGCCTGTAGCAATCCATGATTCCGTTCTCTCGCCTTTGCGCGAGCCGCTTTTCCGCAGCCTGTGGATTGCCGCCGTGATTTCTTACACCGGAAGCTGGATGCAAAACGTTGCCACCGGCTGGCTGATGACTTCGCTTACCAGTTCTCCGATGTGGGTGGCGCTGGTGCAGGTAGCGGTGAGTCTGCCAGTCCTGCTCATCGCGTTGCCAGCCGGAGCGCTGGCCGATATTTTTGATCGCCGCAAGTTCCTGCTTTTCACCCAGGGATCGATGGTGGCGGCAGCAACCGTACTTGGCGTGATGACGCTCACCGGGACCGCGACGCCGCAAATCCTGCTGGTATTTACTTTTCTGCTGGGCGTGGGTGCGGTGATGAACGATCCGGCATGGCAATCGCTTACGCCGGATCTTGTTCCACCGAACCAGCTTGCAGCGGCGGTAGCACTCAATTCCGCCGGATTCAATATTGCGCGCGCCGTTGGTCCGGCGCTGGGCGGTTTGTTAATTGCTGCCATCTGTTGCGGCGCTACCGGTTCCGGTTGGGCCTTTCTAATCAACGCCATCTCATTTTTTGGCGTGATCCTCTTTCTTTACAACTGGAAGCCCGGCAAAACCGAGCATACTAACGGGCATGAAACTTTTATCGGCGCTATTGGCGTTGGCCTGCGCTATGCCCGGCAGGAACCGCGCATTCGCACAGTGCTGGTGCGGACGTTGCTGTTTTCCATTTTCGCCAGCGTATTCTGGGCACTGCTTCCGCTGATCGCCAGCAAGTTTGGCGCGGAAGGCTTTGGCGCAATGCTGGCTTTCTTTGGACTGGGCGCGCTCATTGGCGCTGGAGTGCTTGCGCTGGCGCGGCGGCATTTCTCACCCGACGCAGTCATTGCCTGCGCAACTCTGGTTTTTGCCATTGCTCTCTGCGGTCTGGTGCGGTCGCCTTCACTCGCAGTTGCATCGGCGTTTTCAGCCGCAGCAGGCCTGGCCTGGATCAGCATTCTGGCCACGCTCAACACGGCGGCACAGACCGCGGCTCCGGCATGGGTCAGGGCGCGCGTGATATCAATGTACGTGCTGGTTCTGCAAGGCGGGCTGGCCCTGGGCAGCGCGGTTTGGGGAATTGTGGCTTCACGCGCAGGCATCCAGTTTGCCCTGACCTTTGCTGCAATTGCGCTTACAGCCGGTTTGCTGCTCTCGCCGTGGTATCGTTTAAAGCAATCTATCACTTCATAAATGAGAGAAGAGGAGAACCAAAATGAAACATCTGAGAATTTTCTGTGTGCTCGCGCTGGCCTGTTTTGGCCTGAGCGCGTTTGCTCAGGCAGCCAAGCCGTCAGCCACACCCATGGCTATGCCAAAGACTCCCCCGCCCAGCATTGCATCGGCTGTGGATCAACAAATCCGTCTTCTTGAAAGAGAATTTGTGAGCGCCGCTGAAGCCATGCCTGATGACAAGTTCAATTTCACTCCTATTTCGCTCAACATCCCGGGCAGCGAATATAAAACCGTGAAGACCTTTGCCGAGGAAGTAAGGCACGTAGCCGCCACCAACTATGAATTGTGGGGCGCGATCACGGGCGATAAGTCGCCAATCGAATCCAAAGAGGACAACGGCCCTTCCCAGCTAAAGACGAAAGCTGAGATCGTGAAGTATTTGAAAGACTCTTTTGCAATCGGGCATAAAGCGGCACAGTCTTTAACGGCGGAAAATGCGGCGGCCCAGGTCCCCAGCCCGTTTGGCCAGGGACAGACAACAAAGCTGTTCTGCGCTACGTTCGCTGTGGCCCACGCATTTGATCACTACGGCCAGATGGTGGAATACCTGCGCATGAACGGCATCATTCCTCCGGCCAGCCGCGGCAGCAACTAGCGTTTTTACCGCAGAGGTCGCAGAGAACGCAGAGGCAAATGTCTCCGCATTTCTGACCGCCTCGTAGCCTGGACTTCTGCGCCCGTGATATCTTTTTTGGTCGCTTCGGATCGAACTATGAGGAGAATTTCAATATGAAAGTAATGAGAGTGTTTTGCTTGCTGGCCATCCTAACCTTTGCCATGAGCGCATTCGCGCAAAGCGGAGCAAAGCCTGCCGCTCCAGCCGCATCACCTGCGCCACAAGCGCAAGCGTCGCCTGCGCCCCCTGCAACTTTCGCTTCACTGGTAGACCGCCAGGTAAGCCAATACGAAAAGAACGTGGTAGAAGCCGCAGAAGCTATGCCTGCCGACAAGTTTGACTTCACTCCTGCCAGCCTGAATATTCCTAACGCCGCTTATAAAGATGTCCGCACCTTTGCTCAGCTGGTAAAGCATACAGCCGCGGCAAACTATCGCTTGTGGACGAATGTGACTGGCGAGGAGATGCCGGCGAACATCAAAGGCCCCAACGGCCCGGACGAACTGAAGACCAAGGACGAGATCATCAAGTTCCTGAAAGACTCCTTTGCGGTGGGTCATCGCGCGGCTCAAACGATTACCGCACAGAACGCGCTTGAGGAGATCTCATGGTTCCGCGGCAAAGCGCCTCGTTTGTTCGTGGCTTCAGCAGTTGTGATTCATGCTGCCGACGAATACGGCCAGATGATCGAATACCTGCGGATGAATGGCATTGTGCCGCCGGCCAGTCGGGGCAACTAGAGTCGTAACCACAGAGTTCACAAAGGAACACGGAGGCGGCACTGCTTCCGTGTTTTTTGTTTATTGGAGAGCCAAGGTTTTCTACTTGGACTTTCTTGGTCCGCGCCGATTTGCTGATCCATCTCCTGCATCTCGATTTTGGAGATCAGCGGCTTTCCGATGCAGTAATCCTGCCGCGCATATACATTGAACGCATTTAGGCTCGGTGCATATGCATCGGAATTTTTTTTCGCCAGACTCTTGCCGACAGCCAACACATAGTCGTGCAAGATCCTGCGCGCTGCCGGATAAAACTGCTTCTGGTAAGAAGCTTCTTGACTATCGAGCGCTGTGGGGAACTCGCTTTGGAGCTTCATGGCCGTCAACTGGTCGATTACCTGATCGGAAACCCAGAAGTCAGGCTGAAGCATTCTTTCCGACAGCAAGTCAATGGCGAGAGAGGTGTGCTTGGATTGAATAATTCCGTCGTAGAGAATGTAGCGGTAATAGTCCCAGCTGATGTTGGCCCCATCATAACGCCGCACAATCTCAGCAAGAGACTCTTCGGTATCCAAAAGCTTCATCTTTTCAGCGGCTGCTTGCATCTCCGCTTCCAGATTGGTCCGTTCTCCGATTCCTTCTGTACGCATCTGGCCCGTCGGCAATTTGTCCCAGCCGTGGAAAAGATATTTTGCTTGTGCCTGGTCGAACTGTTCGACTGCAGCGGCAAGCGCCTCGTGAGACCATTGCAGGTCTTCAATGAAATCTATTTCGAGTGTGTTGGAGGTGAGAGTGATTGGAACACTGGACTGCATGGGCTGGCGAACCACATTTGCTGCTTTCGTCTGGATCATGTAATGCCCTGGCTTAGTGATCTGGTATTGACGGATTAGATTGAATTGAAGCCTGATGGGAGAGTGCGACAGCGGTCGCCGCGAGTCACAATCACCACAGCCGCTTCCGATCCCACTGCCATGACCATAAAGACAATTCGACTGCAAGATGGAGTCCGCGTTGCGCTTGCCGTTGTCCTGGATACGATCAATGACGCCGCTTGCGGGTTTGATTTTGACCTGCGCGGGATAGCCGTTAACCTGCTCCGGCAGGCTAAGCAAAAGGTACTTCCCAGGGACATTGGCCGAGTAAGATTCTTCGATTTCGATTGCTTCGCCCAGATGGAAAAGCGTGCGGCCATCCTTGACCGTGATTTCGTAATGCAAATCAGAGGGTTGTTCTTCCCCTTGGGCTGAAGCCTTCTTGTCTTGCGCTACGGCTGAAGTAAGGAACAGCAGAACGGCCGCCGCGATGCCATGGGATTTGTTCAACCAATAAGTCCCCTTCACACATTTATTTAGACACCAGCAGAGCTGCTCGAATTTTCTTTAGTCCCCACACCTTAAATGAATAACCAATCACTTCTGCGGATCAATCCCATTCATCCGCAGGTATTCAATCATCTGTCCGTAGATGTCCCACGGATGAGAGATAGCTGCGGTCACCACGGAAAGACGAGGCACTCGCCCACCTT
>DASXKZ010000179.1:0-4923 GCA_036496525.1 Candidatus Angelobacter sp.
GATCCTGCGCCACTGGCGGCGCTGCCGGCAGCATTAAGGGCTCTTCTGGAATGATGATCCAGGCGGCGAAGTAGGCCAGAGCTCCCACTCCTCCACACACGATACATACTGCCCACACAATGCGGATTATCGTCGCATCCAGGTCATAATATTCCGCAAGTCCCGCGCACACACCGGCGATCTTGCGTCCCTGCCGTGGACGTACCAGGCGTTCGCGGCCAATCACCCCGGCCACCCGCTTGCCGCAATAGCCGCAAAGGTTTGCGTCGTCTTGAATCACCTTGCCACAGTAATTGCAGTACATCTTTCTCCTCCCTTACAGCCCTGGGGACGAGCAGCCGAATCCCAGGTGCTCAGGAAATCGCGACCCTTCATTGAATGGATACGGATTTCTGGGAATGATACGCATTTCTGGCTTTTAAAGTTCAATAGTAGGAAATCCAAGCCCAATCTAAAGGAAAAGTACCGAAATCCTGCTGCCGTACCTCGGAAATCAGGTGCTCTCTTGGGTTATTACCGGCTATCAGCCGTAGACGCCTAGGGAACAGGCGAGCCATAGATTCCAAACGAGTTACCTCCGTAATAAGGAAGGCTCTTGCGGGTAAGGTTTCATGTGGTCCATTATCGGGCAGTTTACCTGATACCTTAGCCGAACTAGAAACGGTACAACCATCTTGCTCCCCCGCATCCCGAACGATAAGGATTCGGAAGACAAAACTATGACCAGACCGCTCAAGCCAGTCAAAGAGTTCTATACAGAACCCGAGGCCGCTGGCTACCTCAATATCCCTTTAAACGAGCTTTATACGCTGCTGGACGAGTACATCTTCAATGACGGCAGCCCTCGCCCGCAGGACCTTACGTTCTGTGAAGCCGACCTGGTGCTGCTCGGATTTTGGAGCAAAACCAAGGACAATCCAAAGATCCTGCGAATGCCCCGGCGTCGCGAAGCCTGAAGCTTTTACACGTAAGATTTTCCAGGTACAGTGTCCTATCGGCCATGGTTAACTCTGTAAGTCGATGGCTACAATAGGGTTACGTTCCACTCGTCTTTGGCCCTAGATTTGCCCTTATAGGGGAAGAGTTAGGGGTTTCCCAAATGGCACATCTGGCACCGAATTATGAAGAACGGCAGGAGTTCTGGAAACCGGCGGTAGCTCCGCGGCAAGAAGCGGCATCGGCTGAGAACACAGATCAGGTGTGTCAGGAGTGCGGTACGGACTTTGTTCTGGGATCGCGCTTTTGCTATGTCTGCGGCTCTGATCGTAATGCCAACCTTGCCGCCAATGCGGTGAGCGGCTTGAATGCCTGGATCGACTTTGCTTCTTTGCGCGAAGCGCTGGGGCAGACCAATGCTTCTTTGGTGGCGCTGGTCATGGGATTCGCCTGCGTCATCGCCGCGATAGTCACCGGTTTTGTCTTTACGGCTACCACGCTGCTCGATTGGCAGGCCGTACAGCTTTGGCGTATTGAGTGGCTTCTTGGCGCCGTCGCCATGTTCGCGGCCGGCTTTCTGCTCAAGAAAAAATAAAGTTTCTCCCCTTAAAAAAGGGCGGCGTGCGCATTCGCCGCTCTTTTTTATTTTCAGAAATATTTTCAGCGCTCGATGTAGACCGTAACGCTCGCTAGAAATTTCGCTAGATGAAGAAGTAAAACGGCTGCCCACAGGCAGCCGTTTGGTTTTAATTCCGTAAAATTCAGCTGAAATCGCCTTTAGCGAAGCGGCGGTTTCGATGGCTGAGTTGAAGTGGAAGATCCGGTTCCCATGTCGCTCGGCGGAGGAGGGTTGCTGGGTGCTGTAGAGCTCGGAGTCGTGGTGCTTCCGGGCGTGCAGGGATTAGCAATGGTCGCTGAAGTCCCGCTCGGCGTAGCTGATGCTGTCGTGCTAGTAGAGCCGGTAGTCGAACTGGTGGTTCCGCTGTTCCCAGTTGCGGACGTGTTACCCGTTGAAGGCGTGCTGCTTGCCGTGGTTGACGTTCCAGTGCTGTTGGAAGGCGTGCATGGTGCTACGGTGGTCGAAGTTCCGGTCTGCGTCTGTGTAGAACCGGTGGTTCCGCCGGTTACCGATCCCGCGCTGCCTGCAACGCCCGGTGTTCCCTGAGTTGCCGCAGGGCTGCCGCTCGTGGTGCTTCCAGGCTGGCTGGTTTGCAATGTTCCCATTGAACCGGACGACCCTGTGGTGGAAGGAGTTCCTGTCGTTGTAGAAGGGGTTCCTGTCTGGGTTGATGTGGTTCCGGGCTGCGTGCTGGTCGTACCCTGACTTGTGCTTGTAGTCGTGCTTGGTGTCGCCGGGCTTGGTGTAACTGAGCCCGTGCTTTGTGCCATGGCGATGCCCACTGACAATGCAAACACTGATGTCGCTAGTAAAATCTTGCGCATAGAAAGCGTCTCCTTGTGTACTTGCGTGTCCGGGGTTTCCGGCCACAAAATGTAAGTCGCTCAAAACCTTCGCTTAATAGTGGGATGCAGGTCCTGGAAAAGCAGATGTCGCAGGTAAGTTGCCGGCCAGTATTATTTGGCCTCCCGGCATCAAATGGCGGCGCTTTCCTGCCCACTGTCTCACACAAATGGACAAAGATAGGGGTTTGCTTCTATTCTTCCGCTTGTACTTACAATAAAATGTGAAGCTCACATCGTAAGCTGATCAAGGCACTTGTACTCGCTGGGATTCGTATCGTTTTTATTCTCTTTGAAGGGGAAGAGACTTGAACTCATCGTTACTGCGTAGCCGTATGCGGCTCGGTTTTTTAATAGCTCTTGTATTGTTCTGCATTGTTCTTACCGGAAAATCATTTACCCAGGATTCCGATCTCTCGGCCAATGAGATTATCCAGATTCTCCAGGAAAATCCCGATGTTTTGGCTGAGGCCAAAGCTGAAATCGTAAGTCAGCTGCGTGATCGTGGTTACAACGTCTCTGAGAGAGACATCACCGATGATCGTCTCTTTAGCCAGATTCGCTCGGATGATCGCGTTCGTCAGCTCGCAGCCAACGAACTGGCCAAGCGCGGTTTCGGTCCACCTCAGGAAAATGAGCAAATGCCTGACGAACAGATTGTTCCCTCAGGCCAACAACCCACCGGGCAAAACAATCAGCAAATGGGCCAGCAAAATGGTCAGCAGAATAACCAGTCATTTCCGCAAGGTACTCAACGCCAGGGCACTGCCGGACAGCAGGGAACTCAAGGCAGCACGAGGGGAATGAACGGTCAGCCCCGTCAGCGCAGGCCGCAAAATGAAAAAGGGCCCACACAGGACCAATATCCTCTTCGCAACCTGCCCGCGTTGCGCGATCTTTATACCCAGGCCACCGTGGACGAAACTAAATTGGAGCGGTTTGGCGCCGCTCTTTTTCGCAACAGCGCCGCCGTTGCCGATAAATCCACTCTGAGCGTGCCGGTTGGTCCGGATTATATTCTCGGTCCCGGCGATGAACTGGTGATCGATTATTGGGGAACATCGTCACAACACCTTCAGCGCTCGGTCGACCGTGAAGGCCGCGTTTCGATTCCTGAAGCCGGCTCCGTCGTGGTTGCCGGACGTACCCTTGGTGAAGTGGAGCAGACCATCCAGAAGATGCTGAGCCACCAGTTGCGCGGCATTTCCGTGGACGTGACTCTGGGAAAGCTGCGTACTGTTCGCGTCTATGTTGTGGGTGACGTAAAGAATCCAGCCGCTTATGACATCAGTTCGCTCTCCACTGCTTTAAGCGCGCTGATCGCCGCTGGAGGCCCCACGGATACCGGGTCCTACCGTACGGTAAAGCATTATCGCGGCAAGGCCCTGGTGGAGGAAGTGGATCTCTACGACCTCATGTTGAAGGGCGTGAGCGCCAGTGAAGTGCACATTGAATCTGGAGACAGCATTCTGGTGCCGCCCATCGGTTCGCAAGTCACCGTCGCTGGCAAGGTCCGCAGGCCGGCAATTTACGAGCTGCGAAAAGAGCAAACGCTGGACCAGATCCTTGACTTGGCCGGCGGCGTTCCAGTCACCGGAGAGTTGAGCCGGATCAGAGTTGAGCGCGTTCAGGCGCACGAACGTAAAGAAATGATGAGCGTCAATCTGGCTGGCGGGGCGGGAATTCAGGCAGCCGATGACGCCTTTAAGAGGTTTCGCATTCAGGATGGCGACATCGTCACCGTGCTTCCCATTCTTCCATACAGCAATCGCGCTGTTTACCTTGAAGGGCACGTCTTCCGTCCGGGAAAGTTTTCTTTCAAAGACAGCGAGAAAGTCACCGATCTTATCTCTTCCTATGACGATCTTTTGCCTGAACCTGCAGACCGCGCCGAAATTGTCCGCCTCCACCCCCCGGATTTCACCCCATTTGTAATTCCTTTCAACCTCCCTGACGTTCTTTCGAAAAAAGCAGAGGCTCCCAGCCTGGAGCCCTTTGATACTGTCCGTATTTTTGGCCGCTATGAAACTGACGGGCCTAAAGTTTCCATCTTTGGCGAAGTCATGCGCCCCGGCGAATATCCATTATCGGAAAAAATGACGGCCGCCGATCTTCTGCGTATGGCTGGCGGCTTTAAGCGCTCCGCTTATCAGCAGGCAGCGGACCTCACCAGCTATTCCGTTATCGATGGCGACCATGTTGACTTGGACCACCGGGATATTCCTATCGGACGCGCCCTGGCTGGCGAAGCCGATACAGATGTTCTGTTGAAACCGGGCGATGTTCTTACAATCAGGCAGATCGGCGGTTGGAACGATATTGGCGGCGCTGTCTCTGTCACTGGTGAGGTAACGCACCCGGGCCGTTATGGTATTCAGCGCGGCGAGCATCTCAGCTCCATTCTGAAGCGGGCGGGCGGTTTCTCCAGTGAGGCCTATCCTTACGCTGCCATTCTGGATCGCGCCCAGGTTCGCGAGGCTGCAGCCAAAAGCCGCGAGGAGATGGTCACTCAGATTCAAGGGCAGG
>DASXKZ010000180.1:0-23345 GCA_036496525.1 Candidatus Angelobacter sp.
ACCTCACCTGTTAATTCCCTGTTCGTTCCCTGTTACGATTTTCAGCCGTTAAACTGGAAAACCCGCTCTGGGCCTGTTTTGAAGCGCTCGGCCCCATTCAGAGGCGTGAAATTCCCTGTATTTTTCCCCGGACGCAGTCTCCTGCGAACCCGTTCTCCACCCAAATTCCCGTTAACCCTCCGCCAGTCTTTTTACCCTTCTATTCAAGAATTTAGAGGCAGAGCTTTCGTTGCTTGTGCAAAACAATTAATCCTAATTGGTTCGGTTCGTCTCCTCAATAAGAATTCGAAACTCACCCAAATGGCAATCTGCGCATAATTTTCCAAGTCGCCAACAATCCGCCTCAAAACTTCAAAAATTACGAAGGTACACGCGTATCTTGCGATATGCTCGGATCTTCTGCCATCCTGGTTCAAAAGACACGAGACAACATGGGACAGCTGATTTGGGAATTACGTTACGGGCTCCGGACCTTGCGCAAGTCGCCCGGCTTCACTGCCGTTGCTGTCCTCACTCTGGCTCTCGGCATCGGTGCTACCACAGCTATTTTCACGCTGATACAGCAGGTGATGCTGAGGTCGCTAGTGGTCACGCGGCCTGACCAGCTCTGGCGCATCGGCGATTCTGACCGCTGTTGCTTCGCGAACGGATATACACAGGGAAACGGCGACGACCTGTCGCAGAACAACTGGAATTTCTTCTCGTGGGAGGCATACAAGCAGTTACGAGCAAACACTCCCGCATTCGAGAACCTGGCCGCATTCCAGGTGGGCGAAGCTAACGCCCACCTGGCGGTGCGGCGCGCTGGTTCGTCGATACCTGTTGAGACGCGTAACGGCGAGTACGTTTCCGGAAATTTCTTCCAAACCTTTGGCATTTTGGCGTGGCGTGGGCGGCTCTTAACCGATGCCGATGACCAGGAAAACGCGCCACCGGTAGCCGTAATGAGTTTCCGAGTCTGGCAAGCGAAGTATGGGGCCGATCCGTCAGTGGCGGGAGGAACCTACGATATCAATGGCCATCCATTCACGGTTATCGGAATCGCCGCGCCGGACTTTTTCGGAGCGAAGATCGACAGTGAGGATATGCCCGATTTCTGGCTGCCGCTCTCGACCGAGCCGCTGATTGCCGGAGCGAGTTCCCGCCTCAAGAATCCCCGGCTCGCATGGCTCGATTTAATCGGGCGGGTTCGTCCAGACACAAATCCGAAAACCCTGGAGACGCAGCTTCAAGTCGAACTGCACCAGTGGCTGGCCAGCCATGTGCCGGATATGCGCTCACAGGAAAAAGCGCTGCTGCAAAGGCAGACCTTGCGTCTGACACCAGGCGGCGCTGGCGTTTCCCCGATGCGCGAGAAATACAAGGATGGCTTGCGACTGCTGCTTCTGGCTGCTGCCTGTGTCCTGCTTGTGGCCTGCGGTAACGTCGCCAATCTGCTGCTGGCGCGTGGCCTCAGGCAACGGCAACAGGCAGCCATACGTGTAACGCTGGGGGCATCCCGCGGCCGTTTGGTGCGGAATGCGCTCATTGAAAGTCTGCTGCTTGCTGTAATCGGCGGCGCGGTTGGAATTGCCGTGGCATACGCGGGGGCCGGTTTGATCCTCCATCTTGCGTTCAGCCGAGCGGACACATGGGTCCCGGTAGATGCCACTCCTTCCACTGCTGTGCTGCTTTTCGCCCTGGCAGTTTCGGTGATTACCGGGGTCATCTTCGGTATTGCGCCGGCGTGGATGGCCTCGGATACCAAACCGATTGAAGCGATGCGCGGAGCGAGCCGCACGGTGGGATTCAGTCGCAGCGTTTTTGGAGGCGCCGGGACGCAGAAAATTCTTGTGGTCATGCAGGCGTCGGTATCACTGGTATTACTAAGTGCGGCGACGATGCTGGGGCAAAGCTTGCGCAACCTGGAGCACCAGAATATTGGATTCGATCCTGGCGAACGGTATGTGGTTTCCATCGCTCCGAAGATCTCCGGCTACAAGCAGGAACAGTTGTTGCCGCTGCTTCGCGAAATTGAGCACCAACTTCGGCTTGTCCCAGGCATACGTGGAGCAGGCTCTGTGCTGGCAGCTCCGCTCACCAGTTGGGTTTGGCCCCATGACATTCAAGTTGAGGGTAAGCCCGCCGATCAGCAGGATGATGTCTCATCCGGTTGGACTCGTGTAACGCCTGGATTTTTCGATTCTCTGGGGAACAGGATCGTGATTGGACGTGCCATTACCGATGACGACAACGAGGGCACACGGCCTGTAGCCGTAATCAACGAGGCATTTGCCAGGAAATTCTTTGGCAATGAGGACCCGATTGGACAGCACTTCGGCCCCTCTCCGGGAAGTAACTCTGGAATGTACGAGATTATCGGCGTGGTAGCCGACGTCAGCTTCGGTAGTGATCTGCAGAAGCCCATGTATTTCCTACCGGAGGCGCAGAGCACATCCTTTGTTGATCAAGAGGCGGAAGAGCGTGAGGTCTTGTCACATTACCTCTCCAACGTGGTGATCTGGGCGCCCAAAAACCGGGCGGACTTCCAAGCGAACCTAAAAAAGACACTGGCAAAGGCGGCGCCAAATCTTGTGGTCAATAGCATTCAGCCCTATGCCGAAATCATTCAGGCCCGCTTTGCGCAACAGAACATGATCGCCAGTCTCACTCGGCTCTTTGGAGCTGTCGGTTTATTGCTGGCCGCCGTGGGCCTCTACGGTGTCACAGCCTATAGAGTGGAAAAGAGGACGAAAGAGATTGGCGTGCGCATGGCACTTGGAGCAGACCGAGGGTCGGTGGTGCTCATGGTGCTCCGCGAAGCTTTCTGGATGGTAGGCGCCGGCTTGGCGCTGGGGATTCCTGCGGCAATCGGCGCAGGGAATCTCATTGCTAGCCAGCTTTTCGGAGTACGACCACGGGATCCGCTCATGTTGTCAGTGGCCGTGCTGTTGCTCGGCGTAGCCTCACTCATAGCAGCAGCCATTCCTGCGCGCCGCGCGACGCGAGTGGAACCAATGATCGCCCTGCGTTATGAATAGCCTTTGTAGGGTCCAATACAAATACGCGCGACTTCTCCTGGGGAACGCTCATTCTATCTGTTGCGGATTGAGAAGAAAATAGCCAGCGATTCGCTTTAAGCAACAGCAATTTGTTTGAATGGCGCGGTGCCACACTGCTTTTTCTGCAATAATAGCTCTAATAGTTTTAAAGACTTGTAAGGGGGACCATGAGCACAAAGCCGACGTCTGATCCGGAACTGGTGGAAGTATTTGACACGATGCAGGAATCGGAGGCCATGGTAGTCCACGGACTCCTGACCTCTGCCGGTATTGAGTCGGTTGTTGCTAACCTGCAGGCGCCGCAGGACGTTTTTCCAGGGGTGGGCGGCATATCTGTTCGCGTAAACCCAGCGCAGGAAGAAGAGGCGCGGCAACTGATTGATGATTATCGGACCAATGCCGCGTCGGAAGATGATTCCGCACCGCTCGATGACGATAAAACCCAAAACTAGGTCTTCGTCAGTGAGCATGCAGGTTAGGCTCACATTGTGCTTTTGTCACACTCAAGTAATCGGCTGCGCCTGCGCTTAGGGCCATCCGGCCAAAAATAGAACTACCCCTCTCTGGGTGGCCGCCCGGAGGCAGATGGTGGAACGTGCGCATCCTGATCATTGAAGACGAACCTAAGATTGCCCGGAGTCTGCGCGAAGGTTTTGAAGCCGAGCACTTTGCTGTTGACCTTGCGGAAGATGGCGAAAAAGGCCTGGAACTGGCGACCGAAATCCGCTATGACGGCATTGTTCTTGACTGGAACCTGCCTCGCATGGACGGCCTTTCTCTCCTGAGAATGTTGCGGCAGGCGGGGTCCACCACCCGGGTGCTGATTTTAAGCGGTCGCCGTGAAGTTGCTGATCGCGTGGCCGGACTGCAAGCCGGCGCCGATGATTATCTGATCAAGCCGTTTTCTTTTCAGGAACTGCTGGCGCGGATGCAAACTCTTCTGCGTCGCGCCCAAGAGACATCTGAGGTACTTAAAGTTGGCGACCTGATGCTTGATCCGCAACGCCACATGGTTGAGCGCGCAGGCAAGCCCATTAAGCTCAGCCAACGTGAGTACGCGCTGCTTGAGTACCTGATGCGCAACGTTGGACGCACCGTAACCCGGACCATGGTGGTGGAACACGTATGGAATTTATGGTTTGACGGGCTCACCAGCGTGGTGGACGTTTACATCAGTTATCTCCGCGCCAAGATCGATCACGGTTTTTCTGCTCCGCTCATCCACACCGTTCGTGGCGTTGGGTTCATGCTCTCCGCCGAGCCCAAGCTTGAGAAAAAAGAAAAATAGTTCCCCAACATTCTTCTCTCAGGGCTGAACGCGCGCTTCAACGCTCTTTCCATCCAGCAGAAATGTCACCGCGCCTTGCAGGTCCGTGCGATAGATCCGGACTTCCGCGGCTTGCAACCGATCCAGCACCGCTTTCCGTGGATGCCCAAAAGAATTTTGATAGCCGGCGGAAATCACGGCAAAACGCGGATGAACGGCGGCCAGCAGCTCCGGAGTTGTAGAAGTGGCGCTGCCATGATGCGCTACTTTCAAAAGATCTGCGCGCGGCGACTCTGTGGCCACAAAGCGCTCCATCTTTTTCTCCAGATCACCCGCCAGTAGCGCCCGCGTGTCACCATAGCCGATCAGTAACGCTAGAGAGTCGTCATTCTTGGGCTGAGGCTTGGGCTGCCAGTCCGGCGGAGGAGAGAGCACCCGGATCCTGGTTCCGCTCCAATCAAGTTCGTCCCCGGCAACGTGTCGGCGAACAGCAACATGGTTCTCATCCGCTATTTCATAGAGCTGGCGTAACGCATCGGTTTGCGGATTGATGCCAACCCACAATTCTGACGGATGGAAGTCTTCAATGATGCGCGGCAAGCCGCCAATATGGTCGCCGTGCGCGTGCGTTAATGCAACCACGTCCAAATGGTCCAGCCCTCGCGCCCAGAGATAAGGCGCAACCACATCTTCGCCGAAGTCGAATTCACTGCGCACCGGGCCAATGCTGCCGCCGCCATCGATCAACATGGTTCGTCCTTCAGGTGAAATCACCAGCAGCGAATCACCCTGGCCCACGTCGATGGCCGTAACTTCCAGCTTGCCGCGCTCAACGTGAGCCTCGACATAATAAACCGCGACAATTGCGCCCGAGAAAAATAACGCGGCCAGCCCGGCAAATGCTATGGTGCGCTGTTTTCGCACGGCAAAGAAAGCCAGCAGAATTCCCGTAACAGCCAGCAACGTAAGCACAGCGGTGGGATCGGGCACTCGCCACTGCGCTACATGGAAGCCGGAAAGAACATGAAGGCATCCCAGAGTCCAATGCAGCGCCCCAGCAGCGAGTATGGCAGCAAGCTTTGCAAATGGCAGCGAAACATAACTCAATGCAATTGCGGCAACGCCGGAATTGAGCATCAATCCAGCCAGAGGCAGCACCAGAATATTGGCGGGAACACCCAGAATGGCGGCACGATGAAAATAGGAGCGCATGGGCAAGACCAGAACCGCCTGCGTGATGGCCGATACAACCAGTAATTCGAAGAGGAGCAACGTGACGCCGACAGCGCGAGGGACGATAATCCCTGCTGTACGCACTCCGACGAATTGCTGCAATCTGCCGGCCACCAAACGCAAATCCAGGCGGAACTGCGCAAGCTTTGGATCAAGGGCCAGATCGTAGCCGGTGGTATAAAGATGCTTTAAGGCGGAGCGGTAGGGTGCGGATGTCCGCTCCAAAATTGGCAGGCTGATGCCGGTAATGGCCAGAAGCGCCAGAAACGTCAATTGAAAGCCCGGCTCGAATAATGCGGAAGGCGAAAGTGTGAGCACAACCAGCGCGGCAAAGCCAGTGGCGTTCAGTCCGCTGCGGTCCCGATAAAGAAGGCGCGCCATCAGAAACAGTGACAACATGAGCACCGCACGCATAATCGGCGCGCCCATTCCGGCAATGTAGGCATAGAAGACGGAGAGAGCAATGGTGAGCAGTGAAGCAGGCCATTCCGGAAGTCGCAGCCTGCGCGCCAGCCAGAAAATTGCGAACGCCAGCAATGCCACATTCATGCCTGAGACCACCAGCAGGTGATAGACGCCGGTCTGCTGAAATTCTTCGCGGACATCGCGTAAGAGCAATGAATCATCGCCCACAATCATGGCGGCAAAAATAGCTGAATCATCTTTGCTCCAAAGGCCGCTCTGGTAAATGTGCCTCAGAATGCTAGTGCGCACGTGGCTGCGCCAGAATCCAAGCCTGCTGCCGGACGTTCCAGGAAGAACTTCTATGTCTTCTGCCTTCACCGATGCCAGAGTGCTGATGCCCAGGCCGTGCAGGTAACCTTCATAGTCAAATGCGCCGGGGTTGCGAAAATTGCGCGGCAGGCGCAGCTTGGCCGTTAATCGGATTCGGGCGCCGTAAGCCATATGCGGAATTGCTGCGGGCACATCGTCTTCCTGCGCTTTCTCAACCATGTCACGCGAAAAAACGGTAGCGCGGATTCCGACCAGCTGAACGAACTTCTTCCCATCAAGCTCGATTGTTTCAGTCTGCAGATCAAAGCGTTCGCGCGGGCCTCCACCTGCCAGCAATGCGCCGTCATTCGTGACATGACCGGTGATTTCCACGTCTTTGACATTCAGAAACTCCGGCGGCGGCATAGCTAAGCGGGGAGACGGCGTGGCGATTCGCGCAAAAGCTCCGGCGCAAACCAGTGCAAGTAAAGCTGCAACCTGCGCCGGACGCAGACTCTTGATGGAGACAGCAGTTACGGCGCAAAGAACCAGAGACGCCGATGCCCATCCCCAAAGCCCGGTCGATAATTGCCAATGTGTCGAGAACCAGATCCCGCATGCGAATGCTGCGGCGGCAAGAGCAAGAGGTGCGCGTGGTTGGGCTTTCATTGGTGGGCGCTAAAGTTTGCGCAAGGAATATAACCCAGAGATCGACAACAACAAAATATTCTGGCAAGAAACAAAGAAGAGGCTTAGCCGCGAGCTAGCCGCACAACGCTTTCAATGTGGAAGGTCTGGGGAAACAGATCGACCATATGGACTTCTTCCACGTGATAGCCGGTTTCGAGGAACAGGCGGGTATCGCGCGCCAGCGTTGCCGGATCGCAGGAGACATACACGATTCTTTTTACACGCAGGGCCGCCAGTAGCTGTGTCGTCTTTGCGCCAAGGCCGGCGCGGGGCGGATCAACCACCACCAACTCAGGCTGCATGTTGAGGCAGCGCGGCAAGAATCCTTCCACCGGGCTTAGCACAGGGACAACGTTCTTAACCGCGTTGGCTTGAAGATCGGCGGCGGAAGCGGGCGACGACTCCACGGCAAAAACCTGATCGAAGCGCTTGGATAGATGCGCGGCGAACAGCCCGACCCCGGCAAAGAGATCCAAGGCGATCTTTCCGTGAAAGTCGCCGACTACGGTTTGCACAAGCTCTTTAACGAGATAACGATTGACCTGAAAGAATGATCCCGCGCTCACGCGAAAAGCCTTTTCTCCCACTTGATAAGGCAGGTTGGTCTCGCCGACCGTGTATTTTGGAGGCTGGCCGCCAGACTCGGGTCCTGCGCTCTCCGCGAAGAAGGCAATTCCCTTTATCTCCGGCGCTTTTGCCTGCAAGGCTGTAGCGAACTCGCGCATTTCAGGCGCGTCTGGCGCGAGGTAAATCTCCAGCACCAGCTTGGCGTCGGCGTGGTCGGCAAAAAATTCTATTTCGTTGATCCCAGTGGGCACCTTGCCGCTTTCTCCCATCTCCCAAACATGCGTCAACGCGCGATTGATGGCCGCAGAACTGATAGGACACTGCTTCACCGGCAAGAGCTCATTCGTACCCATCTTGTAATATCCGATGGCAAAATCGGGAGCGGTGCGCACTTTCAGTCGTGAGCGATTGCGATAGCCCCACGGATCCCCGGAATGCGTGATGATATCGCCCTTCCACTCCAGCTTGCCGTTGCGCAATAGCGTTTCTTTCAAAATGGCGCGCTTGTTTTCCAGCTGCGCGGTATAGCCTGCGTGCTGGTAATGGCATCCACCGCACGTGCCAAAATAGGGGCACGGCGGCGCAATCCGGTAGGGAGAAGGCTTGAGTATCTGATCGGCGGTAGCGCGGGCGAAGCTGCTCTTTTCCTGGACAATGGTGGCGCTTATTTCTTCCGCGGGCAGCACAAAGGGCGTAAAGACCGTCTTGCCTTCAGGAAGCCGGGAGAGGCCGTCGCCGCCGTACACGAGTTTTTCGATTGTCAGGTTCACAGATAAAAGAGGCTGAGCCGCGGAATCTTTGCCTTTTCAAACAGACGTTTGTGAATAAATTGTTTTTGCAGTTGCTCAATCTGCACCCCGGGCATCTTGCTGCGATACGGCGCGATTTCCCGGTCAGCTTCGGTTCGCAGCGTGAACAACTCATTTTCAGGAGTGGTCATGGTCAGGGCGGCAAGAAGTTTTTCTTCCATCACAGTGAGCCGCCTCTCCAGGTCCTCCAATCGTAGAATCGATGCAGTAGCCAGGGTTGAGGCTAAGTCCGTTAGTGTAACAGCACACTCTTCCGCAACCAACGTTACCGCAGTGCCTGACTTCACCTGGCGCAGCTTTTCTGCGTTACCCGCAAGATACCGGGCTATTTCCTCACGTTGCAGCCCCGGATCAGAGCCACTTTTTTCCGGCTGCGCCCCGACCGCTGCTTCTTTCATTTCTTCCGCCGCGGTAAGCACCGCCTGCGCGCACCAAGCCAGGCCATTAATCTTCTGCGTTTTCGATGGCCGTCGCTCATACTTCTCAAAAGCCTCGTCAATCCCACGCAGCACAGCCTCCAGCGGAATCCCTGCTTCCTTCCACGTGGTCATCAGCGCCCAATCGAGAGTGGAAACAGTCAGGAGCGTTCCCCGCCTTCTACAGAAGTGCTGTTCAATTTCGGTGTAGTAGTTAAAGTAGTTGTCCACAGCAGGGGCCGTCAGGAAGCAGGCTTCTGTTTTTGCGCCGCGTTGTTGCGTTCCCATATGATGCGGAGTCCGTCGAGAGTGAGCAGATCGTCCACGTTCTTGATGTACTTTGAGTGATCGCCAATCAGGCTGGCCAGGCCGCCGGTAGCGACCACTTTTGTATCGGATCCAAGCTCGTTGATAAGGCGTTCCAGAATGCCATCTACCAAGCCCAAGTAGCCGAAGAAGAGGCCTGCCTGAATGCTGCCGACAGTATTGGTGCCGATAACTTTAGAGGGCTTGCGGATATCGACCAACGGAAGCCGTGCAGTATGCTCATACAGCGCCCGCGCTGAAATGCCGATGCCAGGAGAGATTACTCCGCCCAGATATTCTCCCTTGCGCGAGATTGCGTCAAAGGTGGTGGCCGTTCCCAGGTCAACGACTACGCATGGGCCGCCAAACTTTTCAAAGGCAGCTACGCCATTCACAATGCGGTCTGCGCCCACTTCCTGCGGGTTTTCATAAAGCACCGGCATACCAGTCTTGATACCGGGCTCCACAAATAAGGGCTTGAGGTGGAAGTAGCGCTCGCAAACTTCACGCAGAGTGGAATCCATGGGAGGGACCACGGAAGAAACGATGATGCCGCGGACCTCAGCCACTTCAACTTTTCCAATGGCAAACAGGTTGCGGAAGAGAACGCCGTATTCATCCACCGTGTGGGTCATTACGGTGGCTACGCGCCAGTGGGCCATTAAGCGCGGGGAAGTCGTCTTGCCGGCAAAGCCGGGAGCGCTATTCTCATAAACGCCCAGCACCGTGTTGGTATTGCCAACGTCAAGAACCAGGAGCATCTTTCCTCCCAGGCCGGACGCTTCCGGAGATAACGATGCGCAAACCTTTATCTGTACGGACGCGGAGAAAACCGCGAGGATCAAGGCCATCGGTTACGCCGTTGTAACCGCCATCTTCATCCACATGAACCAATTTGCCCTGCGCATAAGAAGAACGCGATTCCACGCGCCGCATGATGGGCTCAAAGCGCAGAGCCGGAGTACGGATGGGGCTGCTCATGGCGCGAAGCAAAGCGCGATATTCACGGTCCAGCGCGCGAATCAGCGCTGCCGCCACATCCTTGCGCGAATATTCCTTGCCTCCTTCAATGCACATTGAGGTGGCTGAACCGTTCAGATCATCGGGGAAACTTTTCTGGTTTACATTCACGCCAATGCCGATCACGGCATGATGCACTTTGTTTCCTTCAGAACTCATTTCCGTGAGGATTCCGGCGAACTTCTTGTCATTGATCAGCAGATCATTGGGCCAGCGGATATCGGCAGTCAGACCGCTCGTTTCCCTAACAGCGTCCTGCACGGCAACGCCTGCAATCAGGGAAAGCCAGAGAGTTTCAGCCGGAGTCATGGGCGGCCGCAACAGGAATGAACAATAGATGCCGGTGCCGCGCTCAGAGTGCCAGGAGTGGGCGCTGCGTCCGCGGCCGGCGGTTTGTTCTTCCGCCAAAAAAACAGCGCCTTCCGGAGTGTCGTCAGGATGCTGGCCGGCCAGCGCCGCTCCACGCAAGGCAATTGAGTTGGTGGAGTCAGCCTGGACGCAATGATGAATGTTGCCGGAAAAAATAGTGTTGCGCACCATAGGCGCGAGCAACTCCGGCAATAGATACTCCGGGTTCATCACGATGCTTATTTCCCTGCAGGCGCTGGCGGGGCCATATGAGCTTCAACGTTGAGGTCGATTTTTACCTCATTGCCGACCGCTCCCGGCGCCTTGGACACTCCATAGTCCTGGCGATTGACGGTCAAGGTGGCGTGTGCGCCCATCACTTTTCCCATCTTCCCGGCATCGGCAGGGCCTTTGAGTTCAAAAGGTAGGTCAACATCCTTGGCAACTCCCTTGATCGTGAGTGTGCCGTGGGCCACGTAATCATTGCCCTTCTTTTCCACCGATTTGCTCTGGAAGGTGATTTCGGGAAATTTTTCGGCATCAAAAAAGCCGGCAGAGCGCAGATCATTGTCGCGAGAAGTGTTGTCAGTGTTGACGCTGGCGGTTTTGATGTTCACCGTGACAGAAGATTTAGTGACGTCCTTATCGTCAAAAAGGACTTTTCCTTCAAACGCGGTGAATCGGCCATTCACGGTGCTGACCATCAGGTGAGTTACAGCAAAGTTAACCGACGAATGGTTGGGGTCAATTTTGTATTCATCCGCGGCCAGAGCAGAACCGCAAACGGCGACTACCGCCAACAGCAATCCCAGGATTTTGCGCATAGAGTGAAGGTTCTCCTTTTTCAGACTGTACTTCTCTTATAGCTAATAGAGCTTGCCTATAATACCTAATCTCTATCGCGAACTTTCGCGCCAATCCTATCTTGTTGATATGACTGGAAATGCGTCGTTCGGGTCGATGGATCAGGAACTTCGCCGGCGCGAATTGTGACCCTCCGGCCCGCAGCCTTGAAGCTCACGGGGTAGTGCACTTTACTACTTTAACATCCGGCAGCGTGCGCTATTTTTAGGCAGGAACAATCCGCATGCTCAAGTCCACAGCCTGCGGCGAGTGTGTAAGGGCGCCGACAGAAATGTAATCCACCCCGGTCTCGGCATACTCGCGAACATTTTCCAGTCGAATGCCGCCCGAAGCCTCAACCGGAACGTGGCGCGAATGGCCGGCCACGCGCTGCACCGCCTGGCGAACGTCTTCCACTTTCATATTGTCCAGCAGGATGCTTTCAGCGCCATTAGCCAGAGCTTCATCCAGTTCAGCCAAAGATCGTATCTCGATTTCAATAGGCTGCTCCTCGCGGCGATTTCGCAGCGCCTTCTGCAAAGCCACAGCTACGCCTCCAGCCAGCGCGATGTGGTTGTTCTTTATCAGCACGCCATCAGAAAGATCGAGCCTGTGGTTCTGGCCTCCGCCACAGCGAACCGCATACTTATCCAACACGCGGAGTCCAGGAGCGGTTTTGCGCGTATCCAAAATTCGTGCTTTGGTGCCATGGATTGCGTCGACGTATTTACGGGTGGTAGTAGCAATGCCGCTGAGCCGTTGAAGCACATTCAGAATCACACGCTCACAAGAGAGCAATGCCCGTGCATTATGCCGCACCACGGCAATAGCTTGCCCTTTATGCAGCCGGACGCCATCAAAGATTTCGCCATGGCTGATAACTTCAGGGTGGCCGATCACGTTGCGGTCAAGATGCTCGTAAATTTCCAAAATGCGCGCGGTGGCACCGACTCCCGCCAGAATGCAATCCTGCTTGGCAAGGATAGTGGCGGTGGCGCGCTGCTGTGCGTCAATGCAGGCGCGCGACGTGGCGTCACTGGTGGCGCGGTCCTCAAGCAGCGCGTGTTCCAGAATTGCGCTTAATCTTCTGCTGTGCCAATCCATATTTTTTGTCGCTTCGCTCCAAACCGCTTTGAAAATAGCGTCCTGGCTAGTTTAACCAGCCCTGCATCACGCCGCTCGGCGAGCACGGGCCTCGCAGCGTATATTAGTCTTTGTCGCTTCGCTCCAAACAGCTTTAAAATATCGCTCTGGCTAGTTTAACCAGCCCCGCATCACGCCGCTCTCCTATTGGGGATGGATCTTCAGCTTGCCCAACTTTAGCTTAAACCAGCTTTGCTAATGCAGTCTTTCCCTTTTCTATCAGCGTGTGCAATTCACCCTGACGCCTGCGTATGCCTTCAACCACCGGCGCGGGCGCTTTAGCCAGAAACTGCTGGTTGCCAAGCTGACGGTCCGCATTGGCCAACTCACCTTGCAGCTTGGCCAGCTCTTTTGTTACGCGCTCACGCTCAGCGGCGACGTCAACTTTTTGCTCATACACCAGCGCGACCTCAAATTTGGGCGTGCTGCGCGCACCGGGCACCTGCGAAAGCGACTGATTCACAAACTCAATGCCATCAACGCTGGCAAGCCGTTCCACCATGCCGCGATTTTCCGTTATTAGCTTGTTCACGACGGCAGCAGCGTGGATTTTTATCGGAGTCTTTACCTTGGGCTCGACCTTCATTTCAGCGCGCATGTTGCGGACTTTTTCAATCAGGTCCTGGACGAACAGCATCTGCTCTTCCGCCTGATCATTCAGCCAGCGCTGGTCGAGCTCAGGATAGGCCGCCAAGGCAATCGACTTGGCCGGCGGCTTGCCTTCATACATCGCATGCCAGACCTCTTCGGTGATAAATGGCATGAAGGGAGAAAGCAGGCGCAACGAACCTTCAAACAGATCGCCCAGAAACACTACCGCGCTGCGGGCTTCCTCTGGAGCGCCGGAAAGCGCAGGTTTGATGATTTCAAGATACCAGTCGCAGAACTCTCCCCAGAAAAACTTGTAGATGGTGTTGGCCGCTTCGTCAAAACGATAGTCGGCAAGACTCTGGTTCACCTCTCCAGCAACGCGATTAAAGCGCGAATAAATCCAGCGGTTCTCCAGCTTATTGAGCTGCTCCGGCTTTGCGCCGCCTATCAGGTTTGCCCCTTCAACGCGGTCCAGGTTCATGAACATGAAGCGCGCGGCGTTCCAAATCTTGTTGGCAAAGGCGCGGTAGCCATCCGTCCGGCTCTCAGAGAACGCAATATCAGTGCCCGGCGACGCCATGGAGGCCAGCGTAAAGCGCACCGCGTCCGTCCCGTATTTTTCCGTGACCTCAATAGGATCAATCACGTTGCCCTTGGTCTTGGACATCTTCTGGCGGTCGGCATCGCGCACCAGCGCGTGGATGTAAACATTCTTGAAAGGCACGCTCCCCTGCGGATGTCCGGCCATGAAATGGCAGCCCAGCATGATCATGCGCGCCACCCAGAAAAACAGGATGTCAAAGCCGGTAATCAGCAGCGTGGTGGGGTAAAAAACGTCAAGGTCGTGCGTTTTTTCCGGCCAGCCAAACACGGTGAATGGCAGCAGGCCGGAAGAAAACCAGGTATCAAGAACATCGTTATCCTGCGTGAGCTTGGCGTTGCCGCATTTTTCACACGCTGTGGGCGCAGAGCGGGCAACTGTGATGTGCGAGCAGCCCTGGCAATGCCACGCCGGGATACGGTGTCCCCACCAAAGCTGGCGGGAGATGCACCAATCGTGAATGTTGCGCATCCACTCGAAATAAGTCTTGGCATAATTCTCCGGCGTGAACGCGATCTCGCCTTTTTCTACAGCCTCAATCGCGCGATCGGCCAATGGCTGAATTTTGATGAACCATTGCGTGGAAAGTCGAGGCTCCACAATGGTCTTGCAGCGATCACACTTGCCGATGGCCAGCGTGTGGTCCTTGATGCCCGCAAGCAGGCCAAGCTCTTCCAGATCGCGCAGAATTTTCTCCCGCGCCTCATAGCGATCCAGCCCCTTATACGGCCCGCCGTTCTCGTTGATGCGCGCCTGGTCATCCATTACGTTGATCTGCGGGAGATTGTGCCGCAGACCAATGGCAAAATCATTAGGATCATGCGCAGGTGTGACCTTTACCGCGCCGCTGCCAAACTGAGGATCGGCAAAATCATCGGCGATGATGGGAATTTCACGATCCATCAGCGGTAGACGCAGCTTCTTGCCGACAAGCTTTTTATAACGCTCGTCCTTGGGATTGACGGCCACAGCCGTATCACCCAGCATAGTTTCCGGCCGCGTGGTGGCGATGGTTACGAACTGCTTGGGATCGTCCGCCAGCGGATAACGGAATGAATACAGCTTGCCGGCAAAATCTTCATGCACGACTTCCAGATCGGAAATGGCCGTCATGCAGCGCGGGCACCAGTTCACAATGTACTTGCCGCGGTAAATCAGCCCTTGCTCATGCAGGCGCACGAAGCACTCAATCACGGCGCGAGAAAGATTCTCGTCCATGGTGAAGTATTCGCGGTCCCAGTCCACAGAAGCGCCCAGCCGCTTCATCTGCGCCTGGATGGCGCCGCCGTAATGCTTCTTCCAGTCCCAGACACGCTCAAGAAACGCCTCTCGGCCCAGCGCCTGACGGCTCTTGCCTTCACTGGCAAGCTGCCGCTCCACCATCATTTGCGTTGCGATGCCCGCGTGGTCGGTGCCGGGCAACCAGAGCGCGGTAAAGCCGCGCATGCGCTGCCAGCGGGTGATGATATCCATCTCCGTCTGGTTGAGCATGTGTCCCATGTGCAGGCGGCCAGTAACATTCGGCGGCGGTAGCAGCATGGTAAAGATTGGCTTGGCAGCCTCCGCCGAGCCAGGCTCCGGCGTCTTCACGGAAAATAGCTTTTCCGCGACCCAGTATTCCGCCCAGCGCACTTCAATGGCGCTGGGATCATAGGTTTTTGGGAGTTCGTGGGACATGTGCGCCGTTAAGGAGCTAATCTTCGATATTACAGGCGTAGTGCGGATGTGAGCAACCGGAAGGCTGGGACAGAATCAGTGCGCGAAGCTGCTCATTCCCGGAATCGGTATGATCTTGTCCATGGTGATGATCAAAAAAAGGCTTGGGCGCAGCCTGATGAGCGCCGTATTTTTGCTCGGGTCGGCCACGGGACAACAGATGGCAGTGGGGCTGGGCTCGCCCAACACCAGAGACTCAATGAGCTATGCCGACGCGAAGATATCTCTTACGTCTTTCGAGGAAACAAACTTCGTGGCGGTGGCCGATCGCATCGTCTGCGCGCTGGCGCCACGCGGCTCGGTAGAGAAAGCGATTGGCGAGGTTCACGAACAGGGCAGCCTGGGAGTAAGCGGCGCGGAGAATTCGGTGGTGGTGAAGGCCCCGGTATCACTTCAGGACATGCGTTATACAATGGCGCTGCTAGCCCGCTTTGCCCACCAGAAGTTCATGATTGTATTTATTCCGGAGGAAGCCGGCGGTTCACGGCCGAAGCCGGCTGAGATGGTCCTGCTGCACGTTCCGCAAAAGATCTCACGTGTACGAATGGAACGCGTACTGGATAAGAGCGGCGTTCCTTATCGCACGCTTCTGGATGATCATCGAGTGATGGTCTTTCTTCCCGAAGGAACTCCCGATGCGGCAGTCCGGAAGGCCGCTCAAAGGCTCGGCGCAAAAATCGAGGCCGAACGTGGAACCGGAGAGATTTTCGGCAACGATGATCGCAGCAAGGCTTTGGCAGCATACGACCGCATTATTGCGGAATACGAGTTGGCGCATCCAGATAAGGCGCTGTCTTCAAGACTGTGGTCGCGTGAATGGCATGATGCGGAATCGCGGACTTGCACGCCTGTTGAGTAAGAATTGGGATCCTTCGGCTATCCCTCAGGATCGCTCAGGGCACAAAGATAGTAATCGCGCGACCCCATAAGCCCGAGCGAGCATGTGATCGCGCGATATGCTGCGAATCTGTTGTGAATTAACTAGCGTCCGCAGCGCAGACGACCGTTGTCATTGGTGATGTCATATCTGCAGGCCTGATAGCCATCCAGCTTGCTATTGCGCCAGCCGCCATCAGCCTTTTGGCAACTTGCAACAAGATCGTCGCCGCTCACGCGAATATTCTGGCACGTTTGCGTGTAAGAACCTCCCGGAATGCCTCCGCGATAGCCGCCCTGCCCGCCGCTGACATTGCCGTAATTGCTGTTGTCGCAGCGCAGATTGCCGCCATCATTCACGATCTGCCCACCGCAATCGCGATAGTCATTGAGCGTTGTCTGGTGCCAATCGCCATCCCGTGACTGGCATACAGCTTCCAGCGTATCGCCGCGCCTGCGGACATCGCGGCAGGTCTGCGTGTATGAAGTGTTGCCTTGATATCCGCCCACGTAGCCGCGATTGTAGTCATCATCGTCGCGCCGGCCGCCGTAGCCTGATCCAGTGCAGCGCAGAGAGCCGTTATCATTGGCGATGTCGCCGCCGCATCTGTCAAAGCCGTTCAGCCGCGTGGTGCGCCAACCGCCATCCGAGCTCTGGCACCGCGCTTCCATGTCGTTGCCTTGAATACGAACGTCCTGGCAAGTCTGCGTATAGGATCCGCCCGGAACGCCACCCTGATTGTAGCCTCCGTAATATCCCCCATTGTTGCTTCCCTGATATGTGGCTACACTTCCGTTGCAACGGAGAGCGCCATTTTCATTGCTAATGTCGCCATTGCAGTAGCTGATGTCGCGCATCTGCGTGTCTCGCCAGTTTCCGCCGGTGTCCTGGCATCTGGCGCTCAGGACATCTCCACGAACTCCTATGTCCCTGCACGTCTGCTGATACGACCCCAGCGGCGCAGACTGCGCTAATCCCGCGCTTGCCCCCACTACTAAAAACATCAAAGTTCCCATTGCGAACTGAATCACTCGTCGCATATTTTTCCTCCCTTCAGGTCCTTTTCATCTCTCAGAACCGCCCTGATATTGATTTAGATTCACTACAGCGGAATCCCGGTTGGCACGTTACCGCTCGGCAATATTTGTATAAACACTTTGGGCCGATGAAATACGCGGGAATGAAAACGAAAAGCGTGAATAACTGTTAAGAAAAAAGGGACACTTTTGAGGCATCCCTTTCTGTCATTCGATTTTTTCGTGTTTCTGGTTTACCAGTTACCGTTCGCAGTGCAGCTTGCCATCGTCATTAATAATGTCACTTTTGCATTTTTGGAAGTCATCCAGTTTGGCGTCTCGCGCTCCGCCGTCTCTGGTCTGGCAATGCGCTTTCAAATCGTCGCCATCAATGCGAATGCTGTCGCAAGACTGCGTATACGATCCTGCCGGCCAATTTCCCTGGTAGCTTCCCGGATAACCTACTCGTCCGACCGCAGCCACGCACTTCAGGTTGCCATCTTCATTGATGATCTGTCCCTTGCATTTCCGATAATCGTCAAGCTTGGTGTTATGCCAATCGCCGTTTACGGTCTTGCAGCGTGCTTCAAGATCGTCGCCATGGCTCTTGATGTCCTTGCAGTTTTGCGTGTAAGGTCCGCTAAATGCGCCGGCAGGTACACCATAACCGCCCTGATAGGCCCCAACAGGCGCGCCCGGACCGCCGTAAATGCCCGTGATGCAGCGCAGCTTGCCATTATCATTCACAATTTCGCCGCGGCATTTGTTGTAGTCATCCAGTTTGGTATCTTTCCAATCGCCGTTTGCCGTTGGGCACCGAGCTTCAAGGTCGTCCCCGTGTGCATGCACGTCCTGGCATGACTGCGAGTAAGAGCCGCCGGGAAGACCCGCTGCAACGCCGCCATTGACTCCGCCGCTTCTGCTGCACCGCAAAGCGCCATCGTCATTAATGATGTCGCTGCGGCAGCTTTGCACATCGTGCAACTGAGCGCTTTGCCAGCGCCCCGTGGAATCCTGGCAATTCGCTGCCAGAACGTCATCGTGAAAATCAATGTTCCTGCAAGTTTGTTGATATGAACCCGGCGGATTCGACTGCGCATTGGACGCAATTCCCAGTCCAACAACGCACACTACACCGATTGCCCAACATCTTAAAATGCTCCGCATAAATCTTTCTCCCTTCACCGCCCCGCTAAAAGCTGGCCTGTAAAGTTAGATTCGATCTCCGGATGCGCAGGTTGTGGCAGGAATCGCGCCAGAGCTGCCGGATCAAGGCAACCTTGGAGTTTGAGCACTGATTGAAGAGAGAAGCGGCCCGAGTGCCGCTTCAGGAACACAGGATTCTGCAGGTCTATTTTTTCGACCTTAGCTCGCGCATGATCTCTTCCACCAGCTCGGGTTTCAGGCGCTCCATCACTCGATGCACTGCCTGGGCGATGTTATGGTGGTCAGCTCCGGTTTCAGTAGCTGCTGCAACAGCCGCAGCTTCAACGCCCGCCGAAACAACTTCATGAACTTCAGGAACATGCATGGGAGCAGCAGCCGGAGCGCTGCTTTCAAGAACGGCATGCGCAAGATCAACGGATGCCGCAGATGCCATCTCTACCGGTTCAGCAACACGCACCGGCGGATGATACTCGAATGACGGCGCTGCTTCTTCCACCGGCGCAGCCGCGGCCAATTCAACAGGCTGGGCTGGCGGTTCCGATTGAATTTCTACCGGCGCTACGACTGGACTTTCATGTACCTCAACGGGCGCTGTAGCGTGGCTATACGCGGCCATCGCGGCGGCCACACGCGCTTCGAAATCGGCGTCAGTGACTTCCGCCGTTGCGCTAATCGGAGTTTGCTCGCTCTGTGCAGGCGTAGCTTCCATTGCTGCTGCAGAAGATGCTTCCGCTACGTTCAAATTGTTTCCAGATTGCCATGCAGCCGGCTGTGCTTCCGCGATAGCCTTTGCCGCTTCCGGGGCCGTCTCAAACGTTGACAACAAGCCCGGCTCAACCCGGTCAGCCACTGTCGCCCGCGTGGTTTCATCGGCAGTTTCCTGCAGCTCCGGCTCCCGAGGGATCTCTATCTCACCTGTTGGCGGGGCGGCCGTGGGCATAACTTCATAAGAAGCTGCGTCTGGTTCAGGCTCTTTGTAAACAGGAATAAATTGCGGATGGGCATGTGCCGCAGCCTCGCCATTAGCTGAAGGCGTATCGGCTTCCGCCACCATCGGAGATGTTTCAGGATCAGCGAGCGGCTCCATTGCCACGGTTTCCGGCTCTGCTTCGGCAGCAGCCGGTTCAGTCGCGGTTTCTACCGGAGTCGCCACGATCTCAGGCTGGGTCTCAGCTGGTACCGCAGCCACGGGTTCCGGCTTCTCTTCTTTCCATGAGCCAGGCAGCTCATATTCCGCTGTTGGAATAGGTGGCGCAGGCAC
Source organism: Candidatus Angelobacter sp. (assembly GCA_036496525.1). Classification (GTDB taxonomy): domain Bacteria; phylum Acidobacteriota; class Terriglobia; order Terriglobales; family Acidobacteriaceae; genus Angelobacter. The sequence continues at coordinate 19,627 of DASXKZ010000180.1, forward strand.
GATCACTGAGGTTTCAAACGCTGCTGCCGGGCTGCTCACATTAAAGTGATGCGGCGCAATCGAGGAGTCCGCGCCCAGCATGTCATTGAATGCTGCCGCGCCAGCCATGTGATCTGGAACTTCCACCATTGGCTGCATACCGCTCTTGCCCGTGGCATGATGTTCCGCCGGCTCCGGCGCCGTAACCATCTCTTCTTCGTAGCTGGGTTCCTGGCGGACAGTCTGTGCCACTATTGGCGGGGGCGGCATTTGCCCAATGCGATCTTCAAACTTCTTCATGATGGCCAACAGATCGCTGGCCTCAAACGGCTTGATAATCACGCCATCCGCTTTTACGCGGTTTGCATCTTCCGGCTTGTACGGCTCCATCTTACCCACCGTGAGCAGCACGGGGATTTTCATTGTCTCCAGTGAGCCACGGACTTTCTCGCACACTTCCAGCCCGGAATATCCCGGCATATAAACGTCAAGGATAATGATGTCGGGCTTTTGCTCCGCGATCTTCTTAACGGCAGCCGCGCCATTGCTGACAGCCACAACGTCGTAGCCCGCTTCGGAAAGGATTTTCTTGCCCATGTTCTGGGCAGTCATGCTGTCATCGGCAAATAGAATTCTTAAAGACACGTAAAATACCTTTTCTTACTAAATGCTGCGGCCGCAAAACAATACGCGCATCAATACCTTGTCATCGTGGGCCGACTGGAAATACCAGCAGCCTTGACGACATAACCTCGCGCGCAAGCGCATCCCAATGGAGGAGGCGGGAAACAGGGCTAACTTACTGATAATTACCTTTGAAGTCAATCAGAACACTACCTAAGAACCTACTGAAGCATGCATTCCAAAGGTACTAGCCCCAGCGGGTTCCTTGATAAGTCGCCTGGATGTGGTTAAAACGGAATCAGCTTCCGCAGCCCCTTCTTTTCTTTCTTCTTGCTGGTTGACTCCTGCTTGGAATCCGCCTTTTCCGCCTTGTTGTCTAGAGCTGTCTGGCCGCCCGTAGCCGTTGTCTGGCTGTTTGCCTGCGTTGCCGCGTCCGTCTTTTGTATTTCATTTACCTGCGGCGGAGCTGGTTTAGGCCCTGCTCCTTCCGCCGGGGTGGAATCCGTGGTGCCCGGCGCTTTTTCATTCGCGTCCGGCGTTCCCGTTCCTGTTCCCACGGCTTGCACACCGATGGTATTGGTTGGCGGCGCGCCACTAAGCTGGCTGGTTAACTCATTCACCAACGCAGGCGCGCTTGTAACCGTTTCCTCTTGCAGGTTGGGCTCGCCCACCTTGGTAGATGGCGCCACATTTGGATGTTTCTTGAAATTGCCCGTAACTTTGGCCACCAGCTTGACTTTGTCTCGGCTGGCCTCTTCCGCCTTGCTTTCCGCCAATGCTTCCGCAGTAGGCTCTGGGATGGGAGCTTTCAGGGCTTCCAGCCGTCTCTTGGCATCGCCCACCCGGTCCGTTGCCGGATAGCGCGTGATGATCTTGGAATAAGCATCGATCGCCTTCTTTTCAAATTGGGCGACCATCTTTTCCCTTTGTGCTTCCGGGACCTTCTGTTTCTTCATGCTGGCAGCTTCTTTTTCATACAGCATGCCTAGCTCAAAAAGCGCCTCATCAGACTGTGAGTAGAGCGGATAAGATTCTGTCAGCGATTGCAGCCGCGCCTGCGATGCCGCCAGGTTATCGCGCAGGTAGTAAAAGTGCGCGATGCGATACTGCCGCTCTGCCAGGATTTCCTGCACCTCGCGCAGTTTTTGCTTGGCTTGCGGCACCAGCGGGCTGTCTGGATACTGCTGGATCAGCATCTTGTACTCGTCGGCCGCGCGCTGCGCCTCCGCGTAATCGCGGTCCGGCTTTTCCATCTCGCGATAATGCATGGATGCGATCTTCAGCTGCGCTTCTGAGGCTTCCGGCAGGTTGGGGAAAAAGGTCTGGAAGTCCTTGTATTCCGATTCGGCCTGCTGCCACGCCGCTTTGCCGCCTTCGTTGTACCAGGCATCGCCCAGCGCCAGCTTGGCCCGTGCAATGTATTCGGAATCAGGATATGTGTTGATCAGGGTCTCAAGCAGCGTTCTGGCTTCCTGATAATGCGCTCTCTTCATTGAATCCATGGAGCGGTCAAACAGGGTTTTGTCCGGCTGCTTGGAATCAATATTGGCCAGCGGGTTTTGCACTTTGTGATGACATCCGCTTGAAACCAACACAGCGCCGGCCAACACGGCTGAAAAAAGAATTTTTCTCACGATTTACCTACCTCAAAAACTAGTCTCGTCATCCCGAACCCTGTCAATGAGCGCGCGCTTGAACCAGCGCGCAAATAGGGGTGAGGGACCTTGTGTTTCGAACTCTTACGATACGTCAAACTCTTTGCAGCGTGGCTTCCGTTGCCAGCTTCAGCAGGCGCTGCGTGTTCTCTCTGGGATCGCCATGGCCGAAAACTGCATTTCCGGCAACCAGCACCTCAACTCCGGCCCGCACTGCCTGGCCGATGGTGTCCGGTGCCATGCCGCCGTCAATCTCAATCCTGAAATTGGCGTTGCGCGCCGTACGCATCAGCGCCAGCTTGCGTACCTTCTCCAGTGACGAAGGAATAAACTTCTGCCCGCCAAAGCCCGGATTCACTGACATCACCAGGACGTGATGCACTATGTCCAGCACTTCTTCCAGCGTTCCCACCGGCGTTGCCGGATTGATTACCACTCCCGGATTCGCTCCATGGCTGCGGATCAGCTCAATCGTCCTGTTCAGATGCACGCATGCTTCCTGATGGACAGAAATCCAGTCCGCTCCGGCATCCACAAACGCCGGAATGTACTGGTCAGGATTCTCGATCATCAAATGGCAATCCAGCGGCAGGTTCGTTACCTTCCTTAGGCTGGCAACCACCGGAGGCCCAATCGTAATATTCGGCACAAAATGGCCATCCATTACATCCACGTGCAGCACGGTTGCGCCGCCTTCCGCCACCGCCTGGATCTGGTCGCCCAGGTGGGCAAAATCCGCCGACAAGATGGAAGGCGCTAACTCAATCAATAGAATCGTCTCTTTGCCAAAGATTAACGGTGTACCCAAATTTTAGCACGCTGAGCTGCTCACCTTTACGCCTAAAAGCTGATTCAAAAAGCCTTAATCCCTGGGGGCGAGAATCCTGGGCCGAGGCACACTTTGCCCTTCCTTAAGAATGAGCGAGCCTTTCAATCTTGCGAAGTTGCTGTTCCGGCCACTCTCGTGTATCACCCCGCCCTCGTGTGGCACCGCCGCCCTCGGCGGTGTTCCGACCTTCAGCCTTGGGCTGCTCTCCGTGTCTCTGCGTCTCCGGGGTGAGATTTGCTTTCCGATCTCGACGATAGCGCCTCGCGCCTTTCCCCTCCCTATGCATTCCACCTGATCCCAGATTGGCGTGGGGTTATCCCGTCAGACACGAATCCCCTCCCATTCCTCCTTGTTCATACGGCTTTGTCCATCTCCCACTATCCTTGCGGTCCTAACTGGCTACTATTCATCCCTCTAGATCTACCATCCCGACAGATCCGTAAAATGAGGCCGCGTTCTTCAGCGGCCGAATAGGATCGGAGGGATCTGCTCCGCCGCCCTATCGGGCACCCAAGGACCGCTGCGCTCTCGCCGCACGAAAATTTATATAATAGTTAACACTCCGTCCCGCCCTACCCCCTCCCTATTCATCCCACCGGACCCCAGATTGGCGTAGGTTTCATCCCAATGTC
>DASXKZ010000181.1:0-8141 GCA_036496525.1 Candidatus Angelobacter sp.
TGGGAAAACCTCCAAGTCCGGACGCACGGCCTTCAACTGGCATTGCCGGCGCAGACTGCTAGTGCCGACCTTCGCGCCCTGCGGCAGCTCATCCAGGCTGGAAAACTTTACGGATATAAAAGCATCGCGCGGATCTTCACGCTTCATGATCGCCGCTAATTCAAATTCAAGGGCCAACTCGGTCGGCACATCCTTCAGGCTGTGCACCGCCAGGTCAACGCGCTTTTCATGCAGCGCGTCTTCAATCTCCTTGGTAAACATTCCCTTGGTGCCGACCTTGGCCAACGCAACGCTGGTGATCTTGTCGCCCGTGGTCTTAATGACCTCTATTTCGACGGTATGCCCCTGGGCGCGCAGCAGGGCAGCCACATGGTTCGCCTGCCACAATGCCAATTGCGACCCTCGCGAACCTATTTTGAGTTTGGACATTTACTCTTTCGGTTTTCCCGTATTTAAATTGAACAGCCGCCTGATCATCTCATGGATGGTAGCAGCCTCAGGATGATCGGTGGATGATTTGAGCGTGGTAATGGGCGTGTGAAGCAGCTTATTGATGATGCCGCGGGTCATGGCGTCTATGGCGGCTTCCTGCTCTGGCGTAATCGATCCCAGCTTGCCGCGAATGCGGTCAATTTCCGCCTGGCGGATCGTCTCACAATATTCCTGAAGCGAAAGAATCGTCGGCACCACAGCCAACGACTTCATGCGCGAGGCAAAGCGGTCCACCTCAAGCTCAATAATTTTTTCCGCGCGCTCGGCTTCCTTTTTGCGTTCACCGGCATTGTCCGTCGCCACAGACTGTAGATCATCCACGTCGTAAACGAACATTCCATCGACCTTGTTCATGTCCGGATGCACGTTGCGAGGAACGGCAATGTCGATGAAGAACATTGGACGGCTGCGACGGTCCTTGCGGAGGCGCTCGCCATGCTCGCGGAGGAAGAGCGGCTCAGTAGCGCCGGTGGAGGTCAGGATAATGTCGGCATTGTCCGCCGACTCATACAGCTGCTCAAATGGTACGGCGCGCCCGCCAAAGCTTTCCGCCAATTCCTCAGCTCGTTCATACGTGCGGTTACTGACGATGATGTTCTTTGCGCCGTGTGCAATCAGGTGACGCGCTGCTAGCTCCGCCATCTTGCCTGCACCCACCAGATAGACAGTCTTATCTTCGAGCGATCCAAAAATCTTTTCCGCCAGCTGCACGGCCACGGACGCAATGGACACACTGGAGCTGCCAATCGAGGTCTCTGAGCGCACCCGCTTGGCAACCGCAAAAGCGCGCGACAGCAGAGCCTCCAGCCCAGAGTGAATTGCACCTAAGCCGCGCGCCAGTGCGTAAGCTTCTTTTACCTGGCCTAAAATTTGTGGCTCACCCACAACCATTGAGTCCAGACTGGAAGCTACACGAAAAACATGCCGCACGGCTTCGCGCTGCTCAAATTCATAGATATGAGAATTGAGCGCCGTTGGATTCACTCCAAAATAGCTGCCCAGAAATCCCCGTAAATCGGCGCCCTGCTTGGTGCTGGTTACCACTTCAACGCGATTGCATGTGGAAAGCACCATGCCTTCATCCACGCCGGGCTGTTGCACCAGGCTGCGGATCGCGTCCGGCAGTTGCGCCTCAGGCACAGCCAGCCGCTCACGCACCTCAAGCGGAGCGCTGTTGTGGTTCACGCCGATAACGTGAAAGTTCATGGAGCAATAAACCTGTGTGTCTGGCTGAAATTATTGGCCGCCCAAGCCAGCACAGCCGCGCCAAACGCAAATGTCGCCAGATAGGCCGCCCGCCGGCCACGCCAGCCTGCATTCCATCGCGTATACAGCAAGACCATATAGATGACCCACATCAGGCCGGACAACAAAATTTTAGGATCAGCAAAGTATCGACTGCCAAAGCGTGCTTCAGCCAGAATCGATCCGGCGATCAGCCCCAGCGTCATAAATGGGAAGCCCCAGATCAAGCACTTAAAGCCGATTTCGTCGATTGTGGCCAGCGCCGGCAGGCGCGACCAGAATCCGGTCATTCCCGCTTTTGTCTTCAGGTTGCGCTCCTGAATCAGATACAGAATGCTGGCGACAAAGCTGAAGAACAGAGCCGAATAGCCGACAAGAATCAGGGCAACGTGGATGTAAATCCATTGCGTGCTTACAAATAGTGGAGCGGAAGGCTCGGTCGGCTCGGCATACGAAGACGCTGAAAAAGTGAGCCAGAAAACCAGCGGAAACACGGCGAGTCCCGGCGAGGTGGCGCGGAATCGCCCATAAACGGTAAAGAAAAACACCATTAGCACAAACGCCAGCAACGATTCGAGCCCGTGCATTGAGGTTGGCGCCCAAGTGCCGCTGAACATGGCGTTTTCAACGATGGAGACAAAATGAAACACCATGCCCAGCCCCACCGCGGGCAGGGTAATTCGGGTCAGGACTTTCCTTCCGCCCCAGAATGACGCCAGGGCGTAAAGCAGGCCTACCCCGTACAGGCTCAGGGCCACGCGTAACCAGAACAGCGGAAGCATAAGTTATTGCAAATTATAGCTGTCTCTATGCACACTGCGGTGTGATAAAACGCATAGCGGGAGACCAGGACCGTCAGATCGTTTGCAGTAGGTATTTATGCCTGAGGTCAGTTCAACAGGTTGCCGGTTTCACTGGCTGTAGAAAGCCCTTCCGGGAAAGATCGCACCCGCAGCCTTTTCCTGCTCCATTTGCGAAGAATCAAAGTAGTGCTTCTGGTTTCCCGATCAACCAAGTAAACGCGGGCCGCCGAGCGCCAATCTCGGACAATGCTTTGTTGCTCTCGCCGGCTGTTCCCAAAAATCTGCGCTTGCAGGATCCCATCGCAGGGCGATGGAATGGTCCAGTCGCCCCGGAAGCCACTTGTTTACTATGCGATACAGTGGTTCTCATGGGGAAGTGCTGTCCTTGGGCAGCTACTAAGTATTACAGGTACCTCGGTAATGTTTCCAACGTCCGTGGCTTAGTCTACCTTTGTCGCAACTATTGGAAGCCAGCCGCTTTGGGCATTTCGTTTTGCGATCTCTGCAAAACGGCTCGACGGACGCAAATGCCGCGACTGTGACACAAGAAAAACAATTTGTTTACGAGCACGGCTGATAGCTGTAAGGCCAGCGTGTTTATGTCGGCCTTGCGCCCTGGAAACAATCAGGGACGCGCGTGAGCCATTTTGTGCCAGCACCTGCCGGAATGCACATACGTGTTTCCGTGGCCGGACGGAGTGTGTCGCAACGCAAGCCCGGGCGGCGAACTGGAGGTTATGAGTCGTAACGCTTTTTATGTTGAAAATTGCAGCGCCACTGCGAAGACGGAGCAGGCGCTGTCTACCAACCACCAACAAGAACCGGCCATGGCACGGAACAGCTGGCGCGAACTGCTTGAGATAGTGGACGCCTATCTCACCCGCCATGGAGTGAATGGATGATAGAGCCATTCACCTTTGACGGAGAGACTTACCATATTCGGGACAACATTGGCCTGGTGCAAGCGCTGGAGAGATGCGCCGCCGCCTACCATAACCGCTGCGTCAGTTTATGCCAAGATCACCCGAATCCCATGTGGGTGCGATTGTATGCGGCCAGTGAAAGACTGAGGCAGGCGGTCCTCCGAAATGACGTTTTGCGGGAAATCCTAGAGATCGGTTCCAGCCTCATGGGATGTGATGGGATGGCGGTCCTGGAACTGCATGGGACCGCCAACCTGTGTTTGCTTTCGAGCTCCGGAATGACTGCCGCGCGCCGGCAGGCTCTGGTTGGAAATACAGGCGCGGTTGCATCGGCAATCGCAGAAGGCAAAATCTCAATTGTGAATACAGATACGCCTTACAACCAGTTATGGTCGGAACTCGGGATTACCGCTTGCGTTCCCGTATGGCACGAAGGCAGTCCTAGAGGTGCGATTATTTTTTACCAGTTTCTTCCCGAGCGAAGCGACCTTGACCTGGCGGACCGGGAGCTACTGCGGCTGCTTGCCATGTTCGCGGGACCATCGTTGTTCAACCGCTAAGCGACTTGAGTGCGTGAAGAGAGCGGATATATGACACGACGGGAAAAAAGAAATATTAGCAGCGCGCCACGGCGTTTCGCGGTCTACCGAATCGAGAGTTTCCGGTATTTTTCCGCCGCCGACTCCGAAGAAATGTGGGTGTAATACACCTCTTTCAGGAAATATGGCTTGGCCTTGGTGCCCATGATGGGCAGGATTTCAATGTGCCAGTGATAGTCCTCGTCCACGGTCTTCCAATATTGCAGGATGTTAGACTTTTGATAGGTGTTGGGCACCGTATGCAGCACCAGGTAAAACGATTCCGAAATGCTCATCACCCTTTGCAGCGTCCGGCGGATCAACCCTGCCAGCTCGCTCAGGTAAGCTGATTTCGACGTGATCGACCGCTCGAAGGAAGATTCATGCTTGCGCGGCATGATCCAAATCTCATAAGGCACGCGCGAAGCAAACGGGCACATGGAAACATAGTGATTCAGCGCTTCAACGATCCGGATAGGGTTCCGCAACTCCTGTCCCAGCGTGTCACAGAAAACGCAGCGCTCTTTTTCCAGGTAATAATCGCGCGACGCTCTTAACTCATACAGTACGCGCCGGGGAACAAACGTGGTTGCCGTCAGCTCGGAGACAGGGTGGTCGAACTCCTGGCTAGCGGCGGGTCCATGGTTCTTGAACATGGTCACGTATTTGAATCGTAAATCGCCTTTCAAGTCCTGGATGCGCTGGGCCGTCAACAGCAGAAACTGGGAAATCTCTGCATCGGACGATTGCCACAACTCAATATCATGGCGGATGCTCTGCACCAGTACTTCATGCGCGCCAACCGTGTTCATGGCGTCATAGATGCCTTCAGCGTGGCGATGCGGCTCACCCTCAATGCGGTAGAGAGGCGCCGGATGCACCATGGCAGAGATTGGACCTCCGCCAAGCTCGTTGCCGTTCAACGTGGCAATCACCTGCGGCGCGTTCTGCGCTCCCGGACAAAACGGACAATGTCCCGGCTGAGCAGGGCGCTCTACGTCATCGCCCACAATAACCCAGGAGCGTGTAATCGGATCTTTGCGCAATTCCATGCTACATCTAGGAAAACAGAGGTTGGCAAGCGCGGTCAATAGACGATCGCCTTATTGACCGGGATGATCTGTGTGTGTACTGATAAGAATTATGCCCATGACCGATAAACACCTCGTCCTGGCCCTGAAAGCAGTGGCCGATCCAGCGCGCGTAAAAATACTTCGACTGTTGAAGCAAAAAGGCCAGTGCTCTATTGGAAAAGGCGTGGGCATGTGCCCCTGCGATGTTCAGGACCAAGTAGCTCTCTCGCAGCCTACCATCTCCCACCACATGTCGATTCTGCGAAAAGCCGGTCTGGTACAGGCAGAAAAACACGGCCTATGGATGTGGTACAGGAGGAATGAGAAGGCACTCAAAGAGCTGGCGCATGCGGTGAGCGCAGAGCTTTGAATCTGTTTTAACCACAAAGGACACGAAGGATCACAAAGGTGTTACTCCTACGTTCCCTTCGTGTTTCTTCGTGCCCTTTGTGGTTTAAGCTCTTTTTACCGCACTACTGACGCAAACATTGGCGACTGGATCAGCTGCTGGAAGTTCTTATCATCCGCTTTGAACTTCACCACCAATTTATTCGTATCGCTGTCCACGGTGGTACCCTCGATAGCGGCTTTTTCCGTGGGATTGGCGTCCATTTTCTTGAACAAAATGCCGGCCTTCAGAACGGACGAAAGTGTCGATGCAGTGACATTGTCAGATGTCAGAACGTTCAGGTTGAAATCCACGCCATGATCAAAGTCCATGGTATAGCGCGAGCCCAAAAGCTTCTTCTTCATGGTGTCAAACTCGCCGAGTTCAGCGGCGCTGCCCAGCGCTGATTTCAACATGGTCTCAGTCCCAGCTGAATCAAGCACGCTCCAGACCGTTCCGGCCTCAACGTTGGGAATCATGTCAGTAATTTCGCGATTGGCATTCAGGCTCTGGCTGGAATTGTCGCGAGCATCCAGCGCCGCTTTCACGGCTGAGATGTCACCAAACAACATGGTCCAGTCGTCCAGAAAGGTCATTTGCATCCCGCCCGCCATGGGATAAATGAGCGATCCGTTCTTCTTTGTGCCCTTAATTTTCTGGTTGGCAATCTTGAGCATCAGCTTTTTGCGTGGGAACTGGCCCTGCGCGATACCGATCATCTGCAAGCCCTGGTCTTTCATGCGGAAAGACGCCAGCGTGATCTGGTCAATGTCCTTGTCAGGATTTACGCCGATATCCTTCAGCGCATCTTCAAACTGCTTCATATTGGGCGGAAGCAGCTTGGCCTTCATGTCCATGGCCGTGTCAGAGTTTTTCATACGCCGATAATCGACGTTGATGATCTGCTGGACCTCAATAGGAATCACGGTTCGCGCGGCCGTACCAAGTGAAGCAGCAAAAGCAGTCAGTCCGCTGGATAGAAAAGCCAGGACAGTAACAAGAGTGCGTTTCATAGTCATATTTTAGTCCGGTTTTGCTTAATCTGATGCGTTCAGGTGCAGCTCAGGATGCTATTTTCCATTACTTAAGGTATTCACCTCTGGAGCTCCACTACTCTTGAACGTATCTCATCGACAAAATCAGCATCTTTTAATGAGCTTAGGTTGATTTCCACGTTGGCCAAGGCCCCCACAATGGCCGAGCTGGCCAGTGATAAAGCCACAGTCAGGTCAGAAGCCATATTTGGACTCGTAATGGGCTTCAGCGTCTCAATGATGTCTTTGACTTCGCGTGCTCTCTGCGCCGTATCCATTGGCACGCTGGTAGCGCCTTGCATTGCGGTTTCGATGGCTGCTTCACCGTCGCTGGAAGTCTTGGCCAGCTTGTATGCCGCCAGCACATGGTTGTAGCTTTCTGCGTCGGCGTCGATCAGGGCTTTCAATTCTTCACGCAGCTGCGCCAGCCGGGACAGAGCTGCGCTCAACTGCGGTTCATACTGCATATAAGCTTTTTTGGTCCGCGACATCGCGGCCACCATACTGCCCAAGGCCGCCGCCATAGCAGCTACAGACGCTGCAGCGCTGCCTCCGCCGGGCGTAGCTGTGGGCGCAGCAAGCTGTTCGATGAACGGCTCAACCCCGGCGCGGATGCCTCCAACGGCCATCTTCCCGCTAGTCACCGCCGCAAGACGGTTTTCCAGGATCATTGAAGAATCAAAATTTTCGACCTGTAAAAACCATTCGGCAGCCTGCTCCAGAGCCTTCTTGGGGATGAGTCCGACAATCTCACTACTGAGCGGCTGAACGCCGTAACGCGCAGCTTCTCGCTTTACAAATTCAAACACCCGGGCGATGGGCGTCTGCTCAAAGTCGGTCAGGTTCATCGACACCTGGGCCAGTCCACGGACTTCAAATCCGGCTCCTTTTACATAACGCAGTCCGCCGGAAGAATAGCGCACGGCCTTGGCGATCTTTTTGGCGATATCGACGTCTTTGGTGTTGAGAAAAACGTTGTAAGCGATGAGTGCCTTGCGCGCGCCAACTACGGTGGCTCCGGCTGTGGGATGACAGCGCGGATCGCCAAAGTCCGGACAGCGCGCCGGGTTCACCAGAATGTCTTCTCGCAGGCCTTCAAACTGGCCGCGCCGGATGTTTTCGAGATTCTGTCGATCTGGATTAGTAGCTGCTGATTCATAGAGATACACTGGAATATTAAAGCGCTTCCATATCTCTTCCCCGACTTTGCGCGCGATGGCAACGCAGTCCTCAATGGTGACGCCCTCGATGGGGATAAACGGAATCACGTCTGAAGCGCCAATGCGCGGGTGCGCGCCCTGGTGCTTGGTGAGATCGATGAGTTCGGACGCTTTGCCGACTCCGCGGATCGCTGCTTCTGCAATGGCTTCACGATCGCCCACGATTGTGATCACGCAGCGGTTGTGGTCGGAATCCATCTCGCGGTCCAGCAGCGAGACGCCGGGAATCTTCATGGCATCGACAATGGCATCTACGACGGCTTTATCGCGGCCTTCAGAGAAATTGGGAACGCATTCAACCAGTGTGGACATAACTGGCAAGAATAAAGGATTCACCGTAAAGGGAGCAAAGTCTTGATTTGGTAATTGAGAACCGGCTTCGCCT
>DASXKZ010000182.1:0-3067 GCA_036496525.1 Candidatus Angelobacter sp.
GTCTCGATGCCGCTCATGTTTATTCGCAGGTGCCGGCATTTTCCGCTTCTGATCGCGCAATGATTGACGTACTGACCTGTACCCGCGCCGGGCGGCTTGCTGTTCTGGAACTTAAAGCCGACGAAGACATGCATCTGGCGCTACAGGGGCTGGACTACTGGGCCCGTGTTCTGTGGCACCACAGCCGCGGCGAGTTCCAGCAGTATGGATATTTTGGCGGCCTTCAGCTCTCTCCTCATCCACCATTGCTGATGCTGGTGGCACCATCACTGCGAGTGCATCCCGCCACGGAAACGGTGTTGCGTTATTTCTCGCCAGCCATCGAGTGGTCGCTCATTGGCGTAGATGAGAGATGGCGCGACGGAATCAGAGTGATCTACAGGAAATCGGTAGTCAAAGCGCTTCACGCTTGATGCGCTCTTCTCGTCAATCTCAAGAGAGACTACAGCGTTATCTCCATACCTTCAGACGCTGCACGCACTTTGGGATAGTGCTCGCGCGCTTGTTTTACCACCGCGTCAATGCATGAGTCGGAATGGTCAGGATCGTGGTGGAAGAGGATAAGTTCTTTGGCGCCACTTTCCATGACTACATTGATGGCTTCACGCCAGTGGCTGTGCCCCCAGCCTTGTTTGCGGGCAGCGTATTCTTCGGGAAGATATTGTGCGTCGTAGATCAGCAGGTCAGCGCCTTCAGCCAGCTTGCGAACGCTTTTATCAAAGACTGGATCGCCGGGCTCGTTGTCCGTGGCGTAGACAATAACTTTACCCTGGGTTTCCATGCGGAAGCCCAGGCAGCCCTGAGGATGGTTGAGCCACATGGACTGCACGGTGCAGCCTTCCAGCTGGGTGCGGCCTTCATCGATATTGCAGAACTGGCGGTGCGCCGCCATATCACTCATGTTCACGGGAAAATATGGATCGGCCATCTGCTCTTCCAGCGCCTGTTGCAGACCACGCGTGCGGCTGGATGAGTGGAACACGAAAGAGCTGTCACGGTCGTTATAGAGCGGCGAGAAAAACGGGATGCCCTGGATATGGTCCCAGTGAAAGTGCGAGAGAAAAATATGCGCGTTGATGGGGTGGCCGTTCTTGCCATCTCCAGCGTGCTCCTGGGAAAGCTGCTTGCCCAGGTTGCGGAATCCGGTGCCGCAATCAAAAACGTAGATGTGCCCGTTGACGCGGACTTCAACACAGGAGGTATTGCCGCCGTAACGCAGGTTTTCTGATTGGGGAGTCGGCGTTGAGCCGCGCACACCCCAGAATCTGACTAGCATTCGTCTTCACCTGTGGCGCCGCGCTTCATGGCGCCTCTTCTGCCGTTCGGGTTCCGCGAACTCCAAGGGGGTACAACAGTTCGTGCGGGTAATGCTTCTGCTTTCTTATGTTTGACGCAAAGTATAGTCCATTGGCTTTCCTGAAACCACCAGGCTTGATAATCAAATGTGTACTTTGGCGCATGTGAAGGTACGTGTACTTTGGTGCGGTAAAGCTTAATCAGAATTTAAGAATCGGCTAAGATAGAGCTCCTGATGCTTTTCCCCGATTACAACGAGTTTTCCCGGCTGGCGCGCACGGCAACTCTGGTTCCCGTGGCAAAAACCGTTGCTGCCGACTTGCGCACGCCTGTCTCAGCATTTTTGAGCGTGGCTGCGGAAGAGCCAAACGCGTTTCTGCTGGAGTCGGTTGAAGGCGGCGAAAAAATTGGCCGATACACGTTTCTGGGAGCGCGACCTTATATGATTCTGCGCGCCCGCGGCCGCCAGATCACCATTGAACGCAACGGCAAAAAGACGCAGCAGGAAGGCGACGTCTTTAAAGTCCTTGACGGCCTTTTGCGCGAGCATACTCCTGCCTCCGTTCCCGGGCTGCCGCCATTTACTGCCGGCGCTGTCGGCTTCTTTGCCCACGATGCAGTTCGCCAAATTGAAAAGCTGCCCGTGCTGGCCAAAGACGATCTGCAAATTCCCGATTGCAATCTGATGTTCTTTGACCGGCTGCTGGCGTTTGATCACGTTCGGCATGAAATTTTCATCATCGCCACCGCCGACGTGCGCCGCCAGTCTCCCAAGCAGGCGTATGCGCAGGCGCTGCGCGATATCGCCAGGATTGAGAAGAAGCTGGCAGCACCGCTTGCGGCAAAGTTCCTGCGCGCACCCAAGCCGAAAGGCGGCAAGCTCAAGAGCGCCAAGCTGAAGATCAAGGAGTCCGTAAGCAAGAAGCATTTCATCCGCACCGTGGAAAAGATCAAGGAATACATCATGGCCGGCGACGTCTTCCAGGCCGTTCCTTCTTTGCGGCTTGAGCTTGAGCCCGGCGTTGAGCCGCTGAATATTTATCGGGCGCTGCGGCGCGTGAATCCTTCGCCCTACATGTATTTTCTCCGCATGCAGGGGTTACAGAGTGAAGCCATGACCGTTCTTGGCTCATCGCCGGAGATGCTGGTGCGCGTGACCGGACGCAAGCTTGAGTATCGTCCAATTGCGGGCACGCGCAAGCGCGGCCGTGATGAAGCTGAAGATCGTCGCCTGGAAGAAGAGTTGCGCCACGACGAAAAAGAGCGCGCTGAACACGTCATGCTCGTCGATCTGGGCCGCAATGACGTTGGCCGCGTCAGCGACTACGGCACAGTCAAGGTCCGCGACCTGATGTTCGTGGAGCGCTACTCGCACGTGATGCACCTGGTCTCCGCCGTGGAAGGCACCCTCCGGGCCGACCTTACGCCTATCGACGCGCTTTCATCGTGTTTTCCCGCAGGCACTCTCACCGGCGCGCCCAAAGTCCGGGCCATGGAGATCATTGAAGAGGTCGAGCCCGTCCGCCGCGGCATTTACGGCGGATCAGTCCTCTACGCCGACTTCGCCGGCAATCTCGACTCCTGCATCGCCATCCGCACCATGCTGGTCAAGGGCAAGAAAGCTTACGTGCAGGCCGGCGCCGGCATCGTGGCCGACTCGGTCCCTGAAAGCGAGTATCAGGAATGTCTCAACAAGGCGCAGGCGCTGGTGCGGGCCGTTGAGCTGGCAAGATCAGGGGAATAAGCAAAGCACACCGCGGAGGCGCAGAGA
>DASXKZ010000183.1:0-40755 GCA_036496525.1 Candidatus Angelobacter sp.
TTGGCCACCCACGATAAATTCGATCCTGATTGGAAGCAAGTAGACGCTGAAGACGAGGACAAAGAATACCTCACCGCCAATGAAGCCAGCAGCTTTATTGGCACGGAGGTGCCTTCCGCGGATGACATCGATGACCTGGTAATGACGCTGGATACCGAAGGCATTGATTTGACTGAAGGCGAACTGCCTTCACAGCGCCGCAGGAAAACCGGCTTTGGACTCGACGACCAGGAAGAACTCGATACCAGCATTGCGCCCGGCGTGCTAGACAAGACCAGCGATCCTGTACGGCTCTACCTGCGAGAAATGGGCACGGTGCCCCTGCTTACGCGCCAGGGAGAAATCGAGATCGCCAAACGATTTGAACGCGGCCACCTCCGGGTTCTTAAGGCGATTTCACGTTGTCCGATCGTAATTCGGGAAGTCAAAGCCCTTGGCGCCGATCTCGAGTCAGGTGCGCGCTCGATTAAAGAAGTTGTGGTCTTTAACGAAGAAGATGTGACCGACGATATTCTTTCAGCGCGTACTCAGGCCACCATCGATGAGATTGAAAAGATGGTGGAACACTATAACAAGGCGCAAAAGCTCGAAGATAAACTTGCCAGCATCAACCGCAAGCAAAATCCCAAGCCATATCGCCGCTGCCAGTGGAAACTGGGACGTGAAAGAGTCGGCGTCTCCCAGGTCATACGCGGTTTCAAATATACGCCGCAAGAACGAAAACGGCTAATCGATCGCGTTACTACCACCACAGACACCATGCGATCACTGGAGCGCCAGGCGCAACGGCTGGAAAAGAAAATTGAAGGGACGCGCAACGAAGAACACCGTGCTGAGTACAAGCGCCAGCAGAAAAGCTGTTTCTCAGACCTGAAACAACTGGAGCAGGAAGCCGGCGTCAGCTACAAAGAGCTTTGCCGCACACAACGGGAAATCACGCAGGGAAACGTAGACGCGGAATACGCCAAGCGCGAACTTGTGGAAGCAAACCTCCGCCTGGTGGTCTCGATCGCCAAGAAATATACCAATCGAGGGCTGCAGTTTCTCGACTTGATCCAGGAAGGCAATATGGGCCTGATGAAGGCCGTGGACAAATTCGAGTATCGGCGTGGATACAAGTTCTCAACCTACGCCACGTGGTGGATCCGCCAAGCAGTCACGCGGGCAATTTCAGACCAGGCACGCACAATTCGTGTTCCGGTCCATATGATTGAAAACATCAATAAGCTGCTTCGCGCTTCACGCCAACTGGTGCAAGAACTCGGCCGTGAACCAACCTCAGAAGAAGTTGCACAGCGCATGGATATTCCAGTATCGAGCGTCCGCAAAGTACTGAAAATTGCGCAGCAGCCTATTTCTCTTGAGAGCCGGGTGGGCGAAGAAGAAGATTCGCGGCTGGGCGATTTCATCCAGGACACAACCGGCGTTTCTCCTGCTGAAGCCATGATCCGGGTGAACCTGAAGGAACAGACTGCCAGCGTTTTGCGCACGCTCAATCCGCGGGAAGAGCGCATCATCAAAATGCGATTCGGCCTGGAAGATGGATCTGAGCACACATTGGAAGAAGTGGGGCAGAACTTTCAGGTAACGCGCGAGCGTATTCGCCAGATTGAAGTAAAGGCGCTACGGAAATTGCGCCATCCTTCGCGCTCGCGCAGGCTCAGGGCATTTGTTGATCGCAAGACGTTTGGCGAAGCAGATTAAAACAGCGGGGGGACACCGGCTGTCGACTTTCCTGTGCAGTGGAATCTTATCCTGGAGAACTACCATGAGCGATAACAACGAAGACAAGACTATTTACAAAGTTGTAGTCAACCATGAAGAGCAATACTCAATCTGGCCGGCCCATCGGGAGAATGCGTTGGGATGGAAGGATGCAGGAAAGAGCGGCACCAAAGAGGAGTGCCTCGCATACATTAAGGAAGTGTGGACCGACATGCGTCCCCTGAGCCTGAGAAAAAAGATGCAAGAACAGGGGCTCGGTTAACCGTCTTCAGCTACCTGATCTCCGCGTTTCGAAGTCATGACAACCGCACCCCAGCAGTCCCTTCTTCTCGCCATCGGTAAAGAAGAGTATTAAGCCCGCATCTGGCTGCTAGCCCACGCAAGATCGGCCCGTCAGGATTTCCGGAACATTCCAATTACTGCCGAAGCGTTACGAGTGGATCCACCTTACTCGCGCGCATTGCCGGAACATAGCTGGCCAGGAGCGCCACCACAACCAGCACTGCGGGCACGCTGAGGAAGACCAATGGGTCAATGGGATGCACACCATAGAGCAAGCTTGAGATCAAGGGAGCACTGATTCCCGCGAAGATTATTCCCACAAGCACTCCAACGCCTGCGAGCACCACTCCCTGGCTCAGAACGAGCTTACGGATATGGAACGGCTGAGCGCCGAGCGCCATGCGAATACCAATCTCATGCGAGCGCTGACCGACCATATACGCCAGCAAGCCGTATATGCCAACAGATGAGAGCAGCAGCGCCACCACCGCAAAAACACCGACGAGTTCGGCGGAAAAACGACGAGGGGCCAATGTGGTGCCGATAACCTCAGTCATGGCCTGCACCTGGAATACCGGCAAAGACGGATCCACCGATTGAATTGCATGCCTGATTTGCGGCTCAAGAGCGCTGGCAGGCAAAGATGTGCGAACTACCACTTTCATATCCCGCAGGTTTGGCACCTGGAAAAATGCAGAGTAAACGTGCGGAACAACTTTTTTCGCGTCCAGCCCGTCGGTCTTAATGTTGTTCACCACGCCTACAATGATCTGCCATTGGGCATTCACATTGCGGCCATAACGGATGCGTTTCCCCAGGGGATCCTGGTTAGGCCAAAAGCGGTGGGCAAAAGTCTCATCGATAATCGCCACCGCATCTTTGCCGACGGTGTCAGCATCGGTGAAGAAACGCCCGCTGATCAAAACTCCCTGCATCACCTTGAAATAGTCCGAACTCACGCTGCTGCGCCGGCAGCTCAGGTCTTGAGCGGAGTCTATTGGGTGGTCCTCGATCGTCAGTGTGGCGTTGAAAGATGAGTCAGTAACAGGAAGGTCGGTGGTGACAGCCGCCTGCTCGATTCCGGGAAGGACCGAGACACGCCTCAGCATCTCCTGCGCAAAGGTTGTGATCACTCCCGGCTTGGAATAAGGATCAGTTGTCGGATCATTCGGGACCGGAATCCAAATGTTAGCGGCCATCACGTGGACCGGATTGAACCCCGGATCTTCCTGGAGCAGTCCCCAAAAAGTTCGCATCAGTAGTCCGGCGCCCACCATCAGCATCACTGCCAGCGCCACTTCAGAAATAATCAGCGTGCTGCGCATGCGGCTGGTCTTGGCGCTATAGCCGGAACCGTGTGTTCCCTCGCGGACAGCTTCAATCACGTCAGTCCTGGCGGATTGGAACGCAGGCGCCAAGCCAAAGATCACGCCGGTAATCAGGGAAACCAGAAGTGCAAAGAGCAGCATCATCCAGTCAATATGCACTTCAGTCAGCCTGGGCACTTTAGCCGGCACAAAGCGGATGAGGGAGTTCAGCGCAAACATAGCGGTAAAAACGCCCGCACCTCCGGCCAGCAATGAGAGAATGATCGACTCCGTGAGCATCTGCCGGATCATCCGCATGCGGCTGGCGCCCAGTGCCTGCCGCACAGCCATTTCCCGCTGCCGGGTGGAAGCTCTGGCCAAAAGAAGATTGGCGATATTTACCGAGGCAATCAAGATGATAAGAATCACAGCGCCCAACAATACGAGCAGCATAGGGCGCACATTGCCTACAAGAGATTCCTTTAGTGGCTCAAGCTCTATCGACCACTGCGAACGCGCCGGGTAATCATTCGGATAGTCGGCCCGCAACCGGCTGGAGAAATTATCCAGTTTTTCTTGTGCTTGCTTCCATGTTTCTCCGTCCTTCAGGCGTCCAATTGCTCCCGGCAACAAGCGCAAGCCGCGAGCAGGCGTTGGAAACGGGTTGCCGTGAAATCCGGCCGTCGCCCACACTTCTACGTCCCCGGCAAGCGTTCGGCCCGGATGCCGGAATCCAGGCTCCACGACTCCGACAACCGTATAAGGATCGCTATCAAGTTGGAGCCGCCGACCCAGGACGTTGGGATCTCTACCGAACGCACGCTGCCAAAGGCTGTCGCTGATCACTACAGCCTCGGCAAATCCTTCTGCTTTGTCCTGAGGACCAAAGAGCCGCCCCAACTCTGCTCTGGCACCGAGCATGGAAAAATAATTGGGGCTGACACCGAGCATCTCCAGGCGTTCAGGATGTTGTGCGCCAGTCAGATTGGCACTGGCAGGCCACGTGACGCTGACGTCCTCAAAGACGTCTGCCCTTTGATTAAGATCATCCCATTCGGGAACGGACAGGCCGATATCGCGAGTTCCCAACCCACGATTGGAAGTAATTACCTTGGCCAGCCGGTCAGCATCGCGATATGGCAAAGGATGTAACAAGACTGTGTTTACGATACTGAAGATTGCAGTATTAGCGCCAACCCCGAGTCCAAGCGTCAGCACAGCGACCAGTGTAAAACCGGGATTCTTAAGCAGTATGCGTACACCGTACCGTATGTCTTGTAACAAAGTATCCATGATCTCTCCCTAAAGCCATAACATTGTATGCGACTTTCAGTCAGGCTTCACATCGAAGTTATTTCCGTTCGGCTTTTCTAATCCTCATCGATGAGTACAAAGACCGCGTCGCGGTCTACAGGCTCAATCTGAGGCAAAGCCGCCGCTGACATGCCGGACGCATTCTCCTGCTTAAGTTGTTCGACTACTTCAGCCAGCTTGGCAATCGTGGTGGCCTGGAACAATAGCGGCAGGGGTACATCCATTTTAAGAGCATCTCTCATGCGCGCTACCACGCGAGTAGCCTGCAAGGAGTGTCCTCCGAGCGCAAAGAAGTTTTCTTCCACACCAATGCGCTCCAGACCCAATATTTCAGACCATATCTGTGCCAACAGCGACTCTGTGTCGGTTCGCGGAGCAACATAATCATGCTTCGACCGAAGCATGTTTTTCGCCGGCGCAGGCAAAGCGCGACGGTCCACTTTTCCGTTAGGTGTCAGCGGCATGGATTCTAGAATCACAAAATCTGCCGGTATCATGTACTCGGGCAGGTTATGCTTGAGAGAATCTCGCAATTCCTCCGGCTCAATTTCCTTCCGCGCCACCACGTAAGCCACCAGCCGCTTATCTCCCGGTTCATCTTCGCGCGCTACAATAACCACCTGTTCCACTTTTTCAAGAGCGCACAGAGCAGTCTCAATTTCACCCATTTCAATGCGGTAACCGCGGATCTTGACCTGATGGTCGATTCGTCCGATGAAGTCAAGAGTTCCATCGGCACGCCATCTCACCCAATCACCCGTGCGATACAGCCGAGCGCCTTCACGCTTGCTGAATGGGTCTGGTACAAAACGTTCCGCTGTGAGCGCAGGCTGCCTCAGGTATCCACGGGCCAGACCTTCGCCACCAATCAGAAGTTCACCAGGCGCGCCGATGGGAAGCGGCTCCATCCTTTCATCAAGAACATAGGCTTGCGTGTTTGTTATGGGTTTGCCAATAGGTACTTGGATCGCGTCGTGAGTGCGCGGAATATGCGCATAAGTTGAATACGTGGTGTCTTCCGATGGTCCATACAGGTTGAAAACCTGTTTTACTTCGCTTACTTCGTAAATCTCACTTACCAGATCGCCGGGAAGGGCCTCGCCAGCTAGATTCACGACACGCACTGAAGCTGGAACAGCTTTCATCCGCACCAATTCCCTCATGGCGGAAGGAACGGTATTGAGAAGTTTCACTTGCTGGGCTGCAGCAGCAGAGAGTTCCGCCAAGGCCAGGGCGTTTTTGACTACAATAGCCGAACCGCCGCAGCTGAGCGGCGCAAGTATTTCAAAGACAGATAGATCAAAACAAATAGAGGTTGATGCCAGCACTCCGGCCAGATCATCTCTTGAGAACACCTGATGCACCCAGTTCAGAAATGCGACTGCGCTGCGATGGCAAATGGCTACACCTTTCGGTCTGCCGGTAGATCCCGAAGTGTAGATCACGTAAGCCAGATTTTCCGGCGTGGTGATTGTATTCAGGTCTTGCGTGCTGTTGCGCGCGATCTCCGGCCACTCGCGATCCAACTGCACCACCGTTCCGGAGAATTCAGGCAGTTGCGAATGCAGCCGTTGCTGCGTCAAGAGCACCTGGGACTGAGAATCCTGCAGCATATAACTCAGCCGTTCGGCGGGATAAGTTGGATCAAGCGGCACATAGGCGCCGCCGGCTTTCAGAATTCCCAGTACGCTGACGATCATTTCCGGCGAGCGATCTAGACAGATACCAACTCTGGTTTCCGGTCTAACTCCCAAAGTCCTGAGATAACGCGCTAATTGATTTGCGCGTTCGTTTAGTTCCTGATAACTCAGCCGACCCTGCTCACTCACAATCGCCAGTGCTTGTGGCGTTCTTGCGGCCTGATCTTCAATCAACTCTGGCAAACATTTCTCTTGCGGATACGGCGCTTCCGTCTGATTCCACTCCACGAGTAACTGCCGGCGTTCCGCCTCAGCGAGGAACTGCAACCCACTAAGATTCTGCTCTGGATTGGCGGCCATTGCCGTCAGCACGGTCCTGACTTGGTCCAGTATCCGTGTGACTGTGGGAGAGCTGAACCGGCTGCTGTCATACATCATGCGCAAGCGCATGCGCTCACCGGGCTCGGCGAGCAATGTAAGCGGATATGCGGCGCTTTCAAATACGCGGCTGGAAAGAAAACGCAGGTTTCCGTGGAGCTCTTGGACGCCTGTCGCTACAGGATGATTTTCAAACACCACGAAGGTCTCGAAGAGCGGCAGCATTCCGGAAACTTCGCTCCAACTTTTTACTTCCACTAGCGAACTGGCTTCGTATTGCCGGATATCAAGCTGATGCTCCTGTAACTTTTTTAGCCAATCCAAGAGTGGCTCATCCTGGTCCAGGGCCACCCGCATGGGCAAGGTATTCACCAGCAGCCCAACCACTGACTCCACACCGCGCAACGAAACGGGACGCCCTGTGACTGTAATTCCAAATACGACTTCCTGCATGGCGCTGTAGCGAGCCAGCAACCACGCCCACGCCCCTTGGACAAACGTGTTGAGGGTAATCCGGCGCTGGCGTCCCAGTGTCTGAAGATTAGCGGTTGTCTTCCCGTCCAGTTCGATGGCCATCTCCAGATGTCGCGGCCCTTCATCGGAGAGATGCTCAGTTTCTACCGGCAATGGCGTAGGAACAGAAAACCCTTTCAGTGTCTTACGCCAGAACTCTTCGGCCTTGTTCTTGTCTTGCTTCTGCATCCAGGCAATAAAATCACGGTAAGGGCGTGGGCGCGGTGCGTTTAATTCACGCCCGTCAGCAGCGGCTTTGTAAAGCGCAAAGAGTTCCTCGAAGACAATTTGCACTGACCATCCATCGAGCAGCAGATGAGAGTAATTCCACACAAAGTGATACTTATTTTCATCAAGCCGTATCAGCGCCATCCTCATGAGAGGCGCTTGCGACAAGTCAAATCCCCTGCCATGCTCCGCCCATAAATAATCGTGCAGTTGCTGTTCTTGTTTCTCTGCCGGCAACCCACGCCAATCCGGCTCATACCATGGAAGCGTAACTTCATTGCGGACGACCTGTAGCGGCTTGTCAACTTTCTCCCAAAGATAGGCGCTGCGCAGAATAGGATGGCGATCAATGATCTTCTGCCAGGTGCGTTTGAAAGCGGAAACGTTTAGATCCCCCTGGATTCGGGAGCTGATGTGAACAACATAAGCCCCTGATCCCGGCTCATACAGGGTGTGGAACATCATTCCTTCCTGCATGGGAGAAAGGGGATATATGTCTTCTACATTCTTCATTTCGTGTCCTTGATGGATTGGTTTTTCAAATTGAATGACGGGGGAAACAATTCTGATTTTCCGCTGTAGTTTTTAGACAGCAGGGTCTTCCAAAAACGCGCCGCCGCTACCCCTTGGCTATGCTGTTTTCGTTTGGAATATCTCTTCCTCACGCGCGGGAAGACTTTCAACTACTGCCAGCCGGGGCAGAGCGCTGGATGGCACTTTCTGTTGAAGGAAAGTGGTCAGTGTAGCTTCCACATTATCCTGTCCGCTGGCCCCCGAAGATGACTGGCACAATTGCTTCAATGCATCCAGATGAACCAGGCTTTCCAGCGTCGACTCCACATCTACGCCAAAATCAATCAGGCAAGCCACTTCATTCACGCCTATGGATTTCAGCCGCTCAATCATCGGAACGCAGCTTTGTGGAGTCCCAATCAGTGAAGCGGTCCGATAATAGCGTTCCACGGCGAATCCGACCACTGAATCCACGAGTTCCTTTTGGTCCAGTCCAGCCTCTATCTCCAGGCTCTTCGTAAATGTCTTGATCAAATCAACGTGGGAACGCAGGAAATCTGAGAGCGGACCGCGCACTTTTTGCAGTACCTTGTCTTTGTTCTGTCCAATGAAGGTATGCATCATCATGGAAACATGCCCGGTCTCCGGATCGTGCCCTGCCTTGGCGCGCGCCTCACGGTAGGCCTTCAATTTGACTGCCACTTCATCTATCGGCTGGGTCTGCAATGAGGTGAGCACGTTAAAGCCCAGCTCACCGGCTTGCACAAACATCTCTGGACTGCCGCTGCAGGTGAGCCAGATGGGCAGCTCAGGCTGAATTGGCTTGGGGAAGATGCCGATGTCAGCCATCTTGCCCGCGCCGTCCCTGGTCAACATCTTTTCGCCACGCCACAGCTTTTGTACTTCAGAAATTCCCTTGAACATTTCTTCCCTCTTGTTGGCGTATCTGTCGGGGAAGAAGGCGAAGTCATTCGGAACCCAGCCGGAGACGAAAGAAATCCCCACGCGGCCTCGCGAGAGATTGTCCACAATGGACCATTCTTCCGCTACGCGTAATGGATTGTGCAGAGGCATTACCACACTGCCTGCGCGCAATTGAATCTTTTCAGTAGCCACTGCAAGAGCAGAGCTCAGTACTGAAGGATTGGGATAGAGACCGCCCTTCTGGTGGAAGTGACGTTCCGGAGTCCATACTGAACTGAAGCCATGCCGATCCGCGAACTTTGCTCCTTCCAGGTAAAGGCGATATTTGCCCTGCGTGGAATCAGCATTGCTGTCCGCGAAATAGAACAGGCCAAATTCCATTGATTTCTTTGCGGCTTTCCGGTGCTCCGGCTTCAACACCACATAAGCTGCATGGTCGGTAACAAGGACGTCAGACACGGCAGGATGCTGGCGCAGCACGTTTTCTATTTTTGCCAGTGTGCCATGGCCGTTTTTCCCACTCACGCCGTTGTGGTCGGTGATCTCCAGCGCGTACTCCAGTTCCTGCAAGTGTTTGTCGTCCAGAGACGCGAGTGGAAAATCGGAAGGCGTAAATTCCGTGCTCTCGCTGGCGCGTGCAGCGTCAATCAGTTTGCGCAGGTTTTCAATAAACTCATTGGCAAGGTTCTCAATGGTCTGCGCCCGGAAAAACATTTTGCTGTAACCCCAGTCAATGTGCAGCTTGCCCTCAAAAATTAATGCGGTGATTTCAAAGAGATGGCTGCGCTGCGCTTTAAGGTCATGCCCATGAGCTACGTGCTCGCGCACCGGAGTAAAGACAGCGTTGCTCTTTAACGGCTGATCAAATTGTCCCAGGTAATTAAATCGAACGCTGGGCTGCGGCATTGCCTTTAACTTTGCGGATGTTGACGAATCCTGGCCGGCATACCGCAGCAAGCCATATCCAATACCATTGTTGGGAACCCGGCGAACTTGTTCTTTAATCGACTTTAAAGCGTCTCCCGGCGCTGCATCCGGTTCCAATTGGAGAAGCACAGGAGACATGGTTGCAAGCATGCCAACCGTGCGGGTAAGGCTTACATCCGCGAATAACGCCTCTTCCCTGCCGTGCCCTTCCACATCCACCAGCAGTCTATCTGCGGCCGCCCAGCGATTCAGGGTTTGCGTGAGCGCGGTCAGCAGCACTTCATTGACTTGTGCGTGATATATCTTGGGGATTTCCTGCAGGATGCTGCCTGTCTCCTGGGCTTCAAGAGAAATAGAAAATGCAGCGGTTGATTCCACCGTGTTTTCTTTACCAGCGATATCCACCGGGAGTTCCATAACCTCTGAGCGTGCCGGATCCAGCCAGTAACTCCTTTCTTCTTCCACTTGCGACGAATTAGCGCGCTCGCGCAGTTGCTTGGCCCAATATTGGTAAGAGGTGGTTTTGCGCGGGAGCTGAACTTCCTTGCCTTCCGCCAGTTGCTGGTACGCGGTCTGCAAATCCTCCAGCACAATGCGCAATGACAATCCGTCCGCAACAAGCGCATGGGCAATAATCAACAGGCGAGCCGGCTCTGCAGGACCAAAACGGAAAAAAGCGACGCGGAACACGGGCCCTCGCTCCATGTCCAGGCTGGCCTGCAACTCCGCAATCGCCGCATCCAACTTCTGGCCGCGCTCAGCGCCGGAAGTCTTGCTGAAATCAAACTCAGAAAACGGCACGCTTTCCTCAGGTGCAACAGTGTGTTGCCGCAGGTCTGTACCTGTATGTTCAAAGCGCGTGCGCAGTGAATCATGGTGTTTCATCAAGGCATGGAAAGTGCGTTGCAACAGACCGGCATCGAGAGTTGCCGGGACCTCCAGCATTACCGATTGGTTGTAATGTTGCGGAACCGGATGGCCTTGCTCAAAGAACCGCGATTGTATCGGCGTGAGCTGGACTTCACCTGTGACGGTTCCCTGTTCAGCGTGGATAGACTGAGAACTGGCGGCTATCTCTGCGAGCTCAGCGATGGTCTGCTTCTGGAAAAGTTGCTGGGGAGTGAGTTGGAAACCCAGTTGATTGATTTGCGCTACGATTTGGATGGCCTGTACAGAATCGCCGCCAAGATCGAAGAAATTGTCATGTACGCCAACTTCTTTAATGCCCAGCACCCTTTGCCAGACCGAGGCGATTTTTTTCTCGAACTCATTGGCCGCTTCTATGTAAGCGGTCTGGAGTTCAGGGCGCGCATGTTTCGGTTGCGTGGAGTCAGAGCTTGCAGCCTTCTCCAGAATGGAAGCCATGGGCTTGCTATTTTTGGCCTCATTCATAGAAGCCTGCAGGTCTTTGGTTGAAACCACGATCTGCGGCTGTCTCCAGGCAAGAACGTGCCGGAACGCTTCTTTACCTTCACGCGAAGTAATGCCGTGCTGTAACTCTTCGGAATAAGCACCGGCAAGTCCATTTTTACCAGCTGCCGCGGCTTTGGCTTGGTTTTCTTCATTCCGGCGGTATTGGCGATTGGCAATGACCTTGATCTGGCCGGTAATGTCATTGATGCGCTTTTGTGAGAATGCTTCAATCTCCAGCAGTTGCTCTCCGTGCTCGTCCATGAATACGATGTCGAATGTGATGGTCTGGCGCTTGGTGTCTTCATTCGCACGGAAACGAATGTGGACATAAATCTTGCGTTCCAGCGGTCGGTCCATTCTTAACCGGCGGTAACCCATCGGAAGATACACGCCTTCGCGTATCAGGAACTCTTTGCCCGTCCCAGTAGCGCGATCGAGCAACGAAGGATGGAGCTTCAATTTCTCCAACTCGGGAGAGAACTGTTCAGGCAATTCAAGGTAGGAGAGCAGTTCGTTTTCGCCGACATAAGCCCGCTTAAGCGCCTGCCAGCGCGGGCCAAGATCTTCGTCGCGCTTGCTGTCGTCGGTAAGCACAACATGACGCAGGTTGCAGCGTTCGATGATCGCTTGTATGTCATGCTTCTTTATCGGTGAAGGAGGTACAAAGGCGACTTTGCCCGTGGCATACTCCTGCCACTCCTGTCCGCCGGCCTCTTCCGCGGGTCTGCTGATCACACGGAAGGCATATGCTTTGCCGTCCTTCTCAACGATGATTTTCACATCGCGTTTTTCATCGTCGCGGAGACCCAATGGAGCGAGGAAGAAAGCATCGCGAATTTCGACAGTTTGTCCGCTAGAGAATTTCTCTGTCGCCGCACGCGCCATTTCCAGGTAAGCCACGCCAGGAATAATGGCGTTGCCCACAATGCGATGTTCATCAAGCACCCAATGCGTCAGCGGGCTGAAAGTATTGGTGTAGATTTCTTTCTCTGGCGATTCCACACTCACCATGCCCAGCAGCGGATGCCCCGTCTGCTGCTTCGGGGCTTCGCTATTACCAATTCCAGCTTCAGCCGCTTTATTCACCAACATGCCAACATCCTGCCAAGCATCCCAGTCGACTGAGATCATGGGCGTTGCGCCGGTTGAATGGCTGTAAGAGGCAAAAACGTCAAGAAAAGCATTGGCTGCGCAGTAGTCCACCTGGCCAAAGCCGCCGAGAATAGAACTGCGCGACGAGCAAGCCACAAAGAAATCAAGAGGAGCGTCGCGGAAGATTGAAGCCAGCACCAGGGTCCCTTTCACCTTAGGCGCCAGAACTTTATCCGCCATCTCCGCGGTCTTTAATTGGATAATTCCACCACCAGCTATGCCTGCCGTATGCACCACGCCATGAATCGTTCCGAAGCGTTTTTGCGCGGTGGCTATAGCAGCGCGCATCTGCTGCTCATTGCTTACATCGGCGCTCAGGACCAGCACCTCGGCGCCAATGTTCTCCAGGCTCTCAAGCTTTCGGATTTTCGCGCTGATCGGGTCTGCGACATCATGGACTTCCAGCCACTCTTCCCACTTCTCGCGCTCGGGGAACTCTGATCTACCGACCAGGACAAGCTTGGCCTGTGCGTTCTCAGCCAACTGCTCGGCAATCACCAATCCAATGCCACCTACGCCACCGGTAATCAGGTACGTACCTTTTTGCCGTACTGGCAACGTTTCTGGAGCGGCTTGCACATGCAATGGCTCAAAGACCTGTACCCAACGATGACCGTTTCTGTAGGCAACAATCTTGTCCGTCGTGCCGGAAACTACTTCAGAGATCACACGCGACAGCAACTGTGCTTCCGCAGCATGTCCGGGTTGAAGGTCAAGATCGATGTGACGGCAGGAGATATTTGGATATTCCTGCGGAATCACGCGGCAAGGGCCGATCAACGTTGCTCGTTGCGGATTCATGACCATGTTGCCGGTGACATCGTAAAGATGGTTGGAAACCAGCAGCAGGTCAATATTCGGAGTATTCCCTAGAGCGCCAATAGCCTGCGCCAAATAAAGCGGACTGTAGAAGCTGGTCTCCAAAGACTCTGCAACACTGGCGTTCACCAGGTTCCATAGGTGAACAATCTTTGCCGGAAGCTTGCCATCCTCTTTCAACGCATTCAAAACACCCAGATAATCTTCGCTGGATTGCAGGCGGATGGTGAACTGCTGCGAATTACGTCCGTATTGAGTTCCTTCAACCACCGTAAAGACTTCAATTCCCTGTGCCTGAAGCTGGACGGCCAACCGCGTACCGACACCATACTGGTCACAGAACACCAGCCACGGCACTGTCCCTTCAGCACTCAAAGCGGTATGGACCAGCGGAGCGCGCTTCCATGAAGGCGTGTAGAACCAGTCAGCAACATTGGGTCGCTTGTGAGGTTTGGCGACCGCACTTGCGCCTTCCGCATGTTTCTGCGGCTCAATCCAGTAACGCTGAGTTTCAAACGGATAAGCAGGCAGTGCAACGCGCTTGCGCTGTTCCTGCTTGTAAAAACCTGACCAATCAACCTCGACGCCGGCAAGCCAGAGCTTCCCAAGCGTAGTCAGCAGGTACGCTTCGTCAGCAAAGGAATCTCCTGGATGGCGCACTGAGTTGAGCACCACTTGTCCTGTGGCGCGATAAGGGTTCCAGCGAGCCAGAGTTCCCAGCGTCCGTCCCGGGCCAACTTCCAGCAAAACACGATCAGGATCTTTCACCAACTCGCGGATACCGTCAGCAAAGCGGACGGTTTCGCGCAGATGCCGCACCCAGTAATCAGGACTCGTGACTTGCGCCTCAGTAATCCACGTTCCGGATAGATTGGAGAGATACGGAAGCTGCGGAGCATGGAAGTGTACTTTCTGGCATATCTTCCGGAACTGATCAAGGATCGGGTCCATCATGGCTGAATGGAAGGCATGCGAGGTGGAGAGGCGACGGGAAGCGACATTCTTTGCGGTGAGTTCGCTGTCCAATTGCTGTATCAGCTCATCAGGGCCAGAGACCACGCAGAATGCCGGGCCATTGAGCGCTGCCAGAGATAGTCCATTCTTCAATAGAGGCAGAACTTCTTGCTCAGTCAACGGAACAACCAGCATTCCTCCCGTCGGAAGACTTTGCATGAGGCGTCCGCGCGCAGCCACCAGCGCGAGCGCGTCTTCCAATGAAAAGACCCCGGATATGCACGCCGCTACGTATTCGCCAATGCTGTGGCCAATCATCGAGTCGGGCTTGATGCCCCATTCCATCCATAGGCGGGCCAGCGCATACTCAATCACAAAGAGCGCGGGCTGCGTCACTTCTGTCTGGGTCAAGCGCTTTGTGCTGGCGGCAACGTCACTCTCTTTGGCTGGATACAACACTTCACGAAGATCGAACTCCAGGTGGGGCTTGAGTAACCTGGAGCACTCATCTACCTGCGCTTTGAAGAACGGTTCGCTCTCATAGAGTCCTTTGGCCATGTTCACATACTGTGCGCCCTGGCCAGGGAACATGAAAACTACAGGACGTTGTTTTGGCTCAT
Source organism: Candidatus Angelobacter sp. (assembly GCA_036496525.1). Classification (GTDB taxonomy): domain Bacteria; phylum Acidobacteriota; class Terriglobia; order Terriglobales; family Acidobacteriaceae; genus Angelobacter. The sequence continues at coordinate 14,710 of DASXKZ010000183.1, forward strand.
AGAAGCCCGTGGTGGCACGATGAGGATCCAGTGTTCGCAGTGCCTGAATGGCATCATCGTAATTGCGGCAAACAACTGCGCGTCGATGGTTGAATTCGCGACGGCCCGTTTGCAGCGTGTAAGCCACGTCGGCAAGCTTCAGGTCCTTTTGGCTTTCAAGATGCGCCGCAAGGTTGGCCGTGGCTGATTCAAGCGCAGTGCTGGTCCTGGCAGAGAGCAACAATAGCTGATAGTTTCGGGTCGCGTTGCCGGATTCGATGGCCGGAGCTTCCTCCATCACAATGTGCGCGTTGGTGCCGCCAATGCCAAACGAGCTTACACCTGCCCGCCTTGGCCCCTGGCTTTCCCAGTCTCTTACTTGCGCGTTCACAAAGAAAGGACTGTTGGCAAAATCAATTTCAGGATTCGGTTGCTCGAAGTGCAGGCTGGGGGGCAGCGTTTGATGCTTCAAACTGAGCACGGTCTTGATGAACCCGGCAACTCCGGCGGCAGTATCGAGATGACCAATGTTGGACTTGAGGGCGCCAATGGCGCAGAACCCTTTCTTATTGGTCTTCGCCTTAAAAACCTGATTGAGTGCGGCAACTTCAATGGGATCGCCCATTTTGGTACCGGTGCCGTGGGCCTCAATATAACTAATGGTGTCGGGATCGACGCCAGCTACCAGTTGCGCTTCGGCAATCACCTGCGCCTGACCTTCAATACTTGGCGCTGTGTAGCCGACTTTGCCGGAGCCATCGTTGCCGATCGCCGACCCGAGAATTACAGCCTCAATATGATCGCGGTCGGCCAGAGCGTCCTCAAGACGCTTGAGCACCACTATGCCAACGCCATTGCCGCTGACCGTTCCTTGGGCCTTCGCGTCAAAAGCGCGGCAATGCCCATCAGGCGAGAGAATGCCGCCCTCCTGGTACATATAACCGGTCTTCTGCGGAAGAGAAATAGAAGATCCGCCGGCAAGGGCCATATCGCATTCATAGTTGATGAGGCTTTGCGCTGCCAGATGCACAGCCACCAACGAAGTGGAGCAAGCTGTTTGAACGGTCACTGCGGGGCCCCGCAAGTTCAGCTTGTACGCGACATTTGTGGTGAGGTGGTCTGTACGATTGCGGATGGAAGTTTGAAGGAATCCGCTGGAATCGATCAGGTCCCGGTTCGAAAGCAGGTTAGCGAACAGATAATGACTGAAACTCACTCCGCCGAACACGCCAATCGAGCCATCAAATCTTTGCGTATCATACCCGGCATTCTCCAGCGCACTCCATGCACACTGCAGGAACAAACGCTGTTGTGGATCGGCCAGTTCGGCCTCGCGCGGAGTATAGCCAAAGAACGAAGCGTCAAACAATTCAACGCCATCCAGAATGGCCTTACTCTTCACGTAGCGGGAGTCGCGTGCCAGGGCGGAATCTCCATTTAGTTCCAATTCCGCATCAGTAAATCTGGAGATGGATTCCACTCCGTCGCGAAGGTTCTGCCAAAACTCTTCCACATTGTGTGCTCCGGGAAAGATCCCGGACATGCCAATTACTGCTATCGCCGGCAGCGCGCTGCGGTTCTTTGAGTCAGTCATATTGATTCCTATTTGGTTTTTTAGTTGTTGGAACGGCTTGATGCTGCAACGCGCCTGCTGGCGCGCTCTTGCGTTTTTTTGAGAGATAAAATGGGGGCCGCATCTCCACTGAAATAGCGTGAAAGTGTGGCAATGGTTGGGTTACGGAACAACTCAACCATGGGAACGTCTTTATGAAAGGCCTCGCGCAGTTTGTTATAGACCTGCACCATCAACAGAGAGTGGCCTCCCAAATCAAAAAAGTTGTCGTGAATGCCGAGCTTCTTTACGTCGAGCACTTGCTGCCAAATCTGCGTGATAACGTTCTCCGTCTCGCTGCGCGGCCCAACATAGTTGGCCGCCAGGTCAGAATGTTCATGGTCGACATCCGGCAGGGCTTGGCGGTCCACTTTCCCGCTCACAGTAAGAGGAATCTGGTCGAGAATCACAAAGCCGGAGGGGACCATGTAATCCGGCAATTGTTTGCGAAGATGCTGCCTCAGCTCCGCGATGCTTAAGGACGCTCCAGCTTCGCGGACTGCATAGGCAATCAGGCGTGGCTCTTCTTTGTCATTTCCTTTGACCGTGACCAGGGCATCGCAAACGCCCGCAACTTCCCGCAATCCTGCAACAATTTCGCCCAGTTCAATTCGATATCCGCGCACTTTGACCTGATCGTCGGCGCGTCCTAGGAATTTCAACCGGCCATCTTCCCGCCGGCATACAAGATCTCCAGTGCGGTAAAGGCGGCTTCCAACTGCTCCACTGAAAGGATCGGGAACAAATCGCTCTGCGGTCAGATGGGGGCGATTCCAGTAGCCACGGGCCACGCCTTCTCCCCCAACATAGAGTTCCCCAGCAACGTTCATGGGGACCGGCTGGAGCTTTCTATCCAGCACATACGTCTGCATATTTTTCAGCGTATGCCCAATCGCCGGCTGTCCAGAATCCTGCATGCGGCAAACTGTAGCATCCACGGTGCATTCGGTAGGGCCATATACGTTGTAGTAGCTGGTCTGCTGGCTGCGGTGAAGCACCGCCCATGTAGATTCGTCCACTGCTTCTCCGCCCATGAGCACTGCGCTGGGTGCCCACTCTGCTTCATTCAGCTGGCCGCTGGCCAGCATCAGGCGGAACTGTGATGGCGTGCAATCCAGCACATCAAGCTTTGTATCCTTTATATATTGAGCAAGGGCTTCGGGATTCAGACGGTTCTTCTCCGGCACAATGCAGATAGTGTTTCCCTTCAGTATCTGGATCCATTGCTTGACAGAAGCGTCAAAAACAATCGGAGCATTTATGCTCACGCGCAGCGGCAAAGTATGGTGCGAGTAGATGGCTTCTTGAAGGGCCTGTAAAAGGTTGATGACTGACTTGTGCTGGACCATCACACCTTTGGGCCTGCCGGTAGAGCCTGAAGTATGAATGATGTAAGCCAGATTCTCCGGATGGCAGACCACGCGCGGATTACAGTCGCTTGCGTTGATGATCTCCGCATTGTCATCCAGGCAAATTACTCGCCAACTGCCCTGCGACGCCGCGGAAGCAAGAGACTGCTGAGTGAGCACGAAGCGCGTTCGTGTTTCCTGAAGTATGTACTGCAAACGCTGCGCTGGATACGTGGGATCCAGAGGCGCATATGCTGCGCCCGCTTTCAATATGCCGAGAATGGCAACCAGTGTCTCGGTCGATCTTTCCAGACAGATGGCTACGCAATCTTCAGGCTGAACGCCCAGGCTCAATAAATAGTTTGCCAGGCGGTTTGCCTTCTGGTTCAACTCAGCAAATGAGAGGCTCTGGCCTTCGTAAATAACGGCTGCTCTCTCGGGCGTAAGCGCCACTTGCTCTTCAAACAGTTGGGGAATAGTTGTGCACGCGGCAAAATCAGTTTGGGCAGGGTTCCAGTCTCTGATCAACTTCCGCCATTCGTCCTCTGATTGAATAGGGATTTCGTCAACGGATTTTGCGCCGTCCACGTTGCTCATGAACGTTTGCATGCATGCAGCGACTTCCTGAACAAATTTGGCGGAGAATTGCGGATTGTAATGCAGCTGTATAGTGTAAGACGCTTCCCCGGCAGTAATTGAAAGCTTCAGGTCAAGCTCTTCAATGCAAGAGAATAAGGCGCTGGTTGAAAAGCGGATTCCCTCGCCGACCTTAGCCGCAACGCTTTCAGTAAATTCAAAACCAATCCGGATGTCCGGGCATGCTTGCTCCTCAAATTGTTCCAGACGATAAAAGCACTGGAACTCAGCGGCCTTGGCAAGCCGTTCATGAGTGCGCGCAATAAGCTGGTTAAAATCCGGCGTAGACTCAACATCCCATTGAATTGGCACCGGGGAAGCTAACAATCCATACACACCCGCAAGCATTTCATGCCCGCGGCCAGAGAGCGTAACCCAGCAGGTCTGAGCAGGCTGTCCGCTGAATCGCGATATCAATGCGCTCCAACAGGCCAGCAACACGGTTTCTTCCGATGTCCTGTTCCCGGCAGAAAGCGACTTGATCTTTGCGGCAATTTCTGTTCCCAGTACCAGACGAACTGTTTCTGTGGCTCTACCCTTTTTTTCTATCCGGCTTGGTTCAAAAGGAAACTTAAGAAGCTGCTGCGCACTTTCCTTTGCGGCTTCACGCCAGTGCTCGCGGCCCGCTGGAGCATCGTTTTCATCCAGCAATGAGTGATGCCACTCAGAAAACTGAGCATATTGCAGGATTTCCGCCGGTGCTGCTTCCCCAGCGTTGTACTGCTCTGCCAGTTCGTGTATCAGATTGTTCAGCGTCCCAGGATCCCCGCACAGCGCAGACAGCGTAAGCACCAGATAGCCGGATTTTTTTTCCATCGGCGCAAGAACAGCGCGGAGGACCGGGCCGCTCTCAAGTTGAAATTCACGCTGCCGTTCCTGTGCGCACACACCATTCAGAGCTTTCTCACCATCAATGTGGCACTCTTGCCAAGAAAACTCGGGCTTGCCAGATGCCACCTGCAGCGGCATCTTCATTCCCGGGACGGCCTGAAAGGTAGTCCGCAAGATTTCATGTTCTTCCACAATGCGCCGCAATGCGGCTTGGAGTAATGCTGGATCGTAATGGCCTTCCACCAGAACCACTGTCTGGACGCACAGCAGCGCGCGATCTTGACGCAACCAGAGTCTCCTTTGATGCGAAGAGAGCGGGAAACCATTGAGCGATGTTGTTTCCTGCTGATTCATTTTCCTGCTCCCGCCGCCACTTTGCCGTTAAACAGCTCAGCCATGGCGACCATGATTTTGCGCGGTCCGGTGAAAGGCTCTCGTCCATGGGCCGCAAGCATGTTATCTACCATCAGGATGTCGCCCTTCTGCCACGGGAAAGCCACTGTTTCCTGGACATAAGCTTCGCGGACTTCCTCAAGCACCGAAGGTTCAATCGGCGAACCATCTCCATAGTAGGTATTGAACGGAAAATCTTCTTCTTTGATCCCGGAGACAAACGCATCGCGCACGCTCGGCGGCAGACTGGTGATATGAAAAAAGAGCATGTGATTGAACCAGGACTGTTCTCCCGTGTAAGGATGTGTCCTGATCGCAGGACGCACCTGTCGCGTCCGCAAACGGTTGCCGTCTTTCCACTCAAACTCGATGGAAGCTTCATTGCAATGCTGTTCCACTGCTAATTTATCGGTGGTCTGGAAGACTTCAGGCCAGTGCAGCCCCAATCCATCGCCGTAATTCCGCATGTACATAATCTGCTTCTGGGCAAATTTTTCCACTGTTTGTGGTTTTAGCCTTTTCAGAATTTTTCTGCTGTCTGCAATAGGAGTGGCTCCCCGGGTAAGCGCCGGCTGCATACAGAAGAACCAGATTTTCATCGGCCAATTCAGCGTGTATGACTGCTCGTTATGAAGCTCAATCGGCTGGTCTGCGGGATGGTCAGTGGAGGTATACACTCCATCATCGATTTTTGTGCGCGGCGAAGAGCGCTCGCCGTATTCAATTAACTCGGGACAAATGCTCTGTGTAAATCCACGAAACTGGGGAAGCAATTCGATTTTGAATCCACGGAACAAGACCGCTCCAGCCTTGGAGAGCTTCTCCATGACCTCTGGACGGTTGGCAGATGCCCAGCTTGACAGGTCAACATCTTCCGCTTCCGGCCGGAACATTACCGGCAGTCCTCGCTCTGAGAACAGACCGTCATACGCCACAAGGCTGCTCTTGGAAACAACCGCCGGCTTGGGCTTCAGGTTCATCAGACGGTTGAATCGCGCCTCTGTGCGGTTGGTCTTTATCTCTTCCATTTTGGGTACCTCCACGTTATTGACTTGCATATCAGGGTTTTGCACCATGCATTCAAGAACAGCCATCAGATCTTTAAGCATGGATTGCGCTGTGGCCGTTTTAAAGAGAGAGCTGTGACGCAACGAAGCACGAACTTCTCCATCCGTTTCCACAACAAATGTGAGGCTTAAATCAAACACTGAACTTTCAATGTCGATTTCCAGTGGCTCTAGCTTCAGGCTGGAAAATTCCTGCGGGGGCAGCGGCGCATTGTGATAAATCACCATTACCTGAAACAGTGGATTGCGGCTGAAATCGCGCTTTGGCTGCAGCAATTCCACTAATTTCCCAAAGGGAACTTCCGCGTGGGCATAAGCAGAGAGCGTGACTTCACGCACTCGGGAAATCAATTTACGGAATGTGGGATTACCGTCAAGGCTTGTCCGCAGCACCAACTGATTCACGAACAACCCAATCAGGTTCTCTAAGCCGAGCTGGTTGCGATTGGCAACGTCGGTTCCCAGAACGATGTCCGTCTGTCCTGTATAGCGGCTGAGCAGCGTTTGAAAGCCAGCCAGCAATGCCATGTAAAGCGTAACGCCTTCACGCCGTGCCAATTCCTTTAGCTTTTCGCTCAGTTCCAGCCCAAAGCCTTGCCTGATGATTCCCCCCTCATAGCTTGGCTGGTCTGTGCGCGGAAAATCCGTGGGCAACTGTAGTACCGGCGCTCCAGCCAACTGCTTCTTCCAATAATCAAGGGATTCCTTTAGTTCGACGCTGGCCAACAGTTCGCGCTGCCATGCGGTATAGTCCGCGTATTGGATTTCCAATTCCGCTAACTGAGACGGTTTGCCTTCGCGATAAGTCGCATACAATTCTTTCAGCTCACGAATCAGCACCGTGATAGACCAGCCATCAGAGATGGCATGGTGCATCACCAGCAACAAGGTGTGCTCCTGCGGAGCGATTTGGAACAATGTGCAGCGCAGCAGACCGGGGCTGCTGAGCTTAAAACGGTGTTGTGACTCCTGTTTTAGTTCCTGGTTTAGGTGTTCCTGAAAAGCGTTCCCGGTGGCCAACCCTTGGAGATCCTTCTCAATGAACTGAAACTTCGCTTCTTGGTAAATCTTCTGGACCGGCCTGCCTTCCACTTCCACAAAACTGGTGCGTAGTACTTCATGGCGACGGACGATTTCTGCGAGGCTCTTTTTCAGGACTTCTTTGTCCAGATCGCCGCTCAGCCGAGCTGCTCCTGCAATGTTGTAAGCACTGCTGCTTGAGGTAAAACGATCAAGAAACCAGAGACGCTCCTGTGCGGACGAAAGCGGCGAATCATGTTCCCGGGAAATACGGGTGAGCGGCTTCTGCCGCATGGGTTGCGCCTTGCCGATGAGTGCTTCAATATGCGAAGAAAACTCACTTAATACTGAGAATTCAAAAATACTCCGCAAGGGAATCTCATAGCCAAAGATCTGGCGCAAACGCGACAACAGTTGGGCCACCAGGAGCGAATGCCCTCCCAGCTCAAAAAAATTGCTGTTGCGCCGGACTTCGGCAGACCCGAGCAGGCTTGACCAAACTCCTGCAACTATCTCCTCCGTAGGCGTAAACGATGTGATGTCTTCGGTGTCCTGTGCTGTTTCGGGCAAAGGCAGCGCTTTACGATCAAGTTTGCCGTTTGCTGTGAGAGGAAATTCATCAAGAAAAACGCAGGCGGCCGGAACCATGTAATCCGGCAACTGCTGGCGCGCCTGCGCCTTTAGCTTCACGACGCTCACAACAGCGGTGGCGTCACGCACCACATACGCGACCAAGCGCGCCTCCCCCGTTTCACCTTCACCTCCGCGCACGAGTACCACTGCATCCTGAACTCCAGCAAACTTCCGAAGAACGGAAGCAATTTCTTCCGGCTCAATGCGGTACCCCCGAAGTTTTACTTGCTCATCGGCCCGGCCCAGAAATTTGAGCTGGCAATCCGGCAGCGTGCGCACTTTGTCTCCGGTACGGTACAGGCGCGCACCGATAACGCCGCTGAAACCATCAGGAAGGAAACGCTCGGCAGTCAACTCTGGACGGCGCAAATATCCACGCCCTACCCCTTCACCGCCCACGTACAGCTCTCCAGCAACTCCCGCAGGAACGAGTTGCATATGTTGGTCAAGCACGTACGTCTGTGCGTTGCTGATCGCGCGACCGATGGGCGGAGCATCATTCGTGACGCCAAGATTCACCGGGCCAGAGGTGGCTACAACGGCACACTCGGTTGGACCATAATTATTCGAGAGCAGGAATGGCAGTTGGCTGGGGACGTGCCGCAATTTGTCGCCACCCGTCAGCAATGCGCGCAATGAAGAATGCGCCGGCCAATCGAGAACGATGACTTTTTCCGCTAGTGGGGTCGGCAGAAAGGAAATTGTGATTCTCTCCGCGATGAGCCAGTCACGCAGCACTACCGCTGAAAGGCGCACATCCTCAGGGACAAAACACAGCGTTGCGCCGGCAGAGAGGGCTGACCATATTTCCCAGACAGACGCATCAAAACCACCGCTGGCTACCTGAGTTGAGCGGTCGTCGGGACATAGACTGAAAGCGTGCTGGTGCCACTGACATAGATTATGCAGTCCTCGATGGGTAATCTGCATGCCCTTGGGGCGCCCCGTGGAGCCGGATGTATAGATGACATAAGCCAGATTTTCACTATGGATGACGGCCGACAGCGGCGAGTCATCTTCTGTGGCAATGCGCTGCCAGTCTCGATCCATCACTACTGCGGCATGGTTGCCGCGCTTGCACTTCTCCAGCAGATGGCTATTTGTGCAGAGCACCTGCACATTCGAATCTTCAAGCATGTATTGCAAACGATCGGCAGGATAAGAAGGATCAAGCGGAAGATAAGCCCCACCACACTTCAGCGCTGCCAGCATGGCGACTACAGTTTCTAAAGAGGGTTCCATGCATATCCCAACCAACGCTTCCTGCCTGACGCCCGTTTTTCTGAAATACCGCATGAGTTGGTTGGCACGATGGTCAAGGTCTGCATAAGTGAAGCTTTGCCCGGCGCACTCCACGGCGATGGCATGAGGCGCAAGCGCCACATGTGCCGAAAACATGGTGAGCACATTGGCATCTTCTTGAGCGGGAAGACGCAACCCGCGCCCGCATTGAAGAATTTGTTCTTTCTCTGCAGTACTCAGGAACTCCAGATCTGCCAGTGGGGCAGACAGATGAGATAAAGCCGTCTCCACGAATGCCAAATAATGGCGTGCGAATTGATGGATAGTTTCAGATGCAAAAAGCCCGGAGCGATACTCGATCCAGCCTCGTATCTCTTCCTGTTCCTCTTCTAGGGTAAGCGTGAGATCGAACTTTGCTGTCCCGGTATCAATCGGTTGCAGCTTTCCTGTCAAGTCCCCCAGCCTCAGGGTTCCGCGCGTCAATCCTCCCTGCCACGCGAATACCACCTGAACAATGGGCATATGTGACAAAGCCCGTTCCTGTTCCACTATCTCAACCACTTTCTCAAAAGGAACGTGCTGATATGCCTGCGCCTCGGCTGCGGTCTCTTTCACTTTCTTCAACAGACCCAGGAAGCTGTCTTTTTCGTCAATATCGGTTTTCAGCGCGACTAAATTCACAAACAGGCCGATCAACTTCTCGCTTTCCACTTGCTGCCGCCCGGCCATCGGGCTACCGACTACAATGCATTTTTGGTTTGTCAACCGCGACAGGAGCGCTTGGAAAGCAGCCAGCAGCACGATATAAGGCGTCAAATGTTTACGGAGCGCCAAATCCTTGACTGCACTGCTCAACTCCTGGCCGAATCTCAGGGCAAACGTGCTACCCCTATGTCCCGGTCTGCTGCCGCGCGGATAATCCGTGGGCAGTTCTAATACTGGCGGCGCTCCCGTTAATTGCCTCTTCCAGTACTCCAGCCCCTCTTGCATATTGCCGCTGGCCAGCACTTCTCGCTGCCATGCTGCATAGTCCACATACTGGAACTCTAATTCCGGCAATAGCGACGGCCTGCTTTCAACGCGGGCTTGATACAAAGCCTTCAGCTCATTCACAAGAACGCCGATGGACCAACCGTCCGCAATAATGTGGTGCATCACCATGGTAAGTATGTGTTCATCTTCCACCAGTTGAAGCAGCTGTATACGTAGCAGGCCGGGGCTGCTTAGCACGAATGCGCGCTGGGCTTCTTCTCTCAGCTCATTTTCAACGTGCTGCTCCAGTGCCGTGCTACTTCCAAGACCACGAAGGTCCTTTTCGGCAAACTGCAATCTCACTTCATTGTGGATAACCTGGAGCGGCCTGGCTTCCACTTCCACAAAACTGGTACGTAGCGCTTCGTGGCGGCGGACAATCTCTTTCAGACTCCACTTGAGCGCTTCACGATCCAGATCACCTTTGAGACGCACTGCCCCGGCAATGTTATAGAGAGCTCCTCCCGGCTCCATCTTCTCCAGGAACCACAGCCTCTCCTGGGCAAAAGAAGCTGGGAAGGAGTTTTCTTCCAGCGCCCTTTCTTCAAAAGTCTTTTCCAATAAATTGAGTTCGTTTAACGACACGGTTTGCTCTTTGTGGAGAGTTATGAAAATGATGGGGGTTAGTGGGCTGTTTTGCTGCCAATCTCTGCGAGTTCTACAACAACGGGCTGCGATCCTCTGTTTCTGGCAACACGCTTCATTCGAGGAAGATCACTTCCGGGATTTGCCGACTCAATGCTCCTGGCCATGGCGGCCACAGTGGGCGATTCAAACAGTTTGCTCAGTGGGATGGCAGTTTTAAAAAAGTCTTCCACTCGCGCCATAATCTGCGTTGCAAGCAGCGAATGTCCGCCAAGAACAAAGAAATCATCTTCAATTCCCACCTGCTCCACTCCCAGCACTTCCTGCCAGATTTCAGCGATTTTCTTTTCGACATCGTTACGCGGCTTCTGGATCCCTGCGTGCCCTATGCGGTCTGGATTGGGAAGTGCCTGGCGGTCAATCTTGCCGTTCGGCATCTTGGGCAAGCTATCTAACAAAGTAATGGAAGAAGGCACCATATAGCGGGGCAGACGCTTTCCCAAATATTCCTTCAAAGCCTCTTCCGTAGTTTCAGCACCAGGACGTGCCGACGCATAAGCAGCGAGCCGCTTGTCGCCTGCATGTTCCTTCACAATAACCACACTCTCATAAACATCCGTGTGGCTGCCCAACACTGAGGCTATCTCTTCCAGTTCGATGCGATAGCCGCGCACCTTCACCTGGTGGTCTGCGCGTCCCAGATACTCCAATTCACGATTCGCATTCCATCTAACAACATCTCCAGTGCGGTACATGCGCTCTCCACCGGACTTGCTGAATGGATCAGGAAGGAACCGCCCTGCCGTTTGATCTGGACGTTTCCAGTAGCCATGGGCCACACCTGCTCCGGCGATATAGAGTTCACCCAGGACGCCCTGCGGCACGAGTTGAAGTTCGTTATCGAGCACATACAATTGCGTATTGGCCACAGCGCGCCCGATTGTGATTTCCCGCTGTTCGGACACGGTGGTCCATGTTGAATAAGTAGTGGTCTCACTGGGACCATAAAAGTTACTTACTCTCTTCACATTCCCAGCAGCGTAAACTTCGCTGACCAGAGATTGCTTGAACGCTTCTCCTGCCAGATTGACTGTGCAAACGTTCTCCGGCAGACGGCCCCGCTGTATCAATCTTGCAATGGCTGAAGGAACTGTGTTCACAATTCTCACCCGATTGTGGGACTTTTCTTCTCGCAGGCTTTCCGCCCATTGCAAAATATCGTCGGCTAAGATGATTGTTCCACCACAACTGAGCGTCGCCCACAGCTCGAAGATAGAAAGATCGAAGCAGATGGAGGTGCTGGCCAGAATTCCGCTGAATTCTTCTTCGGAAAAGGTATTTTTTGCCCAGGTCACAAATGACATTGCATTTTGGTGGGAGAGCATGACTCCCTTCGGCACTCCAGTGGATCCGGAGGTGTAAATCAGGTAAGCCATTTGCTGGCTATTTACCCCCACGCTGATCCGATCGGACTTCATCTGCTTAAATCCGTCCCAGTCCTTATCTATGCAGACGATGGCGGCAGCCGAGGCCTGAATTTTCGAACGCAAGCTTTCTTCCGTGATCACGACTTTTGCGCCAGCGTCGGCCAGCATCAGCTTCAACCGCTCCTCAGGATATTGAGGATCAAGCGGCACGTAGGCAGCGCCGGCTTTCCATATACCCATCATTGCCGCAACCATTGCCGGCGACCGTCTCATGCATACACCAGCAAGATCGCCAGGGTTTAGTCCCAGGCTACGAAGATGGCTTGCTATCTCATTGGCCTGCGCATCCAAATGCTGGTAGCTGGTTTCAGTTTGATTCCAGACAATTGCTGTTTTCTCAGAAGTTAATAAAGTCTGCCGCTCAATGCATTGATGCAGACATTCTTCGCGGTCATAGTCCAGTGTGATCTGGCCGAATCCCGTCAGCAATTCGCGGCGTTCCTGCTCAGGCAGAACCGGTAGCGTACTCACGAGGCTGTCCGGAGCCGCCACAGTGGCCTCAAGTAATACCCGGAAACACTCAGCCCAGCGCTCGACTGTAGCGCGGTCAAAAAGATCGCTATTGTATTGCCAGCTTCCGGACAGCCCCTCTTCGCTCTCGCCCATGGTCAACGTAAGATCAAATTGCGATGTTCGTTCTTCAAGGGCAAGCGATTCAAATTGAAGCTCGCCCAGCTTCATCCGTGCTTCTGGTTCTGCCAGGGCAAGACGCACAAAGTCCGCTGAATGATTTCCGTGAGTCTGCTGAAAGACAAACATGGTTTGGAAGACTGGCGAAGTGCTGAAGTCGCGCGGAATCCCGAGGGCTTCCACCATTAGAGGGAATGGATAAAGCTCATGGGCAAAAGCGCCCATCACTGTTTTTCGGAGCTGCGCCATAAACTGGCTAAAGGTCGGCTGTTCAGAAAAATCAGCGCGCAGGGGCAGAGGGTTCACAAAGTAACCGACGACATTCGAGAATTCCACGCGTGGCCTGCCTGTGGTTGGAGAGCCCACTACAATTTGCTTTTGACTGGTGAGGCGGTGCAGCAGAACTTGAAAGCCCGCCAGCAACGTCATGAACAGCGTGCTTTGCTGCTGGGCGCCTAGCTCCTTCAATTGTTGGGTCAACCTTTTGCTAAGAGCAAACGGCAGCGATAAGCCGGAAAAGGTCTGCACTCGGGGCCGGTGATGGTCGGCCGGCAAATTGAGCGGAGGGATTTCACCGGAAAGCTCCTGCATCCAGTAAGACCGCAGCCTCTCGCCTTCAGCGCCTGCGAGTTGCTGGTGATGCCACGCAATTGAATCCGCATAACTGAAGTGAAGCGGTTGAAGCTGCGCTTGAGTTTTTTGGCAGTACGCCTCATACAATTTTCCAACTTCCTCAAGCAGCACCATGAGCGACCAAAAATCCGCAACGATGTGATGCACTGCCAGGTTCAGGACATGCTCATTCTCTGACCGGCTGAAAAGATGTACTCGAAAGACAGGCCCGCGAGAGAGATCAAACGCCCTGTGGCTTTCCTGAAGCAGTACCTCCGCTAAATCTGATTCATTCCACTTGTTAGCGTCGACATTTTGGAAGAAAACTTTGCTTCCCTGCTCTACCTGCTGGACTGGCTGGTTCCCGGCGCTGGAGAAAGTTGTCCGCAAGCTGGGGTGACGATCTACAAGTGTCTGGAAACAATCCCGCAGAGCAGGCACATTGATTACAGAAGTGATCCGGAGTGCTCTAGCAATGTTATAGGCAGCGCTGGCCGGTGCCATTTGATGAATGAACCACAGCGCCTTTTGACCATGCGATAGTGGATATATCTCCTGCTTATCGGTAACCACCGGTCTTGACGCAGGCTCAGCCTTGTTCAAAATATCTGCGACGGTCATCCCTTCGAACAAGTCTGCCCATTTTACGTCGATGCCAAACTCTGCCTGAAGATTATGAGCCACCTCAACTGCTGTGAGTGAATCCAAGCTGTAAGTGGTAAGTGGTTGATTAACATCTATGGTGGCCGGATCTGTCCCGAGCTTACGCGCGAGTTCCACGATGAGCCGAGCGGCCCTGCTTTCCAAAGGCGCTTGGAACGAAGTTTGCTCTGCTGTTTCTCCCTCGCGCCACTCCTTTATCACCTTAAGACTGTTGCTTAAAAAAGCTGCCTTGCAAGCGTGCCGCTGGATTTTTCCGCTGGAAGTTTTAGGAATGGTACTTGTGCGGACCAGCACCACTGCGCAGGGCGCAAGCTCATGGACTTCAGCAATTTTCTGGCGGATGAGTTGGATGGTCTTGGCCAAGTCATTGTCTTTACGGTTCGCAGCTTCCTGCACTATCACCAGCCGCTCTTCACCATTGAAATCTACCGAGAAAGCCGCGCCACAGCCCGGATGCAGAATTGCATCACATTGTTCCACTGTGAACTCGATGTCCTGCGGATAATGGTTTTGGCCACGGATAATCAGCAGATCCTTGAGCCGCCCGGTGACAAAAAGCTCGCCATTGTGAATGAATCCCAGGTCGCCCGTGCGGAGGAATGGCCCGTCACCACTGCTCTCAATAAAGGCACGGAATGTATGCGCCGTTTCTTCAGGAGAATTCCAATAGCCCTTAGCCACACTTGGGCCTTTTACCCAAATCTCACCAATCTCTTCTGTTGGGTTGAATTGCAGAGGATCCACAATGGCAATCTCCTGGTCAGGAAGGCTGCGTCCGCAGCCCACCAGGGCATTGGAAGGTGATCCTTCACGGGCAAGGTTCACTTGATGGTTTTCGAGAGATTTTTTCTCATAGCGACGCACGATCGGGTTTGCCGCTCTGTGCCCGCCTGAAACCATCAGAGTAGCTTCCGCCAATCCATAGCAGGGATAAAACACGTTTTCCCGGAAGCCATACGGAGCAAACGCGACTGTGAACCGTTCAATGGTTTCAGCGCGGATGGGCTCCGCTCCAGTGAATGCCACAGTCCATGAGCTCAGATCGAGCTGTGCCCGTTCCGTTTCAGAAATTTTGTTCACGCATAGGTCATACGCGAAATTAGGACCACCACTGGTTGTGGCTTTGTACCGGGAAATTGTTTTCAGCCAACGTACCGGATTTTCAAGAAACGCTGCCGGAGACATCTGTATGCAGGGCGAGCCGGCATAGAGCGGCTGAAGAACACCGGCCATGAATCCCATGTCATGGAATACAGGCAGCCATGAAACATATGAATCGCTGGAGCGTTGTTCCACCGCCTGGTAGACCGCTGCGGCATTGTGAAGCAGGTTCTCATGCGTAAGCATTACGCCTTTGGGGTTTTTCGTGGAACCGGACGTGTATTGTAAAAACGCTACCGTGTCGCGCTCCACAACCGGACGCTTGTATTCATGGGCGCACCCCAGAGGAACTTCATCGGTTGCCACCAGTTGTATTCCTCTGAACGCGTCAGATTCCGCCATTGCAGCACGTATCTTTGCCACCAGATCAGACGTGGTGAGAATTAATTTGGGCTGCGCATCGCGAATAATGGCCAACAGCCGAAGCAAATTACGATTACGGTGAGGTGGATACGCGGGGACAGCAATGATCCTGGCATACAGACACCCAAAGAAGGCCGGCAAGAACTCCATACCCGGAGCATAGAGCAACAATGCCCTGTCTTCCGGCTGCGCCAGTTCCAGCATCCGCACGGCAACGGCTTTGGCATGGATGTCCAACTCTTTGTAGCTGATTGCCCTTTTTGTGCTCTCATCGTCCGTAAGGAAGGTCCAGGCAGGTTCGCCGGCAGCGTTCGCGGCCCTTAGTTCCGCGAGATCAACCAGCGAATGTACACAGACATTCGTCCGCGGGATTGGCTTATAAGAACAGTTGGAGGCGGTCAGCATTTGATTTCCGAAGGCAGTCACCGAACGATCTCCCCATTGCTAATGCATTCATATGTCTGTGCGGTGAGATCAACGGCAGATGTCTTAAAGAGTTCGCGAATCGTGTCTGTTCCTTCCCGGATTTGCTCTGTATTAATTCCCGGTACGGCAAATACAAAGAAAATTACGTCTCTGGTCGTTTTCGCAAGGCGAGTCCGATGATCTGGCCCTTGAAATAGACTGGCAATAATCCCTTCAGCATCTCGCAAAACAATTTCACCTTCACGACATTGCACCGTGCCGCGCATTCCTGTAAAGATTTCTCCATCCACGGCGAGGTCATAGACCAATTCGCCTTGGATTGCGGCGGCATCCTGTGCGCCCATCAGCAGACCGGTGCTCATCTCTGCCAGGAGAAGCGCCTGGACTAAAGCGCTGCCAGAGGGAACCCCCTTGCGCCGAACCATTTCAAATTGCGGCCCAAGAGGAGAGCGGAACCCATTTTCTGTAAAGAACTTATTGAAAGCTTGAATGCGGTTAAGCACATGGGAGTCTTGCTGCGCGTCCGCCGCAGGATTTGGGATTACGGATAGCACCTGCTGTAATGCGGCTTCATCCACGCCGGAGATGATGGCGATACCCAAAGGCGCAGTCCACCCCATGCTCTGTATGCGCTCACCGTATGTGACTGGAATATTCAATGGAACCTCTGTCTTTAACTATTCGCAGCACGGCCGACCCACAGGTTTTCCGAAGGAGCGACGCGGGTGCCGGATTGTGCTCGAAATATTTCTTCGATTTTCAATGAGCCGCCAAAAATTTCTTCAATCAGTCCAAAATCCGGTTCAGTATCTGCAAACAGGCTCTGGCGGAAGAATTTCTGCAGGTAAGATGGGCCCGCGGTGCCGCCGGTGCCCAGAGCTTCAGGAGGTAGATAGCGCAATGCAAAGCTCAGATGCAGTCCACGCCAGGAAAGCAAATGCTTATCCAGCAACCTGGCACAATCCATCACCGGCGACTGTGAGCCATTCTTATGGGGCAGCGAACCCAGCAGAGACCTTAATGAGGCAAATTCACGGCTCGTGTACTGAAGCAAGTTCTTCAGATGGGGCACACGTTGAAAGACGCTGATTTTCTCAGGACTAATGCCAAAAAGTGCAATATCGAGACGCTGGTAGTTGTAAGACTGCACGGCGCTGGCTTGACCAGTAACTTCACGGAAATCGATGAAGTGTTCCGGCGGCATTGACTGCAAGACACGAAATGATTCATGCAGCATGGAAGCGAAAGTGGTGGCCTGGCGCAGGAAGAATTCAGCAGCGTCAAACAACTCTCTCTCTATGGCCTCTACGGCCTGGCGCACTGCCACGTAAATCGCCTTGAAGCAAAGCTCATCCTCGGCAATGGTGCGCAGAAAAAGGACTTCATCATGCGAAGGAGAACTGGGGATGCAGGTGAACTGCACCATTGCGCTCAAAGGCGGCTCCTCTTTGCAATACTCGCCCAGTGTTGAGTAGACCTGGGGAGTGGAGGAATCTACAGGTGAGAAATTTACGTGCAGCATCTCTGCCAGAGCATTCAAGGAATCAAATTGCCTTCGCAGCAGCTTCAGCCTACGGCTGATTACCTCCAGATCCAATGTCTGCCGCGACCACATTTCAACCCCAACCAAACTCTGCGACTCAAAGCGCGTGAAGTCGAGCATGAGACCGCGTATGCCCTCAACGCATAATTTCTTCTGCATATCCAGGTCAAGCCGCTCACCGTCAATGTATTCATCAAGAACGTTCACGCCTGTATAAGAGTAGTAGCGAGGGATGGGATCGGCATGGAGGGCCGCCAGCGGAGCGGTAATTGCCTCAAGCATTCGGGCCAACTTCATGTCCTGCGCGGATATATCGGAATTCTCCAGCAACTCCGCGATGCGATCATGCTCGCCAGCATACTTCTGAACGAAAGCAGGTGAAAGACCTGACCTGCCATTCTTTCTTTGCTCGTTGAGGAACTCAGTAGTATCCCAGTTCCGCATCCATTCGCGTGTGTTACGTTGATTCATATTGGTCTACCTTAAAGTGCCAATCCTAGCTTTTCCCTGACCTGCGCAAGACTTGCCCTGACTTCCATGGAAACGGCTTTTGCACCCGCGCGCAGCACATCACGTAAATCGTCCGGGCGGCCCTTCCATTCCTCAAAACGCTCCCTGGCCTCCGAATAACGCTCGGCGATTGCGATTGCAAGTTCCGCCTTCGCATCTTCATAACCAATGGCGCCCAGCAGATAACGCTCACGCATTTCCTGCGCCCGCTGCGATGGTGCAACCAGCGAATACAGCCGGAACACCGTACAGGTCTCCGGGTCCTTAGGCTCCTTGATGCCGCGAGAGTCAGTTTGAATTTGCTGTATGCGGCGGCGAAGCTCGCGCGGCCTGAGAAACATGGAGATGTGGTTCTTGCGTTCTGTATCCATTTTGGTTCCATCGATACCAGGCACAGTTTCCCCGCGCACCTCCACTGCCGGAATTGGAAAGAGTGGCGCTTCCAGCATGCGGTTAGCGGCCCGACTGATCTGGCGGATTTTTCGGCAATTGATGATCTGGTCGCGCGGTATAACAATTTTTGTTCCGCGCAATGACAGTACGTCCGCCGCCATCAAAACCGGATACAGAATGGCGCCAATGTTGTTCTTGTTCAGCGCCGAACTGGGAGATGCAGGGTTGCGTAAGAGAAGCGACTCCGGGGTCATGCAACTGAGCAACCACGCCATCTCACCAAGACCAGTCAAGTGCGACTGCGCACACAGCAGGGTCTTATAGGGATTTACTCCAAGAGCCAGCAGAACTGCGGCCGTGGTGAGGGTTGCTTCCTGCATATTGGCCCGTCCGAACCACATGGTAGTGGCATGCCAATCTGCAATCAGGCAGTAGTTCCCTCCCGGATGCCTGTTCTGCACATTGACAATGTGCTGGAGCACGCCGAAATGGAGCCCGAGGTGCGGCTCCGTCGCGGGACGAAATCCGCTTATTACGCGCGGTTCGTACTGCAACTCAATCGGATAAGGACGCGGATCGTTAACCGGTGTGATCTTCAAATCAGGACTCACAACAAACAATATTTAAGAAATACGCAGATTGATTTATTGAGCCGGCGATTGAACGCTCGAAGCGGCGACTTTCTCAAGAAGCGCAACAAAGTTGTCCAACGTGGCTTGGACTGTGCTTGCCGCAAACACGTCCGGATCGTATTCAAGCTGTAGCAGCCCGCCGCCGGCAAGCGGATTAAAAGAAGCCGTGCAGCTCAGCGGGAAAGAATAGCGGTCGCAGGCGCGCATTCCCAGCAGACGCAGACCAGATTCAGCAGGAGCCTGTTGCATGTTCCAGAAATTCAAATATCTAAATGAGGAGAAGAACAATTCTTTCCCACCATTGTCCACGAGCAACTGCGACAACGGATAGGCGGAATATGGCTCTATGGCGATCAGGTCCTTTTGCACAAGGGCGACCTGGTCAAGCATCGGCAACGCAACACGCGAAACCACCGGCACTATATTCCAGAAAAGACCCAGGGCTGAAAGTGGGTCGGTTAAATGTTCCGATCGTCCATTGGTGATCACGCCAGTTGTAACCAATGCCTGCCCAGCCAGACCACGCAGACTTTCAAACCATGCACTCAGAAGCAGGGCCTGCATGGGAACCGCATTGATGCGCGCGATCTGCGAGAGTGCTTCAACGAGTGAGGGCTCAAGTGGATGGACAACTCTGGCTTCTTCGATCTTTATGGCATCGGTGTGACTGGAGTGAGGCGCCAAAGGAGCATCGATACCGTTTAAATATGCCTTCCAGAATTCAAAGGCTTTATCCGATTTCCGCACCGCTTCCTGATAGGCCACAAATTCACGGCAAGCAGAGTCGGGCACGCCCAGTTCTGCTTTTCTTCCTGCTTTGATCGCAAGATATGACTGCACTAACTGATTGAGCAGAACGCGATGTCCCCATCCGTCAATGATGGCGTGATGGCAGGAGAAAACCCAATTGAAATCATTGGCGGACCGCAAAAATACGGTTACACGAAAAAGCGGCAATTGGCGGTCAGCCACATTGAAAGGATTTTCTCTGTCAGCAATCAATGCCGCCGTAATATGGTCTTCCTGCTCCGCGAAGCTGAGATGTGAGATGTCTTCCACCTGCAACTTGCTGTTGAGATCGCGGCGCACCCATTGCATTGGCGGCGTGCTTTCGATGTCAATTACCGTCCGCAATGCCGGATGCCGTTCTACTACCGCGCAAAATGCCTCTTCCAACGCCTGTATTGAGAATCCAGTGTCACTCACATGAATGGATTCCTGCACGTGATAGACACCTTTGCGTTGATGGTCCTGCGCGTACTTTTCAATGATGAAGGTCTGTATACCTGAAACTGGGTAGACATCGGCAACGTCGGCAGGCAAGGCTTGAAGTATTTCCGGCGAAGGCTGAGGCAGGGCCGGCACGCCGTTTGGAAACAAGCCTGAATGTGACCGCTCCTGAAAAGCGCGAGAGAGCTTTCTGACCGTTTGATGCCGCAGGACATCTGTGGCGCCGATAGTAACGCCATAACGGCGCGCCTCATGCACCACCTGAATCACACGCAACGAATCTCCTCCCATGGAGAAATAATTGTCGTCTGTGCTCACGCGTTCCCTACCAAGGATCTTGCGAAACACTGCGACGAGGCTCTCTTCTGTTTCATTCGTGGGTTCGCGAAACAGCGTGGTTGACGATGCTATTGCGGCGGGCAGCGCCTGGCGATCTACTTTTCCATTAGGTGTTAGTTTCAACCGATCAACACAAAAAATACCGCCCGGAACCATGTAAGACGGCAATGTTTTCTCCAGGAAGCTGCGCAACTCATCTGTTGTGACTTTTGCGGAACTAATAGCCACGAAGGCCTGAAGGTGCTTTCCCGTTGATTTATCGTCGCGGACCACCACAGCTGCGTTCCGAACTGCAGGATGCCGGCTCAGGACTGCTTCAATTTCTCCTGTTTCAACCCTGTAGCCTCTGATTTTTATCTGCCCATCTCTCCGGCCCAGGAACTCTACAGTGCCGTCACTGCGCTCACGCGCCACATCTCCCGTGCAATACATGCGTGATCCCGGCGCAGGGTAAAACGGATCAGGGAGAAACCTGTCTGCAGTGAGGGCGCCCTCGCCCACATAACCGCGCCCTACGGACTTGCCACCAATGTATAGATCACCGGGCATCCAAGTGGGTACTCGTTTCATGTCGCCATTCAGCAGGTATGCAGCTACTCCTGAAAACGGGCGGCCAATAGGAATGTTAGGGCCTGCATAGCGCTCCGCTTTCGGATCGGCGAGACCACAAAAAACGCCAACTGTTGTCTCAGTCGGTCCATAGTGATTGAAGACCTCGCAGTCCGGAGCAAACTTCTTCACCAGTTCCACCAGCTTCGCGGTTAGAAGTTCGCCGCCCACGAGCAATTGCCGCCACGGAAGCCGAGTGGAATCAGGTAACGACCGGCAGAGAGCTTCCAGGTGCGCCGGCACGATTTTTACGAACTCTACGGAATGACTCAAAAAGTACTGGGCCAGCGCATCCAAATCCACTGCGCATCGGGCAGGAATCATGTGCAAACATCCACCACAACTAAAGGACGCAAATATAGACGTGTGGCCAAGATCGGCCGCCACCGTGGAAACAAGAGCAAAGTCGGCACTAGTCTGCGGATGCACTCGCTCCAGAAGCGCATGGACGTACGATGCAACCTGCCGATGTTCAATGGCAACGCCCTTGGGCCGCCCAGTGGAGCCCGAGGTAAAGATCACATAGGCCAGACGTGATGCAGAAACTGCCTTTCGAGAGGGGAGTCGCTCGGCCACTTCGAACACATTCGCGTCATCAAGAAAGATGCTGGGCAGATCACCACATTCAATTGGCTGAGGCAATGCTTGTTGCGTGAGCACAGCTACCGCGTGTGCTTGTTTCATCATGAATTCAACGCGCTCGCGGGGCGTATCCGGCTCAATGGGAAGCCACGCTGCGCCTGCTTTCAGCACTGCAAGCATTCCCACAACGAAGTGGATGGAGCGTTCCGCTACAAGAGCAATTACCGCGTCCGGACCGATGCCGGCTTTTTCCAGCCTGGCGGCAAGAAGAGTAGAACGCCGGTCCAATTCCGCATAAGTAATGTGCTGGCCCTCACAAACAACAGCCAGTTGCTGCGGCACGCGCCTGACTTGCGCTGCAAATAATTCATCCAATGTAGGCCAGTCTGTCTCTTCAGCCGGTGTAGATGGCATGCAGATGGCGTCGCTCGCCGGCACCATGCTCAGTTCGTCCATCAGGCCATTGGGATACCGTGCCATCTCCTCCAGCAGAGCTGCATAGGAATTCGCCAACAGTTCAATATCCGTTCGAGCATAAACATTACTGTCCCACGAAAATTGGAGCCGTAGTCCTTCAATGGTTGTAACTGCGCTCAAAGCCAACTCGTAAGGTTCCAGGCGTTCAAGACTGACTGTAAATTTCCAGTCAAGGGATCCGGTCATTTCCAAAGGCGGCAACTCTCTGCCCGCAAAAATCACCGGATACGAATGCCTGCGATCAGAGACATCAGTTCCAAGGGCGTGCCAGTCAAATTGCAATTGATCATAGCGTGCGTTTTCGACTGCCGTATGCGTCTTCTGGACGAAGTCGCTGACCCGTAGATCACGCTGGATGTTCATTGGCAGATATTTCGCAAATACTCCGACCGCCGTCCGCAATTCATCCTGTATACGGCCATCCAGTTCTATTCCAACCAGGAACGCGTCCATGCCGCTGAGGCCTTTTAGCAAATGTTGCCATGCGGCCAGCAAGATCGACTGCGTTGAAACTTGCAGGTCCTGCGCCAGAGCAGTAATTGCCGCCAATGTTTTCTTCGGGACCTTTTGCTCGATGTTTTCATAGGAAGCAGCCGCCGCAGCTGCATCTCTCCGCAGCAGAAACGGCAGGCGTGGGTACAGATCTGGGAACTCGGCAGACGTCCAATATGGCGTATGGTTCTGATCGGCCGGATTCTCCAGTAATTGGTTCTGCCATTCGGAAAGATCGGCGTATTGCAAGGTTTGCTCGTCATCAATGTTCTGGCCTGAGCACACGGCATGCACTTCTTGGACTAGATTCACCACAGCAGCCGTGTCTGCACACAGAGCCGAAGCAGTGACAATGAACAGATGTTCCGTATCAGCCAATCTCACGGGCGCAAATGATATGGCTGGGGCATTAGGCGAGTCGCACAAGCGATCCCACTGCTTTTTCAGCACGAGCTGAACTTCCGATTCTTGCCGCTGCGCATCCATGCCGCGTAAGTCAATCGTTGACTCCAGCCACGGCGCGGAACCATTCACGATCTGCACAGGAACAGAAGTCCCCTCCAGAAACCCGAAGCTGGTCCGCAAGATTTCATATCTTGCGGCCACGCGGGCAACCGCCTGAGCAAGATGTCTGGCATCGAGTACGCCAGTAAGCGCTACCGTACACTGCGTCCCAAATACCGACGCTGGATAGGTCTCATGAAGATGCCAGAGACGTCTCTGTTGCGGCGAAAGCCGAAAACCTTCAGCAACCTGAAAAGCCGTCTGAGAACTCAAGCGTTTATCTCCAAAGATTGGGATGGTTCTGCCATTCCGACCAGGATTTTGCGGGGACCGCTGAACGGCGAACGTCCGTGCGCGACAAGCATATTGTCCAGCAGCAGCAAGTCGTGTTCCCGCCACGGGAATTTGATGGTTTCTGCCTCATATGCACCACGCAGAATATCCAGAACTTCGGGCTCAATCGGGCTGCCGTCACTGTAGTAGGTGTTATAGGGCAGGTCTTCTTCCGCAAATTCGGCAAGCAATGTGTTTCTTGTTTCCTGATCAAGCGTGGAAATATGGAAGAACGTTGCATGGTTGAACCAGACCAGTTCTCCCGTTACCGGATGCCTGGCGATCGCCGCCCGGCGCTGGCGGATACGCAGATGTTCACTTGTGCGCCACTCGCATTCGATCCCGTGCTCCTGGCAGTAACGCGTTATCTCATTACGGTCGCTGGTCTGAAATGCGGTCTCCCATGAAACGCCATAGCCGGTAACGAAGTTCCTCACCAGCATCCAACCATCCCGCGCAAAGCGTTCACGGATCTTTTCCGGAATGCGTGCGTAAACGCGCCGCACGTCCGCTATTGGAGTCTCGCCACGATCCTCAGGGACCGTCACGCAGAAGAACATGATTTTTAAGGGCCACGTTGCGGAGTAAGAATTCTCGTTGTGCAAGAAGATCCGGTGCGACGGCGGGTATTCAGTTGAAGTGTAGATGTTGCCGTGCACCTTGTGGCGTGGAGACGTTTGCTCCATGTACTCCAACGCGTCTCCTGAGATGGCGGAAACAAATTGCTGGAACTGGGCTGCTCCGGCAATGCGGAAATTGCGAAAAAGCAGGCCGCCATGGCGCAGCAACAATTGCTGGAGATATGCCCTCTGCGATGCAGCCCAACTAACCAGATCAAGGTCCTCAACATTGGGCAGCACCACCAGCGGCACGCTTGAATCGGGCTGCAATTGCTCTGTCCGTATCAGGTTGTTTGTCTTGATAGTTCCTGCCTTGCGCAGGCCGGAGAGATTTAGGCGTGGAATGGAATCGGCTTTCATAGGGGTCCCGTTTCTTATTTGGTGCTCTTGTAAATTAAAGGGGCTGATAAGGTGTGCCTAATTCGTAGTTCCTGAAACAGCGCGCCGTTGCACGCCGCGGAGCCCAGCCACTTGCCGTTGGGCCTTTTCTTTCTGGCGGTCCACGAGTTGGCGCTGCTCAAATTGCATCATCTGCGCCATCAGGTCTGAGATGCGTGCCTGGGGAGTCTCAAGCGCTAACCGTATCAATTCTGACAATGAGCCCATCATCGTCTCGATGGTCGAAGATCGGAACAGGTCAGCACTGTAATTGCAGACCAATTCCAGACCTGTAACGCGCGGTATCGCCACAAGGTAGAGATCAAACCGCGATTGCAGGAAGCCTGACCGCATCGGCTCCATTTCTACCACGCCGGGGATTTCCAATTTTCCATCGGAAGCGTTTTCCATGTTGAACATCATCTGGAATAGCGGATTGCGACTGGGATCGCGTTCGATGTGCAAGGCATCCACCAATGTTTCAAAAGGCACTGCCTGGTGTGCCTGACCTTCAAGCACGTTTGTGCGCACCTGGCCAAGCAAATCTATAAAGCGCGCTTCCGGCTCAATCTCGTTACGCAATACCAGAGTGTTGACGAAGAACCCAATCATCGCCTCTGTTTGTATCTGACTGCGGTTCGCCACCGGTGTTCCCACCAAAATATCGCGTTGCTTGCTGTAATGGGACAGCCAGATGTCGATCAAAGCCAACAAGGTCATGTACATCGTTGCGCCCTGGTTACGACCGAGATTTTTTAGAGACTGCGAGAGCTCAGGCGAGAGTTGGATTCGATGTGTGTCACCCCGAAAAGACTGCACAGGCGGACGTTGGAAATCAGTGGGCAACCCCAAGCGCTGTGAACAACCTTCCAGCTGCGCGCGCCAGTAATCCATGTGATGTTCAAGCGCCTTACCTTGCAGCGAGGCTCGTTCCCAGACAGCAAAATCGGCGAATTGCAATGGCAAGTCAGGAAGCGGCGAAGGCTTGCCATGCAGAAATGCTTCATACAAAACAGTCATCTCACGGAACAGAATGGGAACCGACCAGCCGTCAAAAATAATGTGATGCACGATAAAGCACAGAACATACTCGGCTTCTTGCAACTTATAGAGAGCGGCGCGCAGCAAGGGCCCGTTGGCCAGATCGAATGACCGCTGAGCTTCCTCAAATACCAGGTCCCGCACATGGGCTTCTTTTTCCTGCGACTGCAAACTGCTTAAGTCAACAAGTTCAAGAGGCGAATATGGAGTGGGTGAGATTGATTGGTATGGCGTCCCATCGATTGCGGGGAAGCTGGTACGCAGAACTTCATGCCTGCGGATAATTTCTTCAATGGCAGCGCCCAGAATGTCAATGCGCAAATCTCCGCGCAACCGCAGAACGGCCGACAGATTGTAAGCCCGCGTTCCTGAGTCCAATTGATTAAGGAACCACAGCCTCTGTTGCGATGATGACAGCGGCAAGCTCTGCTCCCGCGACACCCGCACCAGCCCCGGTATCTTCTCTCCCGCTTCCCCTGCTCCTCCTGCTTCTCCATCTTCCGCTTTCCTCTTCTGCTCCTGCGCCTCCGCCACTGCCTCCGCTACTCCGGCCACCGTCGGCTTTTCAAACAACTTCCTCAACTCAATCTCCACTCCCAGCCCATCGCTGATCCGCGCCACCACCTGCGTCGCCAGCAACGA
>DASXKZ010000184.1:0-21123 GCA_036496525.1 Candidatus Angelobacter sp.
GCGAGGCCCTTCCGTCAACGAACGATCACAACAGCAACGCACCAAAAGAATGCTTCGAGAACTGCGTAAGCTAGGCTATCGGATCGAACTGGCATCGACAGCAGCATGAATCCATAGAATGTTTTTCGACCTTGTGGTTAGATTCGTTCCACCGCCATCGCCACCGAATTTCCCCCGCCTAAACACAACGCCGCGATACCACGCTTGCCGTTGCGACGGATCAGCTCATAAATCAGCGTTACCAGCACGCGCGTGCCGCTGGCGCCAATCGGATGTCCCAGCGCCACTGCTCCGCCATTCACGTTGACCCGCGCCGGATCGATACCCAGCTCTTTGATCACCGCCACGGACTGCACTGCGAACGCCTCATTAATTTCGTACAGATCAACGTCTTCTGGCTTCCATCCGGTCTTGGCCCAGATTTTTCTGATGCCATCCACCGGTGCCATCATCACCCACTCTGGGGCAATGCCGCTCGTGGCCTGCGCCACCACGCGGACCATGGGCTGTGCGCCCAGTTGCTTTGCTCGCGCAGCTGACGTCACTACCACTGCCGCCGCACCGTCATTCATCGTAGAAGCATTACCGGCAGTCACGGTGCCATCTTTCTTGAAAACAGGTTTCAGATTTCCCAACGCGGCTACCCTGCTGTCTTCACGCGGACCTTCATCTTTCTCGAACAGCACGGGCGCTTCACCTTTCTTCTTGGTAGGCAGTTCCACCGGGACAATCTGGCTCTTGAAACGGCATTCCTTCCACGCCTGCACTGCCTTCTGGTGTGAGCTCACAGCGTATTGGTCCTGCTGTTCGCGCGTGACGCCATATTTCTGGGCGACGTTCTCGCCCGTCATGCCCATGTGATAATTGTTGTAAACGTCCCAAAGGCCGTCATTCACCACGGAATCGACAATCTGCGAATTTCCCAGCCGATAGCCTTTGCGAGCCTGCGGCAGCAGATACGGCGCATTCGTCATCGATTCCATGCCGCCCGCCACAACGATCTCTGCATTTCCGGTCTGGATGGCCTGCGTCGCCAGCGCCACGGCTTTCAATCCTGAGCCACAGACTTTGTTGATGGTCATGGCTCCCACGGTATTCGCCAATCCACCGCCCAGTGCGGCCTGTCGCGCGGGATTCTGTCCCAAACCCGCAGCTACCACCAATCCCATAATGCATTCGTCCACTTGCGGAGGATCCACCTTGGCCCGCTTTACCGCCTCGCGCACGGCAATTGCTCCCAGCTGCGGCGCGGACAATGGCTCCAGCGATCCCTGAAATTTGCCGATGGGCGTGCGCACCCCGCTGATAATGACAACATCTTCCATAAATCTCTCCTTAGGAATCCAAACCCTTCATTATAAGATGAAGCTCAGCGCCCGCGCGCTTCCAAAACCTATGACCGAGTTCAATGCCCCGCAGCCTATGCCAGAAGTTCCGTCATCCGTCTCTGAACCGCTTGTCGCCCCGGCTCCGCCGCCAACGCCGGCTCTGATAGCACCGCTATGGCATACCGTGCTGATCACGGCCTTGATCCTGGGCAACTCTTTTCTAGGTTCGTCCAAGGTTGGTGCGGTCCACGGTTCGGGTTCACGGATTGTGCTTTACGGCGGGACATTCGTCACACAATTAGTGCTGATCCTGCTGATCTGGTTCGGCATTCGTCTGCGCGGCGTGCGTATGCGTGACCTGATCGGTGGACGCTGGAAAACCGTGGAGGCATTTTTACTGGATGTTGCTCTGGCCGTCGGGTTTTGGATTACGTCATTATTGCTTCTTTTCGTCATTCGGGTTGCCCTGGGCACCATCGATCTCCACAACATGCAGAAATCAGTCGACGATACAGTGAAACTTCTGGGCCCCATGGCTCCCCACACTTATCTTGAGGCCGGACTTTTTGTCCTCTTAAGCGTATGCGCGGGCTTGTTTGAAGAAATTATCTTCCGCGGATATTTGCAGCGCCAATTTGGCGCGCTTGGCCGCAATGCAATCGTCGGCATCGTGGCCTCCGGAATTGTTTTTGGGCTGGCGCACGGATACCAGGGCTCGCGGATGATGGTTGTGATCGGGGTCTATGGAATTTTCTTCGGCATACTGGCCCACATGCGGAAGAGCCTGCGGCCGGGCATGATGGCCCACGCTTTCCAGGATTCCATTGCCGGTATCGGACTTTTCAAACTCGTTACCCGGCATTGATCGTGCGTCGCATTGCATCGTCGCAGCCGACAAAATGGCTGCATGGCAAAAAAAATAATTTGGTTACCAAGGTACCAGCGCACCATCTTTACCGCCGCACTGATTTTCATTCGCGCGTGAAATTGTGCGTAACCAAAATTCTTCTTACATCGCTCAAAGCCGCTAACCGCAAGGCGTTTTCGCATCGCGCGAAATTCTTTTTTCCAATTTGCGGGTGCGTTTCCACTCTGAAATGACTCTCCGGCCATCTTTGGGCCGTCCGGCAATCAAAGATGACATCAATTTTTTTCTTGACTTCGATTTTCAACCACTCTATACATTCATCAATTGCGGTTTTTTACTTAGGACCGCATCCATGAAAAATGGAAAGGGAGAATAGAAACATGGCAACCAAGAAAAAGGCAAAAAAGAAGAGCAAAAAGAAATAACAACTCTTCAAATCAAACTAAAGGGGACGGCGTAAAAGCGTCCCCTTTAGTTTTTTGGCCCTCATTCATGTGCGATTGTCATTCATGCTCAGTCATAGGACAATAACGGCAACCGTCGAATTTAAACCAGCTGGGCTTCTTGCTTGAAGACGAACCGCAATTGCCTGTTGTATTCCGTTCTTGTTCTGACGGTGCTCTACGCTCTTTACAACGCACAAACATGGCTGGTACACATCCCCGCGTACCGCCATCTCTATCGTGGCCATCCCTTTTATGTGCCGGAAGGGATCAAGACCTCTGTGCAAATCCTTCTTTGCATGGCGGCGGTCGCCCTTTTGCTTAGGAAGAATTCTAGGCAGACATTTACCGAACTCGGCTTAGATCGCGGCTTCACCAAAGGCCTGCTGTTCGGGTTTCTGGCCACCGCGCCATTTTTCCTCGGTCTGGCGATCACCCACCACATGGGCAAACTCGCATGGCCCAATATTTTCTATCTTGCCTTCTTCGCGCCCTTTGCGGAAGAACTTGTTGTTCGCGCTTATGGATTCGGCCAGCTCTATCGCCGATGTGGATGGCCTGTGTGGCTAGCGATGTTGCTTACCGCGGCTCTTTTTGGCTGGGGTCATGTAGAGCCGGGAGGCAATTTTCGTGAAGCTGCAGCCCTTTTTTTGTTGTTGGGCAGCGGAGGCATGTTCTTCGCGTGGTTTTATTACCGCTGGGATTCCATCTGGTTCCCCTGGACCGTCCACGCCCTGATGAATTTTTATTGGGAGCTTTTTTCCGTCAGTAAGACCGCGCTGGGCGGATGGTTCCCCTTCGCCTTGCAGTGGATTACGATTCTCGCCGCGACTTTCCTGACCTTGAAGGCCACCAGAAAACAATCTTCGATGCAGCTTTCAGTCTGACGCTTTGCTTGCTGGGAGCGCTTTGCTGTTTTGCGGCACGTCGTCTTCCAGCAGCGGAAGTTCCGTGCCAGTGGAAGAACCCAGCGCTTCCGGATCGTCGAACTCCAGTGTCAGGTTGCGCGTGGTGGTCTCGATGGGACTCAACTCGGCAATCTCTTCGGTCACCGGAGCACCCAGCTCTACAAACTTCCGTGCTGACACCATAACGCGGCTCTCCAGCGATCCCACGGCCTTGTTGTAGGATTCAACTGCGCGATCAAGCCCTTTGCCTACATTGTCAATGTGCGCTCCCAGCAACCGCAACCGGTCATGAAGCTCTTTCCCCAGAGTGCTGATATCGCGCGCATTGCGCGCCAGCTTTTCCTGGTTCCATCCATACGCTACCGCCTTCAGCAAAGCGATGAGCGTTGTGGGGGAGGCCGGAATCACTTTCTGCGCCACGCCGCGCTCGATCAATCCCGGCTCTTGCTCAAGCGCCGCGCTGAAAAAAGTTTCGCCGGGCAGGAACATCACCACAAATTCCGGCGTGGGATCAAATTGCTCCTGGTAGGCCTTGGAACTGAGCTGCTCCATGTGCTTGCGTACCTGTGCGGCATGCTCGGTGAGTTTTTGCCTCCGCACATCGTCGTCCGAGCTCGCCATCGCATCGAGATAAGCCAGCAGCGGCGTCTTGGCATCGACTACCACGTTCTTTCCGCCGGGCAGCTTCACAACCAGATCAGGACGAAGGCGGCCATTGCTTGTGGTTACCGTCTCCTGCTCCGCAAAGTCGCAATAGGGCAGCATGCCGGCGATCTCCACCACGCGGCGCAACTGAATTTCTCCCCAACGCCCGCGGACGTGCGGGGTGCGCAACGCGCGTACCAGATTGCCGGTTTCGCTCTGGAGCTTTTCCTGGGTCTCGACCATCGACCGCACCTGTTCGCTCAGGGTGCCGTAGGCATGGTTTCTTGCTTTTTCGATCTCGCGAATCTGCTCATCGACCTTCTTGAGCGACTCCCCAATCGGCGCCACCAGATTTTCAACCGCCTGCTGCCGCAGTTCCAGATCGCCTTTAGCTTCGCTTTGGAATTTTTCCAGCGTCGATTGAGCAAGATGAAGAAATGCCTGATTGTTGCTCTTGAGCGCTTCAGCGGAGAGGGCCTGGAAACTTTCACGCAATTCCTGCGTCATCTGGTTCAGGATGGCCAGCTTCTCGTCATTGGCTTTACGTTCCATGGCGACGGTGGTTTCCAGCTTCACCTTGGCGGCATTCAGTTGAGCATTCAATTCGGTGAATTTTGCCGATTCCAGTCGCGCTTTCGTCAACTCCTGCTGCAAAGCTGATAGGCGCGTATTCAGCACTGCCGCATTGGGACGCACCAGCAGCCACGCAATGGCAAAGCCAAAAGCTGCGCCCACCGCTATCAGCAGAACATTGGCTAAACCGATCATGAGCTCACTCCTATCATCCCGCTTTCTCCGTGCCTCCGCGTCTCCGTGGTGAGATTTGGCCTTTCCCGATTACCCGATTTCCCTTCATCCATTCACCCCGGCAACTTTCTTTTCAGCTTCCACCTCCAGTGGCTTCACTGGCAGAAAGACGCGCTGCTCCGTCGCCGGACACAGGTTTTGATAATCGCACCAGCGGCAGTGCGATCCTGGCTTGAGACCGAATTCACCCCTGCGGATGCCCTCAGCGGCCTCTTCAATTTTTTCACGCGCGGAATCCAGTTGCTTTGGCGTCCTGCTGGAAACCGCCAGGCTGTTGTCCTGCACGTTCACCAGAACCAGCTCGCGAGGTGACATGTCCATTTGCGCCACGGCCATAGCGTAGATCGAGAGCTGCAGGCTCTCATCGGCAAACTTTCGGTCCTTTGGCGCTCCAGTCTTGTAGTCGATGACGCGCACCACGCCTTCTTCAAGCAGGTCAATGCGGTCAATGCGGCCTTTTATTTCGCGTCCCCCCAGCTTAAAGCTGAATTTGTGCTCTGTGGCAATCACGTTGGCGGAACCTCTGGGGCCGGCCAGCAACAGCGTGCGCAACTGGTCCAATCCGCGCTCTTCATACATCTTCCGCTGCACCGGATCGTCAATATAGCCCTTGCCGAATTCCACCTTGAACGCCTCAATTGCATCTTCAATGCTGAGCTCTTTGGCGCGTGCTGGATCGTAATAGTTCTTCAACACCGTGTGGATGGCAAAGCCATATTGCATGGACGCGGCGGCCTCGCCGGGAATCTTCCAGTCACGCTCCAGCTTGAACTTCATGGGACAGGTCGCGTAACTCTGCACAGCGTTCGCGCTGAGCGCCATCTCTGCATCAAAAACCGGCGGCAACAGCATCCAGCCTCCCAGCGGCGAAGGATCGAGCGGCAGCGTGGCTGGAGTCGCACGATCGACGGTGCGAGTAGTCAGCGCGGCGGTCAAACGTCGATCACTGATCAGAGGACGCAGAAATCCCGGCGGCGTGGGATCTTTCTTACCCTTTCCAGGTCGCGAACCGATGCTCAAGCGGTCACGAGCGCGCGTGATGGCCACGTAAAAAAGCCTGCGTTCTTCCTGGTCATGCACGAGCTTGCCTTCACCCACGGCAATGGAACTGCGCAAAGCCGGCGGAAATTCAAACAGCCCTTCCTTGAAATAGGTTGGAAAGCTGCCGGAGGTGAGCCGCAGCAGCCAAACATGAGAAAATTCCAATCCTTTGGCCGCGTGCACACTCATGAGTTGCACTGCGCCAGGATTGCGGTGCTCCAGCTCCGCCATCTGCTCTTCCGTAAACAGCGGAACTATTCCCCGGCCTTTTTGGTAGTAATCCAGATATTGCAGGAACTCCGGCAACGACGTGTCTTTAACGAAGGTCTTTTTCTCCCATGTTGCGGCAAAGCGCTGGATTGCCTTCACCACCGCGTCCTCTTCCGGCAAACCAAACTGCCGGACAAGATAGGTAAGCGCGCCTTCCGCGCTCAGCTCCTGCTCGCGGATGAATGCGCGCGCCTCCTTGATTGCCTCCAGCACCGGCGCAGCTGATTCCACTGTTTGCAGCACGGCTTTAAAACTTTTCTGTCCGGCGGCTGCGCTCAGGTTTTTTCGCAACTCGTCGGCAGCGACACTGAATTTTGGCAATGCGCAAACACGGAACAGGCTGTCTGCATCATTGTCATTCCCCACGGCTCCCGCCAGAGCCAGCACGTCCCGCGCCATGGCTGTTTCCAGCACGTTGAGCCCGATCACAATAAACGGAATGTTCCGCGCCGCCAGCTCCGCCATCAAGTCTTCCCGCTGCATATGCTGGCGATATAGCACTGCCATGGAGCAATCACCCGGCCGCCGGTTCCGTCTCAGTTGCTCAATCTCTTCACCAATCAGCGCAGCCTCGCCTTCATGGCAATTGGTAAGGACAATCTCTACCGGCTCATCAAAAACAAAGCGGCCTTCCTGCTGGTCTCGGCGGTCGCGTCCGGATTCAAGCTGCGCGCGCTGGAACTTCACCCGCCCACCCAATGACTGCACCGGCGGATTCTCATTGATGGCCGCGAACGCGACGCGCAGAATGTTTCCGCGCGAGCGCTGGTTCTCATCCAGCACCACGCCCTCAGTCAAGGGAAAGCGCTTCTGGAATTCTTCAAAGGCCGCACTGGACGCGCCACGAAAACGATAGATGGCCTGGTCAGGATCGCCTACGGCAAAAATGTTCTGCTCGTCGCCCGCCAGAAGCTGCGCCAGAATGATGTTGCTGGAGTTGCAATCCTGAAATTCGTCGATCAGGATGAACCGCGCCTTGCGGCGCTCGCGCTCCAGCAATACCGAGTTGGATTCCAGCAGCCGCACGGCATTGCGGATCATCATGCCAAACGTGCCCAGGTTGTCGCGCTCCAGCAGCCGCATGGAGTTCGTATAAACGCGCGCAATTTCCTGCCAGCGCTCAATGATTTCCTGCGCGCCCATCTCTTCTACGTCTTTTGAGCGGCAGTTGCGAGGTAGGTCGCTGCCGGGACGCAAACTATCCACATATTGCTGAAACTGTTCCGGCCCGACCAGCTCTTCATGGCAGCGATCAAAAAAATTCTTCAGGTCTTCAAGAAACTGGCCCAGATCAGCCGGCTTGATAAATCGCTTCAGCCCCAACTGGTCAATGCGCTGCCGCAGAAAGACGTAAACGTCCTCGGGTAATAACAGGTTAAAGTCCTGGCCTGCCCGCTTGAGCACGCCAAGGCAATAAGCATGGAATGTCCCGGCAAATATGTTTGTCTTAATGCCATTTGTTTTAAGGCCGGCATTCTTGCGGCGCAGGCGCTTCTCCACACGAGCCTTCAACTCATCAGCCGCATTATCCGTAAACGTGATGGCCAGGATCTCTTCCGGCTTGGCATGACCCTGCTCAATCAGCCACGCAATGCGCTCCACCAGCACAGTGGTCTTGCCCGTGCCTGCGCCGGCAAGCACCAGCATGGGACCATGAGCATGCTCAATCGCCTGTTTCTGCTTCGAATTAGAAGTAAAAGTCGTCACCGTAAAGAGCGTTAGTTCTATTATGCGAACCCAAGGCGAAGGGAGCAATGGCTAAATGCACTTAATCTGAGGAAAACTTGGTTCTTAGAAAAAAATTGTGGAAAGACTATGGCTTTATTGCGACGCAGAGCTGTCTCGCCTGCCAGAGATGGCGGCGGTCATGGGCCCCGATGACCAACAAAGCGGTTCCCACGGAGTAGCGTAGCAACCCGATAAAGGGATTGCGAAAGCGAATGCGGTTCAGGTCCAGATCTCGGGTCTCGTGAATCAGAGACCTGAGTTCATCATGCGCGGCGATAAATGCGCTCAGGATTTCTGCTCCGCTTTGGTGCGCTTGCGGGATGCCTTGTTTTGGCGTCTTCAGTTTTCGGCGTGGCGGCGCTTCCATTTGGTTGATGAACCACCGTCCAAACCACCCCGGCTGGATTGGCGTGCGCGGCATTACAGACTTTTTGTTGGCCTGGCGCACCGCCGTGCGCAAAGCCGCCGTCAAAACAGAGTTCATCTGCGCAAGATGCGCAAGACACTCAGCCACGCTCCACGCCGTTGGCGAAGAATGCCAGTTGAGCTCTGCCTCGCTCAGCCCGGAGACAAGCTGGCGCGCCTCTTCGTCAGTCCGGTCGAATTCATTCAGAACGGACTGCAAATCATCTGGCAATCGTTGATTCAGCGTTTGAGCATTGCCGGTGGACATCAGGGGCTCTTCACCTCCAAATTGTGACACAACAAGCTACAGTAGGTTAGCTTGCAGCTCTGCCATCGCCACGGCCACCGCAGCGATGGCTGCAGTCTCTGCGCGCAGGATTGTGTGGCCCAGGGAAGCCGGTTTCCATCCTGACGTATTAAAAAGCTCTAACTCTGTATCCGACCAGCCGCCCTCAGGCCCAAATGCCATCGCAAGCGGAGGCTTACATTCATTGAGCACGGTTTTCAGGGAAACGTCCTCTTCCGATTCCGAAAGTACGATCCTGCTTCCCTGCTCTTTCTCAATCGCTTTCTTCAACGCCACAGGATCAGCAATTTCCGGTGGCGCTATCCGCCTTGCCTGCTGAGAAGACTCACGGGCAATCTTGCGCCAGCGCTCCACGCGTTTGGCAGCCGCTTTGGCCAGATGCTCTTCCGTCCGCTGAGAGATCATCGGGACAACATGGCTTACTCCCAGTTCAGTCAATTTTTCCAGCGCCCACTCAAAGCGATCAAATTTGAAAATGGAAAGATAGACAGTAATTTGCGGGAGAGCAGCGCTTTCAACTTCTGCGCCAAGCTCAAACTCAACCTGATCGTGCGAAGCGAAGACCACTTTCGCCGAACGGAGGACGCCATCGGCTGCAACGTCGAATTCCTGACCTATTTTTACGCGTAGGACGCGGAAGAGATGGTTGGCATTGGGGCCAAGAAGAAAGGCGCGGTCACCTTCCACGCGGTCTGCTATCCAGCGCCTGCGGGTCATACTCGCTTGAGCATTACGTAAGAGCCTGCGGCCAGCCCCAGATAGAGAATCCCAAGCAAGCGGCTTTGAAAGACCAGCGCTTCCAATGTTGGATATTGCGCCTGGAAATAGGCCTCAGCGGCGCTAAGGACAGAAAAGACTGTGCCGATAATGATCCAGCTCTGGTGGCCCCAGGGAAGGAAATAGATCCCGCCAAAGACTACGCCGACGGCCAGAAAGAGCAGGCTGCGCATCTTGGCCTTGGAAATAGCGTTCGCGGCTTTAAAGCGTTCCAGTTGCAACTCAGCAAAGCGGCGGGGTAGCAGCAAACGGATCAAGCCGGCCAGCCCTGCAACCACTACAACGAACCAGATGTAGTATTTACCCAAAGATGTCTTTCACCTTTTCAAACAGGCTGCGCGGCTCCGGCTTGTTATCAATACTGAAGGTCTCGCCCAGTTCGGCCATCAGTTCGCGCTGGCGTTTCGTCAGCTTGCGCGGCGTTTCCACCCGAATCTTGACGTACATATCGCCTTTGCCCGAGCTCTGCAGCGCCGGGACGCCTTTTCCACGGACGCGGAACGTCGTCCCTGATTGCGTTCCTTCCTGGATCTTAAGCTTGTGCTCGCCGCCATCCAGAGTTGGGATGACAATTTCCGCTCCCATGGCCGCCTGACTGAATGAAATTGGCACGGAGCAGTGCAGGTCCCTGCCTTCCCGCTCAAAGAACGGATGCGGCTTCACCGCAAGCACCACGTAAAGATCGCCCGGAGGCCCGCCATTAGGGCCAACATCGCCCTGCTCCTGATAGCGAATCCTGGTGCCGTCTTCCACGCCAGCAGGTACGCTCACGTCGATCTGGTGCTCTTTCATCACGCGGCTCTCGCCTTTGCACTTGCCGCAAGGATCGGAAATCACGCGCCCGTGCCCATGGCAGGTTGGGCATGGCCGGGCAATGCTGAACATGGCTTGCTGATAACGGACCTGACCGCGACCGGCACAGGTGGGACACGTAGTTGGGCCTTTTGATCCCGCAGAACCCGTGCCTTTGCATTGCTCACAGGCTTCATAGCGACGTACCTTGACCTGTGTTTTCTTGCCGAAGGCAGCTTCCTCAAAAGTCAGGGTGATATCCGCGCGGGCATCTCCGCCGCGCTGCACACGGGTACGTCCTCCGCGCCCGCCGCCAACATTCACGCCAAAAAAATCGCTGAAGATATCGCCGAAAATATCGCTGACATCCGCGAAGTTGGAAGCGTCAAATCCGCTAAAACCGCCGCCACCATTCACGGCCCCATGGCCATACTGGTCATAACGCGCGCGCTTGTCCGCATCCATTAGCACGCTGTAGGCCTCAGAGCACTCCTTGAATTTCTCTTCCGCCTCGGCGTTGCCGGGATTGCGGTCCGGATGCCACTGCATGGCCAGCTTGCGGTAGGAGCTCTTGATCTCCTGCTCGGTGGCCGTGCGGCTCACGCTCAATATTTCGTAATAATCGCGTTTTGCTTGTGTTGCCAAAAATTACCTCAATGTTGATAAGAAAGGGAGTCAAAAAGGGGCATAAAAATGCCCCGACATAATGATTCAGGAAATTCCACAAAGATTCTTCTCGGTTACCGTCGCCGGATCACCCGATGCCACAATCACCCGACTTTTTTCGCAACTCTCACCATTGCCGGACGCAACAACCGTCCTTTGATTCGATAGCCCGGCTGCAACTCCTCCAGCACATGATGGTCCGGGGCGGCGTCTGTTTCAACCATCTCAATGGCTTCATGCACCCGTGGATCAAAAGGCTCGCCCTGCGCCGGAACACGCTCGATATTCAATTTCTGCAGCACGTCCTGAAGCTGCTTGAAGATCAGTTCTACGCCTTTGCGCAGGTCTTCAGGCTTGGCCGCAGCGTTCTTGAGCGCCAGCGTAAAGCTATCGATCACCGGTAGCAATGCGCGGGCAGCATCTGACACGGCATAATCCCGGTATTCAGCGTTTTCTTTTGCCGCCCGTTTGCGATAGTTATCAAACTCGGCCTGCAATCGCGCCAGCCGTTCAAACAGATCATTGCGCTCAGCGCGCAGCTTCTCCAACTCATTGCCGGCAGCTGCGGCGGAAGTTTGGGAGTCTATGCTGGACGAGTTCTTTTCCTCAAACCCATCCGCAGGATCAGCCTCGGGGAGTTCTTTTTCCAACGTTTGATTTTGCTCGTCTTTCAATTGCGTATCTCTCAATTGTTCGTCTTTCAACTGATCTTCTAGGCTGACATCCGCCTGCCCGTTGCCCTTGCTCATTACTGCACCTGGTCTCTTGATAGGAATTTTCACGTGTTCTCATTCAGCAGCTTGTCAAAAAGCTGTGCGATGTACGAAACCGCCGTGATTGTGTGTTGATAGTCCATGCGGGTTGGACCAATTACCGCGAGCGATCCACGCATCTCTTCGCCTACGCGCGCCGGCGCCCCAATCAGCACGAAATTGCGCATCTCCGGCACCGCTTCTTCCAGCCCAATCACCACGCGCACAGCCTCCTGTCGCGTATCGAGATAGGCTGAAAGCAAATCGGCCACGCGTTCTTTCTCTTCCAGCGTCTTCACCAGATCGCGCAACCGAAGGCGGTCCTGGTCATTACCCACAAGGTTTGCCACGCCTTCTACAAAGATGTTCTTGGCCGGCTCTTCGGCGGCCAGCGCGCCGCCTTTATCCAGTTCGTCCAGACTCTTCATCAGCCGGTCATATTCAGAGCGCTCATCGTCAATACGCCGGCGCAGCTCAGTTTTCACCTGGCTAATGATCCAGCCGCGGAAATTCTCATTGATGTAATTGGCTGCGGTGTTCAGGTCGCTCTGGTCCAGATCGCGCTCCAGGCGCATCATGCGGTCATGCACTACGCCCGATTTTGTCACCACTACGGCCAGCACGCGATTGTTGGCCTGTCGCGAGAAATAAACATGTTCCAGCGCGTTCTTCGGTCCCACATTGCCAATAGCCACCCCAACGCCGCTGGAAACCAGTGACAGAACGTGTGATGTCCGCTCCAGAAACTCCTGCACGTCCACCGTTCCCTGCAACGTGTCTGAAATAAGCGTCTGATCAGCCACTGAGATCGTGGCTTTGCCGGAAATCTGGTCAACGTAATACCTGTAAGCCTGCGACGTCGGCACGCGTCCAGCCGATGTGTGTGGCTGCTCCAGAAACCCGCTCTCTGCCAAATCAGACATTACGTTGCGGATCGTTGCCGGACTGAGGCCATCTTTATTGTGACGTGAAAGCGTGCGTGACCCTACCGGCTCGCCGGTCGAGATATACGTCTCCACGATGGCGGTGAGAATTTCCCGTTCGCGCGGGCCGATTTGTCCCGGGTTTGGCATGTTACAGACTTGCTAAACGTTTTATTTACAATAACTTGACAGAAATTTTGTGAACTCCTGCTAGTTAGATTTTAAGGATGTTAGTGGGCTATTGTCAAGATAGCACTTGGGCAGGGGGAGTGCTAAAAACTGGCTCTGGTATTTTGGCTCTTGGCTATTTGGCTCAAAACTTTACCAGTTTGCGCCTTGGAGAGAGACGCACGTTTTCTTGGAACAATCCGTCAAAATTCAACTGGGCTCTTCATTTGTATTGAGCGTGACCAACTGCTTTGAACCAGGACACAAAGCCAAAGGCCAAGAGCTAAGAGCCTAGAGCCAGGCGGCCACAAGCCGCCCTACTGCACCTGAATCACGTCCCCCGGCGCGCTGCTGCTTTTGACCTCAGCCAGGCGCATCAGAACCTGCTTGGCGAAATCGTACAGTGATTTAGCGTGAGGATCATTCTCGCCAGCCAGCGCCGGAGGCTGGCCAGCATCACCGCCTTTGCGGATCTCCGGATCAAGCTCAATCGATCCCAGGAAAGGCACGCCGAATTGCTGCGCCGTGCGCTCCACTCCACCCTTGGAGAAGATATCGATTTCCTGGTGGCAATGCGGGCAGAGGAAGTGGCTCATGTTCTCCACCAACCCCAGCACGTCAACGCGCGCGGTACGGAACATCTCAATGGCCTTGCGCCCGTCCTGCAGCGACACATCCGAAGGCGTCGATACCACCACAGCGCCGCTGAGAGGCACGGTCTGAAACAAAGAAATCACCACATCGCCCGTGCCCGGAGGCAGGTCAACGACCAGGTAATCCAGTTCACCCCACACCACCTGTTGTAAAAATTGACGGATAATCTGGTGCAGCATGGGCCCGCGCCACACAATCGGCTTATCGCCGGGATTGAGAAATCCCACGGAGATGATCTTCACCCCATAGTTCTGGAGCGGCTCAATGAGGTTTTCATTCAGCACCCGCGGCTGCTGGCTGGTATGCATCATCAATGGTACGTTGGGGCCGTAAACGTCGGCGTCCAGCAGGCCTGTCTTATAGCCCATTTTGGCCAGTGCCACGGCCAAATTCACGGCGATGGTGGTCTTTCCCACGCCGCCCTTGCCTGATCCGACTGCAATGATGTTGTTGACTCCCGGTAGCGGGAATGGTCCCTGCTGCTGGGCTCCGTGCTGATGTCCGTGGGCCATAGGTATCTCTTGATTATACGGGAAGGACCGCAGATGGGTTTTATCAGCACGAATGGCTGTTGCGGGCTAACTCTTCACCGCATTCTTTCGGCCCAACTCCCATTTCCTTAGCTCCCTGCGCCGACCTGCATCCTCATAGCGTCTTTTTTCTTCGTCTGTTTCCGCAGCTACTTGTGGCACGGATTTGTGTTTGCCGTGTGCATCCACGGCAACGAATGTCAGATACGCTGACGCCACATGCTGCGTGGTCCCGGCAATATAATTTTCCACCCAGCACTTTACGCCGATCTCCATGGACGTATTGAACGCGCGGTTGACAGAAGATTTCAAAATCAGCAAATCGCCGATGTGCACCGGCCGCCGGAAATCAATATGGTCGATGGATGCCGTAACCACGTGACTGTGCGAGTGCCTGTGCGCGGCCAACGCTCCCGCGATATCAATGAGGTGCATGAGCCTTCCGCCAAGCAGGTTTCCCAGCGGGTTTGCGTCATTCGGCAGAACGACTTCCGCCATCTGTGATTGTGATTCACTTACGGCCCGCGGTGGCACGATATGGATCGGTGTGTCATGGCCATCATGCGAATTCATATTGCCATTTTCGCATGAAGGCATTATCTATCGCGCGATGGCAAGGGATTTGGCTTTAGCTCTGCGCCCGGATCACCGGCCTTGCGTCGTAGGAACGCATATATCG
Source organism: Candidatus Angelobacter sp. (assembly GCA_036496525.1). Lineage (GTDB taxonomy): Bacteria > Acidobacteriota > Terriglobia > Terriglobales > Acidobacteriaceae > Angelobacter. Next base: position 14,692 of record DASXKZ010000184.1, read on the forward strand.
ATCACGGCGAGGGAATTCCAGGACAAGGCAGGATGTTTATCCCTGCCCAACATGTATCAGTTCATTCGCGTTCTTCGCGTGGATACGCCGACGGATCTACGGGACTATCTGAGGCTATTCTGGCTTGTCCGCGGGCGGCGTTCCAGATAAACCGTCACATAGCATTCTGCCTGGCGTTGCAGGCAGCAGTCGCGCATAGGGGCAAGCCAGCTCTGCGCATGGCAATCATATTCAAGCCGGCCATATTCCACAGGCTCATGGAATCGCTCGCTTACGTAGTGGAGCACGATCCTGAATTCTTCATCGCGCGCCACCGCAAACCGGATATTATCGGCGCTACGGTTGGCGGGCAGGTGAGGGCATTCGCCAGCATAGCCGATATTACAGAAATCGCGCAGTTCGGTTTCGGTAGGATTAACTTCCTCAATCCCGGCGCGGCAGGTACCCGTAAACCCAGCCCCTAAAGGCAAGCGGGCAGGAAAGGCCCAGCCAATGGAAACTTTTTCGGTCGGGAAGAAAAAAGGACACGCCACAACAGCCAATCCTAGCGCCAGACACTCTGGGAGTAAAGAAAAACCTGATTGGTTTTGCACAGTGCACCGGACGATGTGCAAACCTCTCTGCGTAGTCACATAGCCGTTCGTCTGGATGTGTTAGATTTCTTCAATGACCGAGCCCAGCCGCCTGCAAATGCTTGCCCAATTTCTGGAACAGAACCCTGGTGACGCCTTTGCTCGCTATGGTCTCGCTATGGAATATTCCAAGGCCGGACAGACGGAACAAGCGCTCGCCGAGTTCAAAAGACTTCTTGAACTTCATCCTGACTACACCAATGGCTATTTTATGGCCGCACAAACGCTGGAACGCAACGGCCGCACCTCAGAAGCGAAACAAATGCTGCAGAGCGGCGTGGAAGCAGCAAAGCGCACCGGAAACAAACATGCATTATCGGAAATGTCAGGGATGTTGGAGGAAATCAGCAATTAGCGATTGGCAATGAGCAACTAGCCAAACCTGTTGTCTCTCGAATGAAAAAAAGTTGAAAATGTCCGGGTTTCGTTTTTGCTAATTGCCAGTTGCTAATTGCTAATTCGCCACTTCAACCATTCGTCGATTCCCATCCAGGCAAAGACCAGCAAATATGGCGCTCCCACCATATCAAGCATGGTTGGCAGCCACCACGCCTTGTTCAACCATGACGCCGGGCTCAAAAGACAGCCTGCGGCCCCCAGCAATCCGCCTGCAATTGAAATTGTTGCTGCAGGATTTTTGCGTCTCATCCAGGAGCAAACCGTCATCTTATTGAAAGCCATCACGCCCACTGCCAGGGCAAACAGCAGGCACGCAATGAGCCAGCGCAAAGATAATCCCATCTCAAGCAGAGAACGCGCGATATCGGTTTTTTGCCGTGAATCGGTTCGACTGGCCAACTTCTGGAAGAACTTAATCACAAAGGACACGAAGGAGCACAAAGTTACAAAGAACGGTTGCTTCCCCTTGGTGGTCCTTTGTGTCCTTTGTGGTTTTTTTTAGCTCTACTTCTTCGCGGCGTCAGCCATCACCTGAGACGTTGGTCTGAGCGATTTGCGAATTCTGCGTTCCACCAATCCGGGCAAAGCCTGATACATATTGATGATCAATTTGTAAAACTTTGGCACTATCACTTCCCTCTTGCGCTTGAGCAGGCCCTGCAAAGTTGCATCGGCTACAACATCGGGCGTAACGGCGTACTTTACTGACGATCCCACGCGCTCAGAGTGTTTGCCTTTGACCATGTTCTTCACAAAATCAGTGGCAATATAGCCCGGACAAACGGTAAGCACATTTATGTTGTGCCGCAGCAGTTCCATGCGTCCGGCCTTACCGATGGCGTTCATTGCGTGCTTGGTTGCGGCATAGCCGGACATATACGGCGTGGCGATGTGGCCTGATACCGATGAAATGTTCACAATGTCGCCTCCGCCCTGCTGCCGCATGATCGGGATCACGGCCTGCATGCACTCAACCGCGCCGAACAGGTTTGTGTCGAACATTCTTCGGAACTCAGCCATATCCATGTCGGCGACTGCATCATTCAAACCAAAGCCGGCATTGTTTACAAAAATATCAATGCGCCCAAACTTTGCGACGGAGGCTTTCACCAGCGCGTCCACCTGGTCGCGTTTGCTCACGTCGCAGGCGAGGCTCATTGTATTTGTGCCGCGGCCAATGCGCTGCTCGGCCGCCTTGGTCCGCGCCAGATCACGCGAGCAGAGCACAACGTTAGCGCCTTCCTGCAGGAACAATTTTGCAATCGCTTCACCAATACCCATGGAAGCGCCCGTGATCACAGCGACTTTGCCTTCAAGTTTCATGCCAGCTTTGTAGTTTGTATGTCTGTTTAAGTCAAGCCACGATCAAACGGCGGACACAGCCACAGACAGCTGCTTACCATCAACGACCTTGGCACGGTTTTCTCCGTGTCCCCGCGTCTCCGCGGTGAATCTCGATTTCCCGATCCCCCGATCAACCGATCACGCGCGATCACCCGATCCTCAACGCTGGCTGTAGAATGATTCCGTGCCCCTGCTTCCGCTATTTCCGCTGGAAATCGTTGTCTTTCCCGGCGCTCCGCTGCCGCTGCATATCTTTGAGCCGCGCTATAAAGAGATGATCGGCGAGTGTCTCTCAGAGAACCGAGCGTTCGGCATGGTGCGGGCAAAGGAAAATGCCGTTTCAGCCATTGGGTGCTCAGCCACCATTCTTGAAGTAATCAAGAAATATGAAGATGGTCGCCTGGATATTGCTGCTGAAGGCGCTCAGCGGTTTGAAATCATACAGGTAAACCAGGAACGCTCTTTTCTTCAGGCTGAAGTGGCGTTCTTTGAGGATGAGCCCTCCGTGGTGAGCAAGAGCGCGGCGGACAGCGTCGTCCAGCTGCATGAGCAACTTTTTTCCGTTTTGGGACGAACAGTGGAGGTTGAGCGCAACGCGGCCTATCTCTCTTTCCGCCTGGCGCAGGACTTGCCTGTGGACCTGGACTTTAAACAGACATTGCTGGAAATGAAATCGGAAGCAGAACGTGTGGAAATACTTACGGAGTATTACAAGGCAACAATTCCCAAAATAGAAAACAGCCTGCGCGTGCGTGAGCGGGCCAGCGGCAACGGGCATGTGCATTAGGACATCGGGCTTTTGTCCTTCGTCGTCCTATCTTCGTGAGCATCCAGCTGGAACTCTCAGCGTATAATTATTTTCAGAGGCCCTTCATGAATCTTCCCCCTACTCTGGGCGAGCTCAGGAAAAGTTCTTTCTCTGAGCAGCGGCTACGCACACGTAAGGTAAAAGATGAACTTCGCGAGAATCTGATTGCACGTCTGCGTAGTGGCGAAACTATTTTTCCCGGCATTATTGGCTATGAAGATACGGTTGTTCCCCAACTGGTGAATGCCGTGCTTTCCCGGCACAACTTTATTTTGCTCGGCCTACGCGGACAGGCCAAGAGCCGTATTCTGCGTGCCTTGACCACATTGCTTGATCCGCAATTGCCGTACGTTGCCGGCTGCGAGATCCGTGACAATCCTTACGAACCAATCTGCAAGCGCTGCCGCGAGCTGATTGCCCGTGAAGGTGACAAAACTCCAATTGCTTACCTGACGCCTGACGACCGCTACGTGGAAAAATTGGCGACGCCGGACGTGACGATCGCTGATCTGATTGGCGATGTCGACCCTATCAAGGCCGCGCGGGGCGGGCACGATCTCTCCAGTGAGATGACGGTCCATTACGGTCTGCTTCCGCGCGCGAACCGCGGACTCTTCGCCATTAACGAACTGCCGGACCTGGCGGGAAAAATTCAGGTCGGCATGTTCAACATCATGCAGGAGGGCGACGTGCAGATCAAAGGCTATCCGTTGCGCCTGCCGCTAGACGTAGCGCTGGTTTTCACCGCGAATCCAGAGGACTATACGGCGCGCGGCAAAATCGTTACGCCGCTCAAGGACCGCATCGGCTCGGAAATCCGCACGCATTATCCCGGGACGCTGGAAGAAGGCATCAGCATCACTGAGCAGGAAGCGTGGCTGCATCGCGATGGACTGGAATTGCATGTTCCCAAATATGTCCGCGAGGTAGTAGAGCGCGTGGCTTTCCTGGCACGAGAAGACAAGAAGATCGACAAGCGCTCAGGCGTGAGCCAGCGCCTGCCCATCAGCGTGCTGGAAAACGTCATCTCCAACGCTGAACGTCGCGCGGTGCGGAGTGGGGAAAAGACGATTGTTCCGCGCATCGGCGACGTTTACGCCGCTCTGCCCTCGATCACCGGCAAGCTCGAACTGGAGTATGAAGGCGAGATGCGCGGGGCCGATACCGTGGCGCGCGAGTTGATCCGCACAGCGGTTGCCAAGACCTACGACACATATTTCAAAGACCTGAACATGCAACAGGTGGTCCAGTGGTTCGAACTCGGTGGCGAGATCAAACTTTCAGATACCGCCAGCGCTCATGAAGTTTTAGAGGGCTTGAAAAACATTCAGGGTCTCACGGACAAGCTGGCGCCTGTGGGCATCAAGGCAAAAGAAAAGCCTGAAGTCCTGGTGTCCGCTGCGGAGTTCGTGCTGGAAGGCCTGCACGCACACCGCAGAATTGGGCGCTCAGAAGAACGCGTATTCGGCGCGGAAAAGCAGCCCAAGCGGCAGGAGCGTCCATTTGAGCGCGGCGAGGACGATCCGCCGCCCATGAGAAATCGTCGTCCTTATAATTAACTATGGGAGGCAAGCAAAAACAGAACTTGCCGCAGATTTTCGCGGATGTGCGCAGATAAGAATTTAGCCGCGAATCAACGCGGAAATACGCGAATCAATTTACTGATTGCTAACGCATTTTGCTGGCTAATTGCTAAGTACTAATTGCTAAATGCTGGTTTTCATGAAATACACAAAATACTCCAAATACGTCGCTGACCTCGCTGACGAGATGAGCATGGAAGATTTGCTCAGCGCCTTGTCGGATTACATGCTTGAGTCCGGCTTCCAGAGCGATTCCATGTATTTCCAGCAGTTGGACGAGCACTCTCTCGACGCACTGCGCCAAGCCATTCAGCAGGCGCTGGAGATGGGCGACTTCATGGACGACGAGATGCGCGAGCGCCTGGAGCAAATGCAGGCCGACGGCACCATGGAGGAATTGATCGAACGGCTGATCGAGCGCATGCAGCAGGAGGAGCTGATTTCCGTGGATCAGCCGCATGATCCTGCGCGCCAATCGACCACGCCTGGACAAACCGGCGAAGCGCAGACCAATGCGCGCTTTGAGATCACGGACAAGAGTCTGGACTTTCTTGGATTCAAGACGCTCCGTGACCTGCTGGGTTCACTGGGCCGCTCAAGCTTCGGCCGGCATGATACGCGTGACCTGGCCACTGGCATCGAATCCAGCGGCGCTTCCAAGCCTTATGAGTTCGGCGATACCATGAACCTGGATATCACCGAGACGCTTTCCGCGGCGATCCAGCGCGAAGGGCTGCATTTGCCGCTGAACATTGAATACTCTGATCTGCAGGTCCACCAGTGCGAGTATCAGTCGTCCTGCGCTACGGTGGTAATGCTGGATTGCTCTCACAGCATGATTCTTTACGGTGAAGATCGTTTTACCCCGGCCAAAAAAGTTGCCATGGCGCTTTCACATTTGATCCGCACGCAATATCCGGGAGACTCGCTGTCACTCGTGCTGTTCCACGATTCGGCGGAAGAGATGCCGATTTCGCAGCTCGCGCGTGTAAAAGTTGGTCCGTACTACACCAATACGCGCGAAGGCCTGCGTCTTGCCCAGCGTATCCTGCAACGCCAGCGCAAAGACATGAAGCAGATTGTGATGATCACTGACGGTAAGCCTTCAGCTCTCACCTTGGAAGACGGCAGGATTTACAAAAACGCTTTCGGACTCGATCCTCTGGTCGTGAGCCAGACGCTGGAAGAAGTTTCGCGCTGCAAGCGCTCCGGCATCATGATCAACACTTTCATGCTGGCTTCCGACTATGGACTGGTCCAGTTTGTGCAGAAAGTCACGGCCATGTGCAAGGGCAAAGCATATTTCACCACCCCGCAAAATCTGGGACAGTATCTGCTGATGGATTACATGTCACGGAAGATGAAGACGATCCACTGAGTTGCTTGTACTTGTTAGTTCTTTGTCGTGTCTTTTTGAATCAGTTCAACATCGTTGATTCCGAGAAGGTCCTGAATATACTCTCGCAGGGCCATCAAGATGAATGCCGCTTCCGCCGACAAAAAAATCCCCACATACCAAATTGACAACCAGGCTTCGTCCTCAATTTTTGAGATATCTGTGTTCTTGAGAATCCACTCGGTATCCGAGCCATAATTTAGACGGATGTTTCGAATAGAGTGCTCAAGGGTGACATGATAGAGCAGGACACACACCGCGCAGCACAAG
>DASXKZ010000185.1:0-2671 GCA_036496525.1 Candidatus Angelobacter sp.
GCCCTTTATCCACAGCGGCTCGCGGCGCTCGACTCCGTCTCAACGTTGCCAAAGCCGTTTCGCGCGGCGCTGCAACAAGAAGGTCTCGACATTCGTCACCCTCGCGTCGAGAAAAGCTTCCAGTCTACTGACGGCACCATCCGCTACCTGATTGCCATGGCTGACGGCGAAACCGTGGAGACCGTCTGGATGCCCGAAGGCGACGATGGCGAAACCGGCGACGGCACTGAAGCCGGCGACTCTGAGTGGCATCGCGCGACGATCTGCGTTTCCAGCCAGGTAGGTTGCGCCGTGAACTGCCAGTTCTGCCTTACGGCGCTGCTGGGCGTCAAGCGCAACCTGAGCGCCGGTGAGATCGTTGGCCAGGTCATCGCCGTGCTGAATGACCGTCAGGTTGATATGGAGCGCCAGCGCGTTAACATCGTTTTTATGGGCATGGGCGAGCCGTTTCTGAACTATCCGCAGTTCATGAAGGCCGTGCGGCTGCTGGTGGAAGGCGTCGGCTTTCCGGAATCGCGCATGACGGTTTCGACTTCAGGGATCATTCCGCGCATTCATGATTTTGGCGCCGAGCCCGTGCGTCCTAAGCTGGCCATTTCGCTTAATGCGTCGAATGATCAAGTCCGCAGCAGCATTATGCCGATCAACAAAAAGTGGAACCTGGAAATACTGATGCAGGCCGCACGTGACTTCCCTCTTCGCAACCGCGAGCGCATCACGTTTGAGTATGTCCTGCTGGCCGACGTGAATGACAGCCCTGCTCATGCCCGGGAAGTGATTGAGTTGCTGCGCGGCATCCGCTGCAAAGTGAATCTCATCGCGCTCAATCCCGGGCCGGGCATCCAGTTCGGCACGCCAGCCGAGCAGAGCGTGCAAACCTTCAAAGACCTGCTGGTCAAGGCTGGCATTCCTGCATTTGTGCGTCGTCCGCGCGGGCGGGATATTTACGCGGCGTGCGGACAGTTGAAGAGAACGGTAGCGTAAGGGGCGGTCAGCACTCAGCCCTGCAACAGTCTCGCGAATGAGATGAAAATCCTTGAAACACAGAGGAACGGAGGCAGCAGAGGCATTTGGTTTCTTATCCGTGATTCCTCTGTTTACTCTTTTCCTCTGTGTTGCAAGGCTTTTGCATTTTTCGTTCACCGCCGCGTGTAAAAGTAATAGTCCGCGGAATAACTGCTCTTAAACTCCACTTCCCCGCTCCGCGCTGTGCATTCGGCGGCAGCAGGAGAAAGGCTTTCTGGTGCTAGCCCACTCGCGGTATTCACCCGCTGAATAGACGTCACGCCGCTCAGCTTGCCACTGCCAGAATGCCCGGTCACAGTGACCAATAGCCACGGGATCGCCGTGGGACCAGGAGCATCCACTTTGGCTGCCATTTTGCCGGTAATCTGGCTGCCGTCGTTGAGCTGCCATGTAGGCCCGCCAAAATGCTTGCCAAGTGGCTTGCCTTGCTCGTCGAATAACTCAGCTTCAGGCGCTTTCAGCATCCATGCCGGCTTGCCGTTGGCGTCAGGCCGGCAGACATAGATCTGATAGCCGGTTGCTCGCGCCATCAGAATGAGTTCTTCGCCAGCAGGCGCCTGGATAGAATCGGGGACCGTTGGTTTTTGCACGGAGGGATTCTAGCAGGGTACCCCTCCCCCATGGCTCAGTTATGATTCCAAAGAGCTTACACAAATCAACCCCGGGGATACCTTCTTCAACCCCGCTTTTCGGATCAACAGATCACCTGATCAACGGATCACCCGATTTCTTCCCCCACCCCCTGTTTTTCCATTTCTGTTGCAAACAAAGCATCTTATCCAAATCGACCCTTGGATGGCGCTTGGGTGGCCCTTGGGTGGCCCTTGCGTAGCCCTTGGGTGGCCCAAGGGTGGCCCAAGCGCCACCCAATCCCAAACCCAATCCCAAGCAGGCAGAGGGTCGCAAGCCTTTACTAGTAGCCAGCAGCTAGGAGCTAGTAGCTTCTATATGTCAAATATCTTTTCCCACTCACACCCTGAGGCGCTGCGCGATTATAACGCCATTTGTTCGCCTGTGCAATTGCGAACTAGGACAAGACTTCTCTCCGACCCAGAATCCTTTCCTTAGCCCTGAATTCTCCTCCTATGAGTCACTTATCTCTATGTCCCTTCAATGGAAGCGCTACCAATGCCTGCACTTCTCGCCCTGGCTTTGGGAGCAGTTGCTTTGCACGCTGCTCACTGAAAAACATTGAAATTTCACGCTTCCCACAAGCCGACTTCCCGTTACCAATTGTCGATGAGTGCTTCGGCGATAATGCGCGAACCAAGGGACTTCTCGACTACACCTAATGGCAGGCAGCACCCGGTACACACGATCGTGACTGAAACTGCCAAGGGATGGGTGATTCGAACTGTTGGTCCCTTTTACCGGTTCTGTTGTTTTCCCAATGGGACTGTGAGATGCTCCTGTTGGTAACCAAAATTTAAAGGGTGACGACACCGGATTTTATGAAAGCGAAAAAGGACGTACAACCGGGAACGCTGGCGCTGATGGTGCTGAGGACCCTAGATGTCATGGGGGAACTCCACGGATATGGCATTGCCCGGCGTATCGAGCAGATTAGTGGAGACATCCTTTTTGTCAATCAGGGAACACTTTATCCAGTCCTCCTGAGACTAGAGCAAGAAGGGGCGATTGCATC
>DASXKZ010000186.1:0-12837 GCA_036496525.1 Candidatus Angelobacter sp.
CAAAGAAGTTGAGGCTCTTGCGGAAACAAAAAGAAAGCAGCCCCGGAAAGAGCTGCTTTGTTTTGTTCTGCTAATTAGTCGAGCGTTAGAACCGGATTTGTGGACCGATGGTGGCCCGGAAGTTATTTCGCGTACCGGCATTCAGGAACATGATTTCGTCGCCGGCTTCCACCCGGAAACCGAACCAGCCAGCATTGAACTCAACGCCGCCGCCGGGATAGAAGACGCCGTCTGTGTCGCCGTCAACAATATTGTTGATCTGGTTATTGATCACCCCAGCCGTGACGGGGCCGCCGACGCCAAAGTTCACAAAGCCGCCTTTCAGCAATCCGAAAATGCGTACCGGGCCGGTGCTTTGGATCTTGAGGCCAAACAGTCCGTGGAGCAGCCTGATATTGGAGCGCACAGTGCTGGTGACAACGCCTGTTGTGACGGTGGTGGTCTTGTTGCGCTCAAAGTCATAGGCCATTTCGCCTTCTACCACAACGTGTTTCCTCACGTTTACACCAAGCCGCGCACCCACACCAAATAAATTGAGCTCGGCAGGTTGCAGGCGGGTAAAGTCGGCATAAATGCCAAAGTTTCCATGGTTTTTATCGTCACTGCTCTGGGCCGATGCCGCAGGCGCAAATGAAGCGATACAAAGCGCCAAGGCGCTTAAAATAGCAAAACGTTTCATGTCGTTCCTTCTCCCGTATAAAAGTTGCAAATCTCCAGCCGATGCTCCGAGAAAGCGTTAGGGGAACGAAAGAGCGAGCACGCCGGAACTATTCCATACGATGCCCCTCCCCTACAGGAGGTGGGCTGGCCAAAGCAGCTCTTTCCTGGCCCTGAGGGAAACTAATTTCGCCCCACCCGCAGTTTACACGGCTGCAATTGCCGCATTACACTCATGGCGTCCGATATGTTATTACCCTGCTAGGCACTGGAGGAACGCGCATGCCCACCGGCACTCTGGATCTCATGAAAATTGACGGCCAACCGCCGACCTACCAAATTATGTTTGAACAAAATGCCGGCGGCACTTTCGTGGCCCGCGTTGAGTCCGACGAACTCGTCCCATTCCTGCATGAGGAAATGCGCGTTGACATGCCTCTGGCCGAATCCGCCGCTCAGCGTCTCGACAAAGAAGGCCGCGTCCGCCTGCCTAATATCTTCCTGGAAGAAAACAATCTGCACGCGGTGATGGATTATATGGAAGAAGAGCTTTAATTTTGTCGCTTCGCTCCAAACCGCTTTTGGATACTGGGCGTGGTCAGATTTCTCAGCCTTGATACAACGGGGCTCGCCGCGCGAGTCGGGCTCGCCCTAACTACAAGCCCTCTCGCAACCAATCAATTCAATAAGCGTTCTTATTTGTATTTCCTGATCCGCGCCGATCCGCGTTGATCCGCGGTAAGTTTTGACTTTTTCGAATCCTTACTTCACCCGCGCCACCTGCAATTTCGTCTTCAGATCGTCGGCAATTTGCTTGCCGTGGAAGCGCCCATTCTCGATGAATATCTCGCTTGTTTTTGATCCTGACACAACGCATCCTGCCACATAGATGCCCGGCACATTGCTTTCAAATGTCTGCAAATCGCACACCGGCTTCATTTCCGGTCGTGTTAATTCAATTCCCAGGCTTTCCAAAAATTCGTAATCGGGATGGTAGCCCGTAAGCGCAAACACAAAATCATTTTTCAGCACGCGCTCGCCGTCAGGCGTCTTCAGCCGCACTTCTCCCGGACCGATCTGCAGCACGCAGCTGTTAAAGTACGCCGTGACCTCGCCATTCTTGATCCGGTTTTCAATGTCCGGCTTGATCCAGTACTTCACGTTGCGGTGAATGTCCGGCCCGCGATGCACCATCGTGACGCGCGATCCGCGCCGCCACAGCTCCAGCGCCGCAATCGAGGCGGAATTCTTTGCTCCGATCACCAGTACGTCCATATCAAAATACGGATGCGGGTCTTTGTAATAGTGCATCACCTTGGGCAGATCCTCGCCGGGAATGCCCATATAGTTCGGACGGTCGTAATATCCCGTCGCCACCACAATCTTTCGCGCTGTGTATTCGTGGTTGTGGCGGTGCAGATCCTGCGTTTCCACCCTGAATGCGCCGTCATAACCCGTCACGCCGGCTACGCGCTGGTACTGGCGCACATCCAGCCGGTAATGCTGCGCCACATTGCGGTAATACTCCAGCGCCTCAGAGCGATTCGGCTTCTGGTTGGCCGTGGTAAATGGGATGTCGCCAATTTCCAGCAGCTCCGGCGTGGTAAAGAAAACCATGTTCGCCGGATAGTGAAACAGCGAGTTCACCAGGCAGCCCTTGTCCACCATAACGGAAGTAAACCCGGCGCGCTGCGCCTCAATGGCACACGCCATGCCGGTTGGGCCGGCGCCAATCACCAGCACGTCAAAGTGGTCGCCTTTGTGTTCCATGAGAGCTTTATTCTACAGGGGATGATTGTGAAAACACCTACCACGGAGGCGCGGAGACACTGAGAAGACCAAAACCTTACCGCTGATGACGCTGATAACGCTGATTTACACGGATCAAAAAACTGATTAGGACCGTTTTCAGTTTGTAAATTTTGCCATCCGTGTTCAACCGTGGTGAGATTTGTTTTTTGTGCAAGCCAAGCTCATTGCGTAAAATCCGGCACAGGTTACAGTATGCCATTGATTATCGTGAAGAACCTACTATCAGTGATTGTGTTTTTGTTAGCTGCTGCGATGGCTGCAATGGCCGCGACGACTACGTCTACACCAGTTGACATAAGGTGTAGCGGTGATGATGGGTTGACACAGCGAGTGTGCGCGGCAATCGAAGACAAGTTTAGGCTATCGACGGACTTTGCATTAGACATTGAGGGTAAGTCAGGAATACTGATCATAAACATTCCCACTAATGTGCACTGGGAACAAGTTGGCAAGAAAATGAAGGTATCTACACGGTTCAGTTCGCAACATGGGAAAACAGAGAAATTGCGAACTACAAGGGAACCTGTTGGGTCGACATGCTTGTTAAATGTGCCGATCAGGTTCTTAGAAATGCGAGAGCAGTCAAACACAGAACGAAAGGGAGTCCATGATAAGCGGCATGGCTGAACTAAGCAGGCAGTCGACTCGAAATTATGCTCTTGAGAATAGATTCTGTTTGATTCGTACCTATGCCAGAATGATGCTGCTCTTCGTCAGGCGAGTTTTTGGCGGCCACACTACCAGCGGTACCGATTTGATGCAACGTCCCCAACCCGCTGCCCATGCAAAACAAAATGATTGAGAAGAAGAGAGCTTCGAGAGAACTCCCTGAAGCAGTGTTGTGAAGGACACATCTGCGGGATGCTTCGACTCTGCGCTCGTCCCGCAAGCGGAACTCGCGCGCCGCTCAGCACGACAGGTTAGAAAGAGTTTGGTCAAACCGAGACATTACCCGCGATGAATGCGGCAGATGCAAAAGCCAGAGACGAGAATGGCTATTCCCCACGTTCCTTCTAAAGCGATTCCTGAATAGATGTACCCAATTGATATCGTCTGGAATTCGAACCGGATGCTTATCCAGACTGAAAAAGCAAATAAGGTGATCCTTAAGAGCAGCGGAGCCGATCCTTCGCCTTCGCACGATGAGCATGGATCAGGCAAGAGTGCTGTGTGCTCGGCTTCAGGATGGCACGTCGCGGGGATTTAACATGATGAGCAGGATACAGTAACTCTGGAACTGCTTTAACTGTTTTCATAACTCTTTACAATAAGCGCCTTTGCATTTTCCAGCTGTTCCTCCGAGCTAATGGTTATCTCCAAATCGCCCGTTCCAACTCAGGTCACATGGCGTCCGGCTTGTGGTCGGCCAAATCTGAAATTCTCTGGATGAATTCGTCGACGCTTATGACGAAGCCTACTAAGTCTCCGCCTCCAGCCAGAATCGGCGGCTGTGCGACAGCGTCCAGCAATGCCGCGCGCGTGTCAAGAACGTTTCGTTTCGCCGTTCGGCCACGTTGTTGGGCTTTGGTTGCCTCCAAGTGTTGGTAAAGCAGCCGCCCAATTTCCGTCTGCTCGGCGTCACGTCCACTCGACTGGCTGGTGAAGTGAGCCGCCTGTCCGCCGACAGGTCGGCAGGAACATGGGCCACGTGTTCGGGCCGTAAGTGGATCGGATGGCCACCGCGAACCCCAGATCGGCACACTGCTACGTGCGCTTCCGGTGAGTGGAACGTGACGTCTAGTCGGTGGAACGGCGACTCATTGCAAAACCAATAACGGCCTGAAGGCTGTGCGACGCCCGTGAACATGCGGTAGAACGCCACCGGCTTGGTTGATCGGATGGCAGCTGCCGCCAGCCATGCTGCGCGCTCCGGAACCTCACAGGAGATGAGCAGATCCAGGTCGGACCATTGATCCGCACAGCCTGTGGCGACGGACCCGAACGAATCGATCTTGCGAACAGACGTTATCGCGGACAGCGCGGCGACCAACTCGCGACGAATTCGCTCCAGACCGCTTTCCTGTGAGTTGCCCAGCACAGCTCGCATGATACTGAAATGGGCAGTCCATTAGCGCCGCCCCCAGATGGAACGAGTCAGTTGTCTGGACGTTCACCCCTATGACCGTCCGTTTCACCACGGGCTGCTAGGTGTTTGGAAACAAGAAGAATGAATTCTGCTTTATGATCCAGCAGCCAGTCTAGATAGAACAGTCCCTGAGTAATCACATTCTCATTCAGTGTGCGTTTATACTCGACCACCACCGGAGAACCGTTCTCGTCTATGCCGAGCGTATCAATTCTGCCGCTGTGAGTGCGACCAGTGGTGTACTCGGACGCCAAAAACCGAATACCCAAGAATTCGTCCATGTGGCCTTCAATCTGATTTTGAAATGACTTTTCTACGGTGGCTGATTTGCCCTGAAGTTCGCGAACGTTGGATGCGATAAGGCGGAATAGCTTTATGTCGGCCACTGGAGCTTTATTTTAGCCTTTAACCTGTTTTCACCGAACGGATCTGGGACATGTCCTATTTCGCTATTGATTCGTATTGAGATTTCGGCTAAAGTCTAGCAGCGCCCAAGGGTGTGAAAGTATCGATCTTTGAAAAAAGCAGCTAGCAAATAGCAGACTGGGTTTTAGCTCTTAGCCATTAGCTCTTAGCTGAACCCAAAACAAACCTCAGGATCTATCAACCCTACGCCAAATTGAGTGTATATGCTTCAAACCCACGCCAATCTGGGATGACTTGGAATGATCCCCCTGAAACCCACGCCAATCTGGGATGCCCCAGGGAGGGGAGGGATACCGAATCCTGGTTTTCCTGATGATCTTTTCCTGATGATCAGTGTTAATCAGTGGTGAGGCTTGCCAGCGCCTGTTCCACGTCGGCAACAAGATCCTCGATCGATTCCAGCCCTGTGTATAGACGCACCAGGCGGCTGCCGTATGCGGGGCGCTTGGGCGATTGCAGATCGTAGGTCATGGCCAGGCTGGTAACGCCGCCCCAGCTATAGCCGATTTTGAATAGCCGCAGCGCGTCTATGAACGCCAGCACCTGCTCTTTGCTGTACTGCGGTTTGAACACCACGGAAAATAATCCCGACGAGCCGGTGAAGTCGCGCTTCCACAGCTCGTGTCCGGGACAGGAAGGCAATGCAGGATGCAGAACGGTTTCAACTTCCGGGCGACGGCTGAGCCATTGCGCCAGCGCCAGAGCATTCTGCTCCACGGCCTTGAGCCGCACAGCCATGGTCTTCATCCCGCGCAGCGCCAGGCTGCAATCATCGGGCGACGCGGCACAGCCCAGCACCTGGTGGGTCTCGCCCATACGCTCGTATATTTCCTGCGCAGACATTCTCGCATTACCGCTTCGCGAGGCGATTTGCGAATCCATCTGCTCCGGTCGTACCGTAACCGAGCCAAGAAGCAGGTCACTGTGCCCGCCAACATATTTGGTCAGCGCCTGCATGGTCACATCCATGCCCAAGGCAAATGCATCCAGGTAAATTCCCGCTGCCCAAGTGTTATCGAGCACGGCCAGAGCACCGTGTTCATGCGCAGCCTGCGCTATGGCGGGCAGGTCCTGCACCTCCATGGTGACAGACCCGGGACTCTCACACCAGACCAGCCGCGTGTTGGGTTTGAACTCCGAGCGGATGCCGGCGCCAGCGCCGGGCGGATAATAACTCACGTCAACGCCAAAGCGACGCAGCACGCCGTTGGAAAACATTCGGTTAGGACCGTAAATACTTTCCGGCAGCAGCACGTGGTCGCCTTTATTGAGGAGCGCCAGGTGGACCAGGGAGATGGCCGCCTGTCCGCCGGGAGTAATAAACGTGCGAAAACCTTTTTCCAGTTCGCAGACTTTGGCCGCCAGTTCCAGCGTGGTGGGCGTGCCGTAAAGCCCATAGGTATAGCCGATCTCAAACTGGTTCCAGCGATCACTGGCATCGGCCGCATGTTCAAACAGTATGGTCGATCCGCGATAAACCGGCGTCACCAGCGCGCGAAAACCTTTAGGAACCACAGAGTCAGAATGGATCAGCTTGGTCTTCCAGTCTTTCTTGGCCATGCTGGAGATTGTAGCCTGTGGCGGCGGAAAGAGCCGGAGCTGCAATGCATTTCATCACTCGAAAGCGAGGCTTCCGCCTTTTCCTGTTCCCAACAGTGCCGGATGGTGGCATGATTTCTTACGACGCCAGCGGAGTTCGCCATGAAGCAATGCGTGGTCTTTCTTTCTCTTGTCTTGCTTTTTCCTGCTGTCTTACTTTTTTCACAGGACCTGCGTCTGGCCGAGGTCAGCGGCGAAGTCCGCGATATGCAGGGCCGGCCCATTGCCGAAGCCAGCGTGGTTTACTCACGCCTGACCGACAATAAAACGTACCGCTTCAAGACCGACGAAAACGGCCGCTATTACGCGATCGGCATTCTGCTGGGCTGGTACCATCTTGAAGTCACCGGCCCCACCGGAAAGCGCATCTACTCCGGCAAGAAATTTCTTCAAGCGGGAGATTCACAAAAATTCAACGTGACTGAGATTGACCTCTCCGGCGTTGCGCCCAAGGCCTCACTGGTTCCGTTCAAAGGGCCGCACGCTGAAGAGCTGCAAAACGCCCGGGCCAAGGCCATGGCAGACGGCAAGCAGTTAAGCCCCGCCGAATTGGCGGAGCTGCACAATGACAACAGTCTCATCTCGCGCTATAACGAGCTTCTTCCCAGTGCCGAGGCGGCCCTAAAAAATGAAGAGTGGCCCCGCGCCGCGGAGCTTCTGCGGCAGCTCGTGGAGATTGCGCCTTACAAGTGGGAGCTCTACCAGAACCTGGGAGTCATCCAGCGCAACCTGGGCCAGTATGAAGAATCTGCAGCATCCTTTGAACGAGGGCTGCAAGTCTTATCTGAACTCTCCGCGGCCAAGCCGGAGCATGGAAAAAATGCTTCCGCCGCGATGATGCACACAGGCAAAGGTGAGGCCCTGACGGCGCTCAGCCGGTTCGATGAGGCTGCGGCACAGTTTCGCGTCGCGGCTGAGCTGGATCCGAAGCCGATGATCGCATTTCTGCACCTGTGCACAGCGGAGTACAACGGCGGCCACACGGACGAGGCCGTAACCGCATGCTCGCGCGCCGTCGCCGCCGAACCGGACCGCCTGGAAACTTATCAGGTGCTGGGAACGCTCCAGAGCAACCTCGACCGCCCGCAGGATGCGATCCGCACTTATGGAAAAGGAATCGCCATTGCGCTGGAAAACGCGCATGCTTCGCAGCCTTCACTGAAATCCAACATCAATTCGCATCATGTGGGCGATCCTTCCCGCTCCATCGGCGAATCTGTGCGCGCCGCCCAGATGATGCAATCGCTGGGTAACCTGTATTTTCAACTGAAAAAGTATCGCAGGGCGGCGGAGCTGTTTTCGCAATCGGCGCCGCTGCATCCTTATCCTGTGCTGCCGCTGTTCAATCTTTGCGCCACGCTGTTTGACCTGAATGACTTTTCCGCCGCGGTCACGGCCTGCGATCGCGCAATTGAAGCCGACCCAAAATTGGCCGACCCCTATTATGTGAAAGCAGCCGCCCTGGCAGGCGAGGCCGTAAGGAATGGCAGGCTCAAACCTTCAAACCAAACCGCAGCGACACTGGAGAAATATCTGCAATTGGCCCCTGACGGTTTCTATGCCAATGACGCACGTGCCCTGCTGAAGCAGATGAAAGGCAGAGAATAGAGGCTAGAAACGCATTGAGCGACTGGTGCTAAAGATTTTCGGTCACGCCCGGGACCTGCCAGCCATCGTATTCGCCGTTGAATTCGCTAGCAAATAAGTCGAGTTCGGTCTGCAACGCGCCAAGATTTCCAATTGGATCGGGTTGCCGCGCTTGCAACTGAACTTTTTCCACTTCAGCATTCAGGCTGACCGATTCAATCGTCCATCCCCGCTCTTGCAGGCGCTGTGCGGCGCGGTCCGCGTCGGATTGGTCAGGAAAAAAGAAATAATGATCAAGCTGCGTGGCGGTGCTTAACGCCTCATCAAGCTTCTCGTCTTCTTCAGAACGCTTTGGGCTCGGAGTAAGGAATGATCGGATGCCTTCAAACATAGTCTTTCTTCAATCATACAACGGCAGTTTGCGGCGACTTCGGTTGTCGTGCACATTGGCGATTCATCGCTGCAAGTTGGCCTTGGCGGATTTTAAGAACCTCGGCGCCCAAGTTATAATCACTAGTTTTGCGTTGTCTCACGTTCGCATACGCATTCCGCACTCATATATAAAGAGGGACAAAAATGGCCGAGCAATTTCGCCAGGAAAAAGATTCAATCGGTATCAAAGAAATTCCCGCCGACGTGTATTACGGCGTGCAGACCGCACGCGCCGTAGAGAACTATCCCATCTCCGGCATGCGCGCCAATCCCACGTTGATTCGCGCCATCGGCATGGTGAAATATGCCGCCGCTCAGGCCAACAAAGAGCTTGGCCTCGTCGACGAAAAGCGCGGTGACGCAATCATGCAGGCAGCCAAAGAAGTTATTGACGGCAAGTGGGACGGCTCGTTTGTTGTCGACGTTTTTCAGGCTGGCGCCGGCGTGAGCTTCCACATGAACTCCAATGAGGTCATCGGCAACCGCGCTACAGAGTTGATGGGCGGCAAGCTGGGCGAATACACGGTCCATCCCAACGACCATGTGAATTACGGACAATCTACCAATGACGTCTTTCCGACCTCTATGCGCGTGGCCACGTTGCTTGAGTTGGAAAAGCTTTATCCGGTACTCGACGGGTTAGCGGCGGCCCTTGAAGCCAAGGGCAAAGAATTTCACGACGTAATGAAATCGGGGCGTACGCACATGCAGGATGCAGTGCCGATCCGCCTGGGTCAGGAATTCGCCGCCTACGGCGTCGCCATTCGCAAAGCCGTTGACGATATTCGCCATGCCGGCGAATCGTTGCGCGAACTAGGGCTTGGCGGCTCCGCCGTTGGCACCGGCATCAATACTCATCCCGACTATCGCGCAAAAGCGGTGGCCAACCTGGCGAAAATTTCCGGCCAGAAACTCGCGCCCGCCGCCGATATGCGCTGGTCCATGCAATCGAATGCATGCATGGCACAGGTTTCTTCTTCATTGCGCAATCTGGCGCTGGAGGTGATTCGTATCTCGAATGATCTGCGGCTCATCTCTTCGGGGCCAAATACCGGGTTTGCTGAAGTCAATCTGCCAGGGCTGCAACCTGGCTCTTCCATCATGCCGGGCAAAATTAATCCGGTAATGCCAGAGTTGGCAGCGATGGTGTCATTCCAGGTTGTAGGAAATGACACTGCTGTAGCGATGGCTGTCCAGGGCGGCCAGCTTGAGTTGAACGTCATGATGCCGACGATGTCTTATAACGTCCTGCAATCCATCTCTATCCTCACCAACATGCTCCGCGTCTTCACCGAGAAATGTATCAAGGGGCTCACCGCCAATGAAAAACGCAATGCTTTCTACGCGCAGAGCACGGTCTCATTGGCAACCGCTTTGAATCCCTATATCGGCTACGCTAAGGCAGCGGAGATTGTGAAAGAATCCGTCGCCACCGGGCGCTCGATCATCGACATTGCGCGCGATAAGAAATTGCTGACAGAAAAAGAGATTGAAGAGATTCTCGATCCCGTGAGCATGACGGAACCGCAATATCCAAAAGAAGCGGCGAAGAGGCGGGAAGATATCAAGCGAAAAGACAATTCTGGCCACTAACGCAAAAACGTGAATGCATTTCGGTTCGCGTTCATTCGCGAAATTCGCGGCTGATTGATTTTGATCTGCGTTTATCTGCGAATATCTGCGGCTAAAGCTAGCAGGCCCACCGCAGCAACGTCGCACCCACGGTAAACCCGGCCCCGACAGCCGCAATCAGAACCAGATCACCTTTCTTCAATCGCCCTTGTTGGCGTGCGCTTTCCAGCGCCAGTGGAATTGTTCCGGCGGTCGTGTTGCCGTACTCGTCAATGTTGATGATAATGCGGTCTTCCTTCAGTCCCAGTCGGTCAGCTGCAGACATAATGATCCGTCGATTGGCCTGGTGAGGAACGAACAGCGCCACATCACTGCCCTTAAATCCGTTGCGCTTTAGCACTGTCTCTGAAGCTTCTGCCATCTTGCGGACAGCGTATTTAAACACTGCCTGCCCATCCTGATGCACGTAGTGCATCTTCTTCTCCACTGTTTCATGTGTGGTGGGATTGCGGCTGCCTCCTCCGGGCATATACAGCGAGCACGCGCCAGAGCCATCGACTTCATGCGTAAAATCAATCACATAGTTGTCGTCAGTCGCAGGTTCCAGCAGCACTGCACCTGCCCCGTCGCCAAAGATGATGCAGGTGGCGCGGTCCTGGTAATTGATGATTGAGCTCATTGTATCGGCGCCAATTGCCAGCACCCGCTTGTGAGCGCCAGACTCAACAAACTTCACCGCCGTCTGCAGCGCATACACAAAGCCTGAACACGCCGCGGAAATGTCATATCCCCACGCGCCCTTGGCGCCAATCTTGTCCTGGACGATGCAGGCCGTAGCTGGAAAAACCATGTCCGGTGTCACAGTGCCAAGAAAAACTGCTTCAACTTCACTGGCCGGGATGCCGCGCTGCTTCAGTGCTTCATTCGCGGCTTCAATCGCCATATCAGACGTGGCCATTCCTTTTTCCACGATGTGCCGCTGCCGGATTCCCGTCCTCTCTACGATCCATTCATTGGACGTCTCCACCATTTTTTCCAGATCGGCATTCGTAAGAAGGCGCGGTGGGACATAAGTGCCGAGAGCTGAAATTTTCGCGCGGACAAGGTTGGTCAAAAAAGTTTCTCCAAGTCAAATCTATGAGGTAAACCCAATATTGTAAGCGGTTTTAGAAACGAGCGGTAGCTGTTCAAGGGGAACGGTTTCTTGCAGAAGGCGTCAAATCAGCCGAGATGAAAGCCGGATACGATCCATTCAGGCAGGAATATTTTGCAAAGAATCACTATCAGGGCAATCCCAATAAGAGCGTAGAGGAGCTTTTTCGTATTCACCCCAGAAAAAATCTTACCGGGTACCCCGCTGCACACGCACTAGCCCGTTACCGTTGCTTCCTTCCGGACCTGGCGGGATTGGCGGGATTGCGTCGCGCGGGACCCGGCGTTTTCAATTCTAACATCTTTGCTTCCGCCTGGGTTTCTTGACGTAACTGATGATCAGGGCTGACAAATCCTGCCACAAAGGAAATGCATAAGCGGTTTAGCGAAGCGATCTCTGAGATTAAAGAGTGGGCGAGGCCCGAGTCGCCGAGCCCACCGACGTAGGGCGCACAAACCCAACCCACTTCCAGGTTCTGTAAGCGGTTTGGAGCGAAGCGACAACATGACGGTTACGTTCGGTCACCAGCGGGCGGATTGCGCTTTGCTCCAGCCCTGAATTCAGGGACAATAAGGTAGTGTCCACGCGCAGCCTCAACCTCACAGCAAGCAAGGCCGTTCCCGGTTCGGGCAGCGCTGAGCGTTTCTTCCAGTGGTCGCTTTACATACTGGTCGCTGTCGGGTTCACCGCGCTCATTGGCACCAACAAGCTCGATGTCCCGTCGCTGATGGTGGTGCTGCCCGCTCTCCTTCTGCGCGGATATTTGTTGCTCATGCGCAAGACCGTGACCATATCAGAGCGCTGGACGACCATCCTTACTCTGATTTATTTCGCCTTTTACGCTGCAGACTATTTTTACTTTTCCCAGAGTTTTATTGATGCCACGGTGCACATGGTTTTGTTCAGCATGGTCATCAAGATTTTTTCTGTGCGTCGTGACCGTGATCTTATGTACCTGGCCGTGCTCTCATTCCTTATGCTGCTCGCGGCTGCGGTGCTCACAGTCGATACCCTGTTTCTTGTAACTTTCTCGCTATTTATCTTGGTAGCCATTTCCACTTTTATCAGCATGGAGATGCGGCGCTCAGAGCAGGAAACGCTGGCCGCCGGAGTGCCGCCCCATAACGACGGAAAATTTTATGGCTCGCTGGCAAGCATCTCCGGCATTTTGGGAGTGCTTACCCTGTCCGGAGCAGCGCTAATTTTCTTCATCCTGCCGCGTGTGAGCACCGGCGGATACCTTCGCAATCTGGGAGTGCAAAACTCTCTAGTGGCCGGCTTCAGCCCGGAAGTAAATCTGGGCGGCATCGGCCAGATCCAGCAATCCAGCAACGTGGTCATGCACATTCAGGTGCAATATGGAAAGTTACCCAGAGATCCCAGATGGCGCGGCATAACACTGGCAAATTTTGATGGCAGGCACTGGTGGAACAATCCAGATATCGCCACCCAGCATGGCCTGAACAATGTGCCCCTGGACTTGACGCATATCAGCAATTTTTCTTTTTATGCA
>DASXKZ010000187.1:0-16550 GCA_036496525.1 Candidatus Angelobacter sp.
GCCAAACCTTGATCTGCGAATTAGACCCGCTCCAGTCCCGATCCTATTCTGGGGATCGGACCTGGAGCTGTCAGATATCCAGTCACTAAACGTGAAGGATGTCTGGAGACAGTTCGTGAAGGATGTCCCGGCACTTTACACATAAATGCCTGCTCCACCCCGTGCGGGATGCGGCGAGTTGAGTCGACAGGCATAAATGCCTGCTCCACCCCGTGCGGGAGGCGAGTGAGACGTAGCGATGCTACGTCTCTACGTTGGGGTTTGTTTTACGATTCGCAAATTATCAGACACAGAAATCAGATCGCTTTACAATATCTGCGTATTATCAGACGTATGTACAAACTTTGTCTATTGACATGGTTTGGAGATTATGCGATATTGAAACTGGATCTGGTGGGAGCGGCGTCGCCAGATCAGCAGCCGGCACTAAAAGCCTGCTGGGCGGGGAAACCCGAAACGGCCTGCACCCCTGTGGTCTGTGGCCTACCGTTTGGGCGACAGTTACCGCGGCCCCTTAGGACCTGATTGTGAGCCGGCTGAGGCTCCTTTCGGCATTGAAAAAGCTCCTTTGGTCAGGGGCCGTGGTGTGCGAAGAAGCAGTTAGCAATTAGCATCTGGCAATTAGCTTTTGTGTTTTAGCTGCGATCATCGATTCGGCTCTCAAACTTTCAAGAAACACCAAGCTATCAAAAAACACAAGGTCCCTCAGACCGGCTCACAAGCTGAAGAAAACGCTTGTTCGTTTTCGGCCTTCGGGATGACGGTTATATACACGGGCAGGAATCACGCCGCCCACAAATAACGACAACTGAAACTAAAACCAAAGCCACCCGCCGGGTGGCTTTTTTATTGGAGAAACATATGATCCGAATCAGCATGACAAAAGAAGAAGTCCTTGCCGCCATCCACGAATGCGCCGCACAGATTGGGCATGTTCCGAGCTTTCCGGAACTGACGAAGCTGACTAAAGTTCGGCGGCGCGCCATGTTTACCCACTTTGGAACTTACACGGAAGCCTTGCGCGCGTGCGGGCTGGAGCGCAAAGGGCCGGGGTATGAAGTGAGCCCACGCGAGATGTTTCTGGACTGGGCAACGGTGACGCGCAGCCTGGGAATGGTGCCTTCGATGGGCGATTACGGATTGAAGGGGCAGTACAGCGTGCGTCCGTTCTTGAGGTGCTACAGGGGATGGAAGCAGGTAGCGATGGGCATGAAGGAATACATACAGAAAGAAGGACTGGAAGGCGAGTGGGGCGACGTGCTGGACATCATTACCCGCTTTTTTGAGGCGGGAGGTAAGCGAGGGTGGACGTCAGGAGCGGGGATGGAGAAGCCCAAGTTTATGCAGGATGAGCCAGTCTATGGAGAACCACTGATGCATCCGGTGATGAGCCATGGCCCGACGAACGAAATGGGAGTGCTGTTTCTGTTTGCCACGATGGCCCAGGAGCTTGGCTTTAAAGTGATGCGGGTGCAAGCGGCCTTTCCCGACTGCGAAGCCATGCGCCGGGTAGAACCGGGGCTGTGGCAGAAGTCGCGAATTGAGTTTGAAAAAGAGAGCCGGAATTTTCTTGCGCACATGCATCCGGCGGCGCATTGTGACTTGATTGTCTGCTGGAAGCATAACTGGAAAGAGTGCCCAGTGGAGGTCCTGGAGTTGAGCAAGCTGGTCAGTATAAACGGTTCGCCGCAGATTTGCGCAGATTTAGAACAAAAACCCACCACGGAGACACAGAGACACGGAGAAAAAAATCTTAAATCTTGAGGATGGGCCAGACAAGAACGGAGATTCACCGCGGAGACGCGGAGGCGCGGAGGCGCGGAGAAGAGCAATCGGGCGTGCGGCAGTAACAATGACTGATTCGCTGCGCTCGCAATCCAATTGTTTTGCGCTTTCGATTCGCCACGAATAAACGGGATGCATCGCATGATCTTTTGTTATTACAGCAAAGATTGGGTCGTGCCCACCTGTGGCAATCGCCTTGCATCTAACTAACGAATTGGCACAGAAACAAAACAGCGAGCGCGGGCGGGCAGATCTCTATCTGCCATTGCCCGGAAGGATGGGGACAAATGAAGATTCATAAGGGAATGCGTATCTTGAGTTCAATGTTGCTGATGGGCGCGCTGGCTGCGCCGTTGGCAATTCAGGCACAGGACCGCGACCGCGACGACCATGACCGTGACGATCACGCAAAAAATCAGCGGATTTATGACCGCGACCACAAGGACTACCACAACTGGAATCAGGACGAAGACCGCAATTACCGGCAATGGTATACCGAGTCGCACCGGGACAAGGAATACCGCGAATACAACCGGCTGAACAAACACGACCAGACAGCCTACTGGAACTGGCGTCACCAGCACGGCGACCATGACCGCGATGACCATAAAGACAAGGATCATGACCGCGATCATCGCTAGCAAGTAACCAACAGCGAAAGCCCGGAGTGCAAATTCCGGGCTTTATTTTTTCGCGTGTTATTTCTGCGTTTTATTTTCTCGACTTTTATTTCTCTGCTGCAGCGGCGGGCTTGGTCTTTGTCTTTGCAGCCGGCTTGGCCGGGGCCTGCAGCGATGCACGAAGCTCGCGGGTCCTTACCCGCTTGGCGGCGTTGGAACGGTTACGCGTGTTTTTGCGGGCATTGGTCTTTGGCATGGGTCGGTCTCTCCTCATTTTTCAGGATCGAAATTGGTCTCTTAACAAACCTACCACGGAGTCACAGAGGCACGGAGAAAACCTTTTAAACACGGAAGACAGGAGGAAGCGGAGGAAGGCCCGCGACACCGCCGTGATCAAGAAAGGCTTGGTCAATCGCCGGCATGATCGGAGAGCAAGACTGGCTCCGCAGGCGAGGGCGCCTGCGCTCCACAACGCTTCGAAAATTCCAACGCACAGAGTGCCGGATATTAATTCTCTGCTTCTTTGGCCGCCGGCACAGCGCCGTGCTTGATGAGAAGCTGCTTTACTTCATCGTCATAAGACTTGCTGAGAGCGGTTTCACCTTCCAGATTGCGGACATTAGGATCGGCACCGGCTTTGAGCAGAAGCTCGACTTGCTCCACATCGTCACGGCAATGCATAAGGGCGGTGTTGCCTTGTTTGTCACGAGCATTTACCTCTGCGCCAGCGGCCAGCAGGAGGCGGACCACCTCCAGCCGGTCAACACCTTCCGGCGGGACATCATAGTCCGTCCTGGAAACCGCTTCCATCAGTGCAGTCTCGCCGTCGCCTTCTGCGAATTCGCGACAGTTGTCGTTCTTTTTCATCTCCTCCGTGCAGGGTGGCAGGGGGGTAGCGAATAGGTTAGGGTCCGTCTTCCTCTTCAGGACTTCATTGACCATCTCCGGATAGCCGGAAGCAGCGGCGGCCATCAAAACGGTGCGACCCATGACGTCGCGCGAAGTAATTGGAGCGCCGTTATCAAGTAAGAGACGCAATGAGTCAATGTTGCCCGAGCCTGCGGCATTGACCAGAGATACCGCCAGGGCCCTGGGACTGCTCCCGGCCCCGGCCTGCAGCAGAGCGCGGGCCATAGCGAGATCCCCCCGGGAAGCGGCGACTTCCAGCGGCGTATCTCCACCAATCGGGGCAAATCCAGCGCTGTCTTGTACTCCGGTAAGCGGCACGCCGCCCAGCGCCAGATCACGAACCACGTCGGCATTGCCATACTGAGCGGCGCGAGCCAAGGTAGTTGAAGCAGCTTTTGATTTGAAATCCCAATGCTCTGCTTCCAGCGCCGCCATGGTTTCAGAGGTGCCGCGGGTCCAGCGCTCTGCACCGGAAAGACGATCAATAGCCAACTCCAGTTGCGCGACAGCCAGCGGCATGCCCGCTGAGAGTCCAACGTAGTCCACCACCTGTTTCTGCCGGCCGTCAATGGAGATAGATGTGGTTTGAGTTGGATTGTCAGTCACGCTGGACGTGTACTCATCGCGCAGTGAGTAGTAGTCGGCCTTCTCGAACAGCTTTACCAACTCGATCACGTTGGACTGCGGAACCAATCCGCGATGAACTCCCGTGAACGCCACGTATCCGCCACCCTCATAAAAGACTGATCCATCACCCCGCACCTCAACCTTGTAAGAAGGACACGTGCCGAAACAGCTGGTGCGGGCGAGAGTGATCTTTACTGTCTTCCAGTCCTTGACTTTTGGAAAAGGAACATGCTGCACAGGCTTGATCTCAGGCGGCAACAGGGCCACATGTTGATCGAAAGTAACGGAGACGTGATGGCCAGCGCGTTCAAAAGGCTTGAAGTGCAGCGTCCGCACCAATGAGTCAGCCTGCGCAAGCACGCTGCGGGGAATGCTGTGGTTACCGTCTGGGCTTGCAACCTGCGGATCAGAGGAAATGATCGCGCCCGTGGCATCCACGACGACTGTGACTCTGATGGATGAGAAAAACGACCATTGATTTTCTAGAACGCGCAGGTAGAGCCATTGATCGCCATCGCCGATGGCGTGCTCGTCGGCTTCTCTTCTGGATACCTGGATCGGAGCTGGTTGCTGGTCCTGGCCGGATGCTGGTTGTTGGATGGGCAAAGCCAGTATTGCAGCGGTTAGAAGCAGATGTAGCATGGACATCCCTCCTGCATCCCTAGAATGGCAGATCAAAGCGTTCCTTGCGTTAGACACCGGAAATCCCGGAAAGAAAACCAAATCGGACGACCATCAAGCCCCAAAATCGACCGGCCTGGAGCGTGGCCGCAGGAACAAGGCCCGCACCGCCCAATGCGCTAATCGACCATTGGCCCTTCGCTTGTAACCGCTTGGATTCTCTGGGCTTTAGGGCGCGGCAAAGGATGTTAGTATACAAAGCAGGACAGACATGCCATTAAAAACATTATTCCTGAATCCTCCGTCGTTTGAGAACTTTGACGGTGGCGCCAGTTCGCGCTGGCCTGCCACCCGCGAGATTGAGTCGTACTGGTATCCGGTATGGCTGGCGTATCCGGCTGGAATGCTGGAAGGCTCGCGGTTGCTGGACGCGCCGCCGCATCATGTGTCGGCGGAAGAGACGATTGAGCTGGGCAAGCAGTATGACTTCCTGGTGCTGTTTACCTCCACGCCGGGGTTTCCGGGTGACATCAAGCTGGTCACCAAGATGAAAGAAGCGAATCCCAAGCTGAAGATCGCCTTTGTGGGACCGCATGTCACCACGCTGCCGGAGCGCTCATTGAATGAGTGCAAGGCCATCGACTTTGTCTGTCGGCGCGAGTTTGATTACTCCGTGGTGGAATATGCCAACGGCAAGCCGCTGAGTGAGATCATTGGCATTTCATATCGCGACGCCAGCGGCAAAGTTGTTCACAACGCAGATCGCCCTGACGTGATGGACCTGGATTCCCTTCCGGACGTGGTTGATGTTTATTTTAGAGACATGGATATAAGACGGTATAACGTACCGTTCTTGCTTCATCCATTTGTCGCGCTGTATACCACGCGCGGCTGCCCGGCGCAGTGCACATTCTGTCTGTGGCCACAGACTTTGAGCGGACATCCGTGGCGCAAGCGCTCTACTGACGCCGTGGCCCGCGAGATGGCAAAAGCTAAAGAATACTGGCCTTGGGTAAAAGAATATTTCTTTGACGACGACACCTTCAACATCCAGAAGGCGCGTACCGTGGAGCTCTGCGGCAAGCTGAAGCCGCTGAACCTTACGTGGTCGTGCACGTCGCGCGTCACCACCGACTACGAAACTTTGAAAGCGCAGAAGGAAGCCGGCTGCCGTTTGCTGATCGTTGGCTATGAGTCGGGTGATCCGCAAATTCTCAAGAACATCAAGAAGGGCGCAACAGTTGAGCGCGCGCGCCAGTTCACCAAGGACACAAAAAAGCTCGGCCTGAAGGTTCATGGCGACTTCATCCTTGGACTTCCCGGCGAGAGCCGCGAGTCCATCCGCCGCACCATTGATTTCGCCAAAGAGCTCGACGTGGAAACCATTCAGGTCTCCATCGCGCACGCTTATCCGGGCACTGAGATGTACGATTTCGCCAAGAAGAACGGCTTCATCGTGGGCACGGAGCGCATGGTTGACGACGGCGGGCACCAGGTCGCGCAAATTGAATACCCCGGTCTGCCGCGTGAGCATGTAATGGAAATGGTCCACAAGTTTTACGACGAATACTATTTCCGTCCCAAGGCTGTCTTCCGCATCGTGCGCAAGGCTGTCTTCAACGGTGAAGAGCGCCAGCGCCTATATAAGGAAGCAAAATCATTCATGAAGCTGCGCTCTGCGCGCAACAAAGCCACTAAAGACATGGTGGCGGCAAAACACGCTGCGGAAAAGACCCGCGGAGCTGAAGTCGCCGGCGACTAATCGGCGTAACAAAGCAAGATCGCATGATGGAACAGGGAAAAGTCGGCAAGGCCCGTATCATCGGGTATGGCATCGGATTGGCCGTTTTTATCGTCGTCGCGATTTGGAAATTTCTGGTTCACTAGAAAGTGGTTCACTAAAAAGTAGCGCGCTAGCAATGGCGCGCTAAAATCTAGTGTCACCCGCGCGTCACGCGGGTTGATGGCGGACATCCGAGTGAAGTTCAAAAAAGTCTTTATCTATATAGCCATCGCCTGCTGCAACGGCACCGGTGACGTGCTGCTCAAGCGCGGCATGGACAACCTCGGCGAAATCCACCTCAACCACTGGACCCACATCTTCAACGCCTTTATTGATCCCTGGATCATTCTCGGCATTCTTTTTCTCGCAGGATTTTTTTACTCATACCTCACCGCGCTCTCCTGGGCCGACCTCACTTTCGTCTTGCCTGCGACGGCTTTCGGTTACGTCGTCACCGCGTTCCTCTCACGCTTTTTCCTGCATGAAACCGTCAGCCCCTGGCGATGGGCCGGCGTCCTGCTCATCACCTGTGGCGTGGGTCTTGTTGCGCGCGGGCCTTCGCTCACTGAGCGACAATCCCCTGAACACCGCGGTAAAGACGCAACGCTCGCCAAAGATGCGACGATCTCTCGCGCCAAGGAGCAGCATGAACTCGCTTAAGCTCTGGACCGCTATCGGAATGCTTGTGCTCGCCTCCAGCGCTGGCGACGTGATGCTCTCCGCCGCCATGAAGCGCATTGGCGACCTCGACCTCATCCGCATTGAAAAGGGCCTTCTCGGCGTGATCAGCCGCGTCATCAGCGAAAAGCTTTTTCTTCTCGGACTTTGCTGCCTCATCTTCAGCTTCTTCTGCCTGCTGACCGCGCTCTCCTGGGGCGACGCCAGCCTCGTCGCGCCGGCGTCGGCGTCACTTACTTATATCTGCTCCGCCATCATGGCCAAATTCCTGCTGCATGAAAACGTCGACCGCCGCCGCTGGCTCTCCGCCGCGCTGGTCTGCGTGGGCGTGTTGTTGCTGGTGAAGTGAATCTTATCCCGAGCGCAGCGAGGGATGTTTTCCGAAATCTCGACCCCGAGTTTGTCGAAGGGGAGGGTTCCTACCATCACAACGCTCTCAAATTTTTGCCGGATTTCCTCACTGGAACGATACGTATAGGATTGGCCCCAGCTACTGATAAAGTATTTCCACTATTTATTCCAAGGGTGCAACCACCATGATCTATCTCATGAAAC
This sequence comes from Candidatus Angelobacter sp., assembly GCA_036496525.1. Lineage (GTDB taxonomy): Bacteria > Acidobacteriota > Terriglobia > Terriglobales > Acidobacteriaceae > Angelobacter. The sequence continues at coordinate 7,579 of DASXKZ010000187.1, forward strand.
AAAAGCTCTTCTCCTGGGGCGACGATTTCACCATCAAAGACGACTCAGGCCAGGACCGATTCTTTGTCGATGGCAAGGCCTTCAGCCTGGGCAATCAACTCTCATTCCATGACATGGCGGGCAACGAACTGGCATTCATCCGGCAGAAGCTGCTGAGCTGGGGGCCGACGTATGAAATCTCCAAAGGCGATCAACTGCTTGCCGTCGTGCATAAAGAGCTGTTTACGTTCTTCAAATGCACCTTCACTGTGGATGTTCCGGGGCCAAATGATCTGGTGGCTGAAGGCGACTTCACGGACCATCAATATGTTTTCTCTCGCAACGGAAGCCCTGTGGCAGAGATTTCCAAACAGTGGTTCACGCTGGGAGATACCTATGGCGTGCAGGTGTCAGAAGGTGAAGATGACGTGCTGATCCTGGCCAGCACCGTAGTAATAGATATGGCATGCCACGGGGACAACAGGAGATAACAGGCGATTACACTCACAACCCCGATTACTGGTGAAATGGCGATTTTCGCCGACAATCCCCCCACCGCCTGTAGGTAAGTGCTCACGGGCCTAGACTGTCGGCGGCGGTGTCGCTTTTCAAATGTGTATATCCAGATTCAGACCAAATGCATTGCACAGACGCAGAGCTTGAGTTAGTTTAAGCTCTGACCTACGCATCCAATACGTAACAGCACGGGTTGCAATGAAACTACTCAATTTGGCTGCCTTCCTGATCGGCGCTTTACCCAACGTTCTGATCGCACAAAGCGATATGTGCTGGCGGCAGCCCTACCCGACCCTCATCGGCGACTGGTCGGGATACGGCTTCATCGTCGAAGCGGATAACCGTTACCAGGCGATTCGTGGAGTAACCGTGGAAGAATGGGCCCTTCCCTACGGCTATGATGAAGCTCTGCGCAGGCAACAGCGAGGGGAATCGCCGCAAGGCCGTTTGATCCAGAAAGCAGTTTCCAATTCCCAAGGTGAATTTAAGTTTTCCCCCGTGAGATCCGGGAAACAGGAGCAGTCGGCCGGATACGAGTATCGCGTATACATGGAGGGTCGCGAACCGGTGTCCGCTTTTGTTGCTAAGAGTGCGTTGGCGCAATGGGTTGGGCGTGGCGTAAGAATCGCTCTTTCGTATGAGGGTAAGGGGTGTTCGCGCATATACCATGCCAACTTGCAGGAAATCGACTGCGGCAATTTCGATTGCGATCGACTGCCCCGGGGAACATTAAAGCTGGTCCGAGCCGATGGAACGCCAGTTCGCGGAAAACGGCTCCGCTTTTACCTACACAGTAAAGGGCGCGAGCCGTTAGAACTTGTTGTCGTTACCAATCCCCTAGGCGTGGTGAACACAAAGGCCTTGCAGCAGCCTTGTTATGACATCAAAGTCGAGTCGGAAGGCAGGATGCACCTTTGCTTCAGCGGCACGCATGCCCTGTCCGTGCCTACTGAGGTTAAGGTGATATTGCCACCTCCTGGAAGTCCTTTGACCAGAATGTTTCCCTAATAACTTTGTGATGCGCTGGCCTGTCTCATGCCGGAGGATCAGATTGGTTGAGCCGCCCAGGCAGCGCCGGTGCCACACGATCTACGAAGCTTCTGACGCCTTCTGAAAGTGCCTCAACACCGCTTCCGTCTGACTCTTCGTCAGCACTGCGCCCAGCGCGGCGGCATCGGCCTGCTGGACGGCGCGGACGCTGCCAAAATGCTGGAGCAATCTCTGCCGTGTGCGCTCGCCTACGCCGGGAATCTCCAGCAGCTCGGACTTGCGGTCACGCATCTGGCGCCGCTTGCGATGAAACGTGACGGCAAAGCGATGTGATTCGTCACGCACCATCTGCACCAGGTGCAGCACCGGCGAGTGCCGCTCAAGGACCACGGGATCGTCTTCCTGGCCGAAGACGTAGATGATCTCTTCTTTCTTGGCGATCGCCGCCAGCGGCTGGTTCGTAATGCCCAGCTCTTCCAGCGATTGCGCCGCGGCGTGAAGCTGCCCCAGGCCGCCATCGACCAGCACCAGGCTTGGGAAGGTCTGGTTTTCGTCGCGCAGGCGCTTGTAGCGGCGCGTAACCACTTCGCGCATCGACGCAAAATCGTCCACGCCCGTCACCGTCCGCACAATGAACTTGCGATATTCGCTTTTGTTCATCTTGCCGTCTTCCCACACCACCATGGATGCAACGGTTTCCGCGCCCTGTATGTGTGAAATATCAAAGCACTCAATGCGCTTGGGGATGTCCGGCAGGCCGAGCGCGTCCTGCAACGCTTCCTGGACGGCCTTGGCCTGCGGCTTCATCACGCGGAAACGCTGGTCAAAAGACTGCTTCGCATTCTGCGCGGCCAGGTCGATCAGCGAGCGCTTCTCTCCTCGTTGCGGGACGAGTATCTCCACCTTGCTGCCGCGCTTTTCTGACAGCAATTCTTCCAGTTCTGTGCGATCTTCAAAATCCACCGGCGCGAGAATGTCCCGCGGAACATATTGCTGGTCGATATAAACCTGCTTCATCAGCGCGGAGAAAAATTCCCCGGGATGAAACAAGGACGAAGCTGCATTTTGCGCAGGCGGGGGCGCCTGCGGTCCAACAGACAAAATATGTGGACCGTGGCCGCCCTCGGCCGCGGAGAAAGACGTCTCGTGTGCAGGCGAGGGCGCCTGCGGTCCATGGGTTTCGTTGGGCTCAGGGAGTGCAGTTTCCGGCAGCTCTTCCCAGAAAAACTCGCGCCGGTCCAGGATCTTTCCTCCGCGCAGGTGAAACACGTTCACAGCGAGCATGTCATTTTCATAGTGGTAGCCAAAGACGTCCTGGTCATCGCCTTCAGCCGCGGCCATGCGTTGTTTTTCCTGGAGCTGAGCTACCGTTGAAAGCATGTCGCGATACCGCGCCGCCCGCTCATATTCCTGCTGCACAGCGGCTTCTTCCATGCGCGCGCGCAGTGACTTCGCCAGGTCAGTCTGCCGGCCTTCCAGCAAGAGTTGCACATCATGCACGGCTTCCAGATACGCCTGCGGAGTAGTCAGGTCCTGCACACATGGTCCCAAACATCGCTTGATGTAATACTGCAAGCATGGCCGCAGGTGGTATCGCGTGAGATCCACCTTGCAGGAAGGTACCAGAAAGCTGCGATGGATCAGGTCAACGATCCTGTATGCCAAATTCCCGGGAAAATACGGGCCGTAATAATTGCTACCGTCCTTGCGCAACCGACGCGTCACATACACGCGGGGAAAGCGCTCACCCAGAGTCAGCTTGATATATGGATAAGTCTTGTCGTCGCGCAGCAGGATGTTGAAGCGCGGCTTCTTCTGCTTGATGAGGTTGTTTTCCAGCGCCAGCGCTTCTTTGTTGTTATCAACGACGATGTATTCAACGTCTACCGCTTCGCGCAGCAGGCTGCCCGTCTTGGCATTGGCCTCGCCTACGCCTTCCTGAAAATACGACCGCACGCGGGCCCGCAGGTTCTTGGCCTTGCCTACGTAAATGACCTCGCCTTCGGCATTTTTATATAGGTAAACTCCCGGCCGGAGCGGGATTGTCCGGATTTTTTCTGTCAGATCCATCGGGGGAATGTTGAGGCTTACTACCTAGATTCTTCCTGTAAGGCCCCGGGTGCGTAAAAATTCTACTGTCGGCAGCTCAGGCCGGCCACTGGGACGTCTCTTGAAATCATTTAAGCTATTGATTATAAATCATTTACAATTACCTTGTCTCTGGAAGGGCATTGGCATGACACTTGCTCTTGTCTAGGGTGACTTTATAGGCGGCAACACCCTGCGCCGCGTCGGGTCTTAAGGAGCTTTCCCCATGAATTTGAAATCTAGCCTCTTGGTTCTGCTGGCCGGCACATCATTGATGGTCGCCACTGGTTGCACAACAAAGAATTATGTACGCAAGCAGACCCAGCCAATCGTCGACAAATCCAATGAACTTGATGCCAGAACAGCCAAGAACAACGCCGCCATTCACGATGTTGATACCCGCGCAACCGCCGGGATCGAAGGCGCGAACACCAAGGCCGGCGAAGCCGACACTAAGGCGCTGGACGCCCGCAATCGCGCAGACCAGGCCCAGACTCTGGCAACGCAGGCCAATACCCGCGCAGACGCCCTGGCCAACCAGGTCGCCAATCTGGATAACTATCGCCCCGTGGCAGAGACCTCAGTTCACTTCGCCTTCAACAAGGCCGATCTGACCGCTAAAGCCAAGACCGCTCTTGACCAGCTGCTGGCTGAAGTCCCCAACACCAAGGGTTACCTGGTAGTTGTGGAAGGCGACACTGACTCCGTAGGTTCAGCGAAATACAATTACAAGCTGAGCGAGAAACGCGCCGATTCCGTGGTGCAGTATCTCTCTTCCAAGAGCATTCCGGCACACAAGATTTACCTGATCGGAATGGGCAAAGACAAATACGCTGCCCCCAACACCACTGCGGACGGCCGCGCCAAGAACCGCCGCGTGGATGTTCGCCTCATGACGAACGTTCTAGGCACTGAAACACCAAGCTCTGCGCAGAGTACCACTCCTAACCCGAGCCGGTAGTCTCTCCTCCCCCGGGACATTGCGCAGAAACAGAGGCCGCCAGATTTTTCTGGCGGCCTTTGGTTTTTTGGCCCGCTAAAGCAGCCCTGCAAGATCCCTCTCGCTGTTCGATCTTCCAATAGAATATTGATATGAAGTCTCGCTCTCTTACTATTACCGCGTTACTGTTTTTAGGCACGTTGCTCGCGATTCCTGCGCTTCAGGCAATCGCCCAAGATAACCAGGACGATCAGCCTCATATTCAGCCTCGCAACTCGCCAACTCCTACTCCATCACCTACACCGAAACCAGCGACCAGCCAGCCCACGCCTAAACCCAGTGACGATCAATACGAGCGCCCGCCTTTTCCCGGTGACGTCCAGCAGAAGCCCGGAGCTAATGCGCCTTCACCCAAGCCCAGTGACGATAAATACGAACGGCCGCCTTTTCCTGGCGACGCGCCCGGCACCAATCCCACCGGAGGTAGCGTAAAGGGTGAAAGTTCCAGCAAGGACTCGCAGATTGACACCGATAGCCACTACGGCAAAGAGGAGCCGGCGGCCCCGGCGGAAGATGAATCTGTCCTGACACCCTGGGACCCGCACAAGGCCGCCAAGGACGTAGAAGTAGGCCAGTATTATCTCAAGCTCAAGAACTATCGCGCCGCCCTGGAGCGCTTCAATCATGCGCTTACCTATAAGCAAAATGATGCTGAAGCCATCTTTGGTCTGGCCATCACCCAGGAAAAGCTTGACCTGCTCACTCTCTCTGCCCAGAACTATCGCAAGTACCTTGAGATCCTGCCCAACGGCCCAAAATCAAAAGATGCGGAAGAAGGATTGAAGCGCGTCGAACCGCTGGCGGCTGCGCGAACTCCATCAAGTACCAACGCCGATGCGGCAAAAATCGCAGCGCATGACATTGACGTCGGCGAAACATATCTGGCCGGCAATAATTTTGATAGCGCTCGCCAGCGCTTTGAAGAAGCCCAGCGCCTCACTCCGGACAATCCTTTGATATGGTTCCGGCTGGCCCAATCGCTGCAAGGCATGCAGCGGCTCGATCCGGCGCGGCTCTATTACAAGAAATATCTTGAAGCGCAGCCCAAAGGAAAGTTTGCGAAGAACGCCAAAAAAGCGGTTTCGCAAATCGACTGGGTTTTAGGTAAATGATCTTAGGGAAATAACCTTGGGTACGTAAATCCACGGTCCTGCAAACTAAAATTTATTCTTTGCGCAGAAAAGCTCCGGAGCTGGCATCCACCAGCACCGTAAGCTTGCCGGTCGATTCACTGCCGCCGTAGATCACGTGCCAGCGCAGTTGGCTGGATTGGCCGTCAAAATCCAGCAGGTATCCCACATTCGTCTTGGGATCTTTCTCCAGCAACTTTTTGCCGCCATGCTCCTGCGCCACTTCAAAAGCCTTGTCCGTATCCACCTTCAGGAAATTCAAGTCAAATGGACGTGACAACCTGTTTGCCGGATTGTATGTGTCTTCCACGCCATGATTCACGCCTCTGGGCGTGTCTTCTGTCGCCACGCCGGACCAGGTAAACGGCTCCGCTTTCTGCCGACCCGCTGACGCAAACTGTGCGCGCCAGAAGTTCGCTTTGCCGTCGTGTCCGTCGCTGCCCTTCAGGTTGGTCGACTCCATGCGCACCGGCAGCGCATCCCCTGACCATCCTCGCGCCGGCGCCAGCATCTTCTGCAGTGCAAAGCGTCCTGTTTCTGATTGCGTTGTGGCCGTCTGTTCCGTGTTGGCGGGTTTGGCTGGCTCGGAATCGCAGCCCAGGCACAGTGCCGCCAGGGCAAGAAGGGTGGTTAAACCAATTTTTTTGATGAATGTCATTGTTTGTCTTGGCGTAATCAGAGTCACTTCATTCTAGACGGAGCAGCCGCAGGAATGGATGTACGAAGGTGCATGTATCCGGAGAGTATCTGGATCGTTAATCGGCTCGTGCGATTTTCAGCAGGTTATTCGCTGCGCATCCCCGCCTTGCGCGCCTGCTCCTGCAATGCGTCCAGCTTTTGCTGTGCGGCATCCAGGGCCTGCTTCTTGCCGTTGATCTCGTCCTGCTGCTTGCGCGTTTCGTCGGCAAACTTGGTCTGGTCGCGCAACATAGTGCCTGCATCGCCATAAAAGGCTGCTGCCCTCAGGCGCGCTTCGCGTTCAGCTATGTCCAGCTCGCGCTGCAGCGTGGCAACTTCCTTTTTCTCGCTATCGATCTGCTTCAGCAGTTCGTCGTTCTTCTGTTTCTGTGCATCGGCCGCGTCTTTCCTGGCGTCTTTTTGCTCCGCATCTTTTGCATCGGCACTCTTGTCGTCCGCTTTTCTGGCCGCCTCGGCCTCGCTGCCTGCGGAAGGCGCGGAGTTGTGCGGCATGCTGTCGTCATCCAGCTTTACCGTGCTCGAACTCGTATGCTTCTTCGCGCGGTTCGCGCGCGCCACATCTCCAAGCGATTGTTGAGCGTAAGCACCGGCCCCAAACAGACACACGGCAAACATCAGCAGAAGTTTTTTCATAAACATAACCCTTGGATCGTTCTTCCCTATTATTCTACAGCTCCAGCTCAAACGATTCTCCTGCTTTCCGTGGGCGGAAACGATAGGGTAAATGCTGTAAGGGACTTTAGTTTATGTCGCTTCGCTCCAAAACCGCCGACGAGCCTGGCCTTGAAAAAAATTCCCCTGCGCCTAAATCAGCCGGCTCGGCACGCAAGCCGGCATCGCCGACAATCGCTCTTACTCAATGTCGCTTCACTCTAAAACCCGCTACAGGGCGTTTCACACCCAAACTGTGATCGGCTCCTGCAGCAGGCTCGCCCAGGAGAAGTCTTAGTGGAGCTTTCCCAGCCCTGAGACATTCACATACCACTGGACGAGCGCTGTTCCCCAAAACGCTGCAAGCAGCGCTGCGGCCCCCAGAAAGACACCAAAAGGAATTTCAAAATTCCTGTAGATCAGGATGGCGGAATTCCACGCCCGGCTGCGCGACTCACTCGCCGTTTCCGTGCGATGCGTCCTGCGCCGCCGCAGCAATCGCTTCATCCAAACCCACAGAATCAGGAACACGCCAAAAAAGCTGCCGATCAGCGATCCCAGCAGCAGCACCAGCAACGTCAGTTTCACGCCTATAAAAGCGCCAATCAGCGCCATAAGTTTCACGTCGCCGCGTCCCATGCCTTCCACGCCGCGCACCGCTTCATAGAGCAGAGCCACGCCCCATATAAAGGCCGATCCCAGCACCGCGCCGGCAATGGAGTTGATCAAAGAGAGTATCCGCCAGTTATCGACAGCCGGAAGAAAGTAATGCGCCGGCCCTTCCAGCGGAACCAGCAGACTGAAAACCACGCCCGCCACCATTCCCGGCTTTGTCAGTAAGTCAGGCAGCAGCTTGGTTTCAGCATCAGTAAAAATCAGCCCAATCAGTAGGAAGCAAAGCACGCACATTTTTGCGGCAACCAGGAGCTCGTTCGGTCGCACATCGAGCGCCCACTGCTGATAGATCAGGCGAACCATCGCCGGCGCACTGAGATAAGAAAGCACAAAAAGCACGCCCGTCAGCAATTCCACTCCCACATAGCGCGCTGATATGGGAGCTTTGCATTTGCGGCACTTGCCACGCAGAATCAGCCAGCTAAGTACCGGAATGTTGTCGTATCCGGCAATCGGCGCTTCGCACGCCGGACACGCCGAACGCGGGCTCACCACTGAAATCTCACGCGGCATGCGGTAGATGCACACGTTCAAAAAACTGCCAAAGACCAGCCCAAACAGGAAAAACGCTGCGGCAAAAAAATAAACGTTTACGGCTGGATCAAAAGTGTTCAGGGCTCTCTCCGCTGGCTTGGGGCTTCAGAGGGAGATTATAAGGAAGATTTGGCAATTGGATAGATGACAGAAGTTGGCCAAGAGGTAATTGGGAAGTTGTAACGATTTGGTAATTGAGTAATTTGGTAAATGGGTAAATGAAAAGCCCAGGACCAGCGCCTTTGACCGGTGACTCGCACTCGATACCCATCAAGCTCTAGGTTGTTAAATTACCCAATTACCAAAACGGAAGTATGTACCTAACGCAAGGGCGCTTTCTCTCTCATTTTACCATTGCGTTCTTCATTCCAGTGCGGTTATAAGCAGAATCGGGACGCGCCTGTGTTTGAGCACGGACACGCCCCTAACCAAAAATCACCTTCCAATGAAAGGCGACAAATGGCTGCTAAACAGGTTACACGTTCCAAGAAGAGACGCAAACCAGACCCGTTCGCGGTTGTCCGTGGCAAGGTCGTCGAAAGAATCGAAGTTTCGACTCTGGACGACGACTGCACAATCGGGATTATGTTCAAAGACAGAACCTATCTCAGTTTCGATGTTGAACCGTTCCTGCGCATCACTCCCGATTTTTCCGATTGGAAAACTCACAACTATCGAAGGATTAAACGCTGGCCACCCATGTACAGCGA
>DASXKZ010000188.1:0-4592 GCA_036496525.1 Candidatus Angelobacter sp.
TAGTAAGAACAAAAGGCATATTTAGCGCTTGAGACGAAACAATGTGCGTCTCTATGGATTTTCTGTCGCATTTGCCCCCTTCACCACCCGCAATCAAACTATCGGAAGAATCGAGTGTAGAAAAAGATCGCCGTAATGGCGAAATTGATCATGCTGATGCCAAGGCGAATTTGCGACCCAGTGAACCGCAAAGTAACTCGGGCTCCGGCGTATCCTCCCAGCGCCGCAGCCATGACCATGACCAGCGTTTCGCGCCAGGCCACTGATCCCGCAAACACAAAGCAAAAGACAGCAATCGTATTCGCTGCGGCCACCAGCACAACCTTGACAGCATTCATCGCTTTAACATCCTGAAGACCAAGAAGGCTCCAGACTGCCATCATCATGATCCCCACCGCACCTCCAAAGTAGCCGCCATAGACTCCCAGTACAAATTGGGCCACCAACAAAAAAGCCGTATTGGGCCACCAATGCCTATGCAGCCGTTTGCCAATCCATGGACCAAAGGCAAACGCAAGTGAACCCAGCAGCAGGAGCCAGGGGATAATTTTGTCAAAGGCGGAACTCGGGGTCAGCAGCAGCAAGATTGCTCCCCCGAATCCACCGGCCAGGGTCGCCAAAAACATGGCCTTGACTGAGACGTTAAGGATTGGCTGAAAATTCTTACGGTATGCCCACCCGCTCGTGAGGCTGCCCGGATACAAAGCAACCGTGCTCGACATGTTGGCCGAGACGGATGGAATTCCAACGTAAATCAGCGCTGGGATGGATACAAATGAGCCTCCACCCGCGGCAGCATTCATTGCGCCGGCAATTAATCCCGCAAGAAAGACGATGAGAATTACGTGCATCAGGAATGGTTATTTTAGCCACGAATTCGTGTATCGCGTATTCCATTTTCGAGCGAGCGAAAGCTTCACACTGGAGGCAAAACGGATGCGTTCAAAGTAGGGATTTCGTGTTGCGGCAAGAGCCTCGATGTACAACTGGATCTCGTCAAGCGATCCTAGCGACGATCACCGATTGCCGTTTCCTTGGCTCTTTCTATTAAGGCTCGATACTCAGGCGAGAATACTTCCGCCAAAGTCTTTTCAATTGCACCTTCTAAATGCCAAAGGATAATTCGTTCTCCGGCATCAGGCGGACTTAGTACAAAAGTATTTTCATCCTTATTTCCAGACTCACGCCATGCGTCATAACTTCTGGCAAGAAATTCAAAAATGACCAGCAGCTCACCTTTAGAGAGTTCAATTGATATTTTTTCTTCAAGATTTGCGTCCATTCAATTTCTCCGCTAGAAGGAAACCATCTTCCATTGGCTTATTACTAATCTTATCCACCAACCCAATCCTTAGCGCCTCTTCCGCCTTCACCATTTCCGCCAGCAGAAACATCTGCACCGCACGGGCCTTGCCGATCAGGCGCGGCAGGCGTTGGGTACCGCCCCAGCCTGTCATTACTCCCAGACTTGCGCCCCGATGTCCAAACACGGCATTCGGTGCAGCAATGCGATAGTCGCACGCCAGCGCCAGGTCCATGCCGCCGCCCATGCAATAGCCGCGAATGGCAGCAATCACAGGAACCGGAAATTCATCGATGGCCTGCATAAGCGCCTGGCCTGTGCGGGAAAACTCAAACGCTTGCGCAGCCGTAAGCTGCGAAAGTTCATTGAGGTCGGCCCCGGCAGAGAAAAATTTTTCATTGCCGGTGATGATCAGCGCTTTCAATTTACTACGTTGTGCCTCGTCGTCCAGCCCCTGAATAGCCGCTAGCACCGCCCGCACTCGCGCCATCGCGAGGATATTGGTTTCCTCATTGGAACTTAGTTCGAGGACAGCGCAATTCCGTTCCCGCCGGAGAGCGTAATGTTCGGTTGCAATGCTAATCTTTCTTGCCATTCGATGGGTTTGCGTTAGAGACGCACTTTGCTTTGACCGATGATCCCGGAGTTCTCCGTGTCTCCCTGGTAGGTGTCTCAGTAAAAGTCACTGCAGCTCAGAAAGAAGCCGCAGGTCTTGCACACCATTTTGCAGCGTGAGTCGCGCATCTGTGTGCCGCAATTGGGGCAATAGCTGGAAAGATCAGGCTTGGCGGCGGGCTTCGCCTTAACTTGGGAGTCTGGTTGCCGTTGCTCGCTCATCATCCCGCAGTGTAACGCCAAATCACCGGGCATGCATCCTGAAACCAGCTTGCAACAGCTCTGGCACTGAAAACATCTCACTTCCAGCATTCGGTTATGAAGCCGCAAGATCGTTCTTACTGGAACGCTCTCTCGCGGTTTGGAGCACAGACAAGATTCAGAGCAGCGAGCCCGACTTGCGCGGCGAGCTGCCTGCCTCGGGAGCAGAAGTTCGTTGGCCAGGCCACATTCTCAAGCGGTTTGGAGCGAAGCGACACGATTGAGGCCACCACGGTCAGCAGCGAGCCAGGTTGCGCGGCGAGCAGCCTGCCCTCGGGAGCGGAAGAATAATGGCGTTGGCCATATGATCAAGTGGTTTGGAGCGAAGCGACAAAAGTGAAGATAACCGTTTTGGGCCTGACACTTTCCTCCTCGTGGGGCAACGGGCACGCTACGCCCTATCGCGCTATTATCCGCGCGCTGGATCGCCTTGGCCATCGAGTCCATTTTTTTGAGAAGGACGTTCCTTACTACAGCTCGCGGCGTGACTTTGATTCCTGCGATTACTGCGACCTTACTCTGTACTCAGAATGGGCAGGCGTGCGCGACCGGGCGCTATCAACCGCCGCGGATTCTGACGTGGTAATTACCGCAAGCTTTCTGCCGGAAGGCCGCCGCATCAACGACGAAATATTGGATCTGGGCCGCCCTCTGCGCGTTTTTTACGATCTGGATACACCGGTGACGCTGAATGCCTTGCGCCACGGCGAAATCGAGTATCTCGACGCCGGTCAGATTCCGGCATTTGATCTAATCCTTTCTTTCACTGGAGGAAAGGCGCTGGCAGCGCTGGAAGATGAATATCGCGCCCGGATGGTAAGACCTTTGTATGGCTGCGTTGACCCGGACGATTATTGCCGAGTCGCCCCGGTCCCAAAGTTCCAATGCGATCTAAGTTACATGGGGACATATTCGCCGGACCGTCAGGTCAAGCTCGATGCATTGCTGCTGGAGCCTTCGCGCCGCCATCCGGAAAAGCAGTTTCTGCTCGCCGGATCACTCTATCCCTGGAACTGGGAATTGCCGGAAAATGTGCGCCGCATGGAGCATGTTGCCCCAGCGGACCACTCCAGCTTTTATTCGTCTTCGCGGCTCACATTGAACATTACACGCGGCGAGATGGCGGCCAACGGTTGGTGCCCTTCCGGACGTTTCTTTGAAGCCGCCGCCTGCGGCACACCCCTGATTACCGACGCGTGGGAAGGGCTCGATTCATTCTTCGATCTGCAAAGCGAGCTTCGCGTAGTAACCAGCGCGGAAGGTGTTGAAGCTTCTCTCAACTCCCCTGATCACGAGTTGCAGTCTATGGCAGCCCGCGCACGCCAGCGCACGCTCGATGAGCACACTGGCAACGTCCGCGCCCGCCAGCTTCTGCAATATACCGAAGAAGCGCGTTCCGGCGCGCAGGCATCCATGAAGAAAGAGGTAGCACAATGATCGGAATCATACCCGCCGCCGGCGCGGGAGAACGCATTCAGCCGCTAGGCTGCTCCAAGGAACTACTGCCAGTGGGCTCACGGATGGTGAACGGCGCAGAGCGTCCCAAGGCCGTCTCAGAGTATCTGGTGGAACGCATGATAGCCGCCGGGGCCAGCCAGATTTGCATGGTCATCTCGGCGGAAAAGACGGACATTGTGAAGTACTACGCTGAGCGCGACTACGCGGCAGAAATCTTTTACGTGGTACAGCAGCAGCCATTGGGACTGTGCGATGCCCTATTTCGCGCCGAACCATTTGCCCGGCAGCATGACCAGGTGCTGATCGGCCTGCCGGATACAATCTGGTTTCCGGAGAACGCTTATGCTCCGGCCCTGGCGCCGAACGGCGCGGAATGCAATCTGGTGCTCTTTCCCGTGGCCAATCCGTCAGTCTTCGATGCCGTAATCTGTGACGATCTGGGCTATGTTCAGGAAGTCCAGGTAAAGAAAGCAGATCCGCGATCGCACTGGATCTGGGGTGCTGTAACCATACGCGGAGAGGCGTTCCATCGGCTGCGATTGCTTTGGGAATCCCGCCATCGGGCGGACAACTATCTGGGAGAGCTGCTGAACGCCTTTATTTCCGCCGGGAATCCGGTGCGAGGCAAATTTGCGGGTGAGAGCTATATGGACGTAGGCACGCTGGAGGGCTATCGCAACGCCCAGGATTTTCTGCGGGCAAACGCCCCGTCCCGGCGAGTCGCTTAGCCGCCGATAGAGCCTAGGCGCTGGCTTTTAGAATGTCGCGAATGTCGCGATTGATTTTGGCACAATCCCGGCTGGCTTTGTCGATCAAATCTGCCCACTTCTTGGCATTTTCATCCAAATTTGACTGGGCCAGCAGGTAAGAAGCCTGCATGATGGTCTCAACGGAATTGCTGAGATCGTGCGCCAGGGATCTTAACTTAGTGTTGATTTCTGGGGGAATTTTCGCA
>DASXKZ010000189.1:0-6783 GCA_036496525.1 Candidatus Angelobacter sp.
GCGGACGGAGACCGCCGAGCAATTCCTCATGAGAAGCAATCGAGGATGAGAAATCGCGAGTAATGCGGAGTTCTACTTCACCTAGATAGACTGCTATGACCTTGGTTGTAGAACTGCAAAACTTCTCTAGAACAAAAGTCCTACGAAAGCCTTACACGCACGGCGCGCATTGTCCTACGCGCCGTGTCGGAATTCCATCTCGCGCTGATGAGGAATTGTCGCCGCAGTATGTAAAGCACTACGATCACGGCTGGCTAAGGAAACAGTCCGGCCTAAGGACACTTTATGAAATTTGCGATGGATGTGTTAATGCCTTTGACGATAATCTCACTTGGTTCCTGCCTGTTATTTGTATCTTGCTCGGGTGCCGGGAGCTCCGGCAAGAGTTCCGGCGCGGCTCCGGCACCGGCATCGCGGCAACCGTCAGCTCAGTCTAATGTAGAAAAACAACGACAGAACGCAGAACAACAGGCCCGGCCTGAGGTTGAGCAGCAGAGAAAAGAGGCCCAAGAGCAAACCGAGAAGACTCTGGATAAAGAGGCGATTGAGGCCATTAACCAGACCCAAAAAGCTATTAACGCTATCGCGGCGAACAAAACTGACGAAGCGTTAAGTGCCATCGAACAGGCCACTGGCAAGATAAATATTTTGCTGGCGCGCAATCCGGCAACGGCTTTGATCCCCGTGAGCCTGGAGGTCGATGTCATTGATGCAGCCCCGCACGACATCCAAGCTATACGCGACGTGGCAAAGGATGCATCGAGAGCGGTGGACGACAAAAATTTTCCGGCCGCGCGGGTGCTCCTTTATTCGCTCATGAGCGAGATTCGCGTGCGCACCTATAATGTGCCGCTGGCGACGTATCCTACTGCTCTGACAGACGCCGCACGCATGCTCGATCAAAAAAAGACCGGCGACGCTAACAACATTTTGCTCACCGCCCTCAATACTTTGGCCGTGATAGACCGTGCCACGCCGCTGCCGCTGATTCTTGCGCGCGAGGCAGTCAATACCGCCCAGGCCCAAAGCCAGAAAGATAAAGCATCCGCCCAAACTCTTTTAGAAACCGCCAAGAAAGAAGTTGAGCGGTCGAAAGAGTTGGGTTACGCCGGAAAAGACCAGGAGTATGCTGCCCTGAATACTGACATCAATAACCTGGAGAAACAGCTGAAAGGAAATGGGGACGTCGGCGCTGTATTCGCCAAGCTCAAAGACCGGCTCGGCGCTTTCCTTAAGCGCCAGTCGTCGGAGCAGAAGAGCAGCTAAAAGTGAGACGCTTGCAGTTTTGGGTAAGAAATGAAGTATCAGGGCAAGCTGGCAAATGCTTATCGCATAAACGAGGGAGCCCGTTTCCGATTGAAAGATTTCGATCCCGGCGATACTGGCGATATCGCCTCAAAGGAACAAGCCGGGCTCCTCCTTCAGGAACGTCTCGTCCAGCTACGTGATTTGCAAGCGAAGCTGTATGCCCAGCACTGTTGGGCGGTATTGCTGATCTTTCAAGGCATGGATACCGCTGGTAAAGACAGTGTCATCAAGCATGTAATGTCGGCCGTCGATCCCCATGGATGCGAAGTTTATTCTTTCAAAGAACCATCCGGCGAGGAGTTAAATCACGATTATTTGTGGCGTGCCGTGCGAAGGTTGCCCGAGCGCCGCCGAATCGGTATTTTCAATCGATCTTATTATGAAGAAGTCTTGGTAGTCCGCATCCACCCGAGTTTACTGAAGCATGAAAAGATTCCCGATACGCTGATGGAGCGGAAGATATGGGAAAAACGTTTCGAAGATATTTGTGCATTTGAACGCCATTTGGTCCGCAACGGAATTGTCATCCGCAAATTCTTTCTGCACCTTTCCAAAAAAGAACAAGCCAAACGCTTTCTTGAGAGATTGAACAGGCCAGAGAAAAACTGGAAGCTGTCCCCGTCCGACATACATGAACGCAAGAACTGGAATCAATATATGGCGGCGTACGAAGACATGATCCAGCACACAGCCGTACCGTCGGCGCCGTGGTTTGTAGTTCCGGCGGATCACAAATGGTTTACACGATTAGTGGTTGCGTCTGCGATTGTGGATACACTCGATGAAATTCATCTGGCGTATCCCGAAATAGATATAGCCAGACGGAAGGATCTGAACGAAATCCGTAAGTTGCTCGAGCTGGAAGTGGGACAGGTCTCCAGCTAAAACAAAAGTATCTATTTCATGGCCAATCTGAGTAGCGTGCGGATTTCCGACTGAAGGTAGTAGCCCTTTCCGATAGACGGAGTAAATACGTCGCGCGGTAGCCCTTTTTGAAAGACACTCATTGCCTGTTCATACCCGGGGATCTGCACTCTTTTTATTAAGTCAAGGATGTCTTCCCTGGGGAGTTCACCATTTGCAACCAAAGAAAGCAGAAGCATAAGACCGTCCGGACCTACAAATCTATCCAGAGATAATCCTTCTACCAGGCTTTGGTCTTTTTTGAATTCCCTTTGTGGATCATAGCGGCAACCAAAACGGCTGGTTCGCCTGGGACTGACTGCAAGAGCATGGACAAGCCTGAGACCTTTCAGGAGGTCATTGTCTTTCCGACTCTTGCTGACCAGCCATTCTATCCAGCCGTCCTCAATTTTTGTGACAAGCCGGCCACATGTGCCACACTTCCAACCGATCGCCCAGGAATTTAATTTACTTGTGCCGGAAATTTCGCGAGGTTTTGTAAGTAAGGCCATATTTAATCTTTTTATGATGCAGATGTAGTCAGAAGCGCAGCAACAATATTGTGGAGGATCAGCGATTTTCAATGATCACATGGCGAATTTAACCGGATTACAGCATAAGTAGTAAATTTCCTTTGAATCAAAGTGGAATACGCTTCTATGCGTTTTCGCTCAACATAATCCTGTCCACTGGAGGAATTGTCAGCTGTTAGAAAGCACGGCTAGCATCGCAGTGTTGGGAGGATCACCATGCAAATTATGACGACAGCAAAACGTGGTTTGGTAATAGGATCTTTTCTGATGTTGATGTTGCTGCTATTTCCAGTTAAAGCGCTGGCAGCCAATGAGGAGAATGCCGAAGTTTCCCGCCTTCTTCAGGACGCTAGCGATGATGCAGCAGCGCTAAGCCGTGACGCTGATGAAATGGAAGCACTGACACGCACGGACGTTAGCTGGCAAACCCACGCATCCATGCTCGAAACGGTCAAAGACCATGTGAACCAACTTGCACGCGTGACGGAACAATTGCAGGCGAAACGCTCAATGGCGTCTCCGTGGCAGCAGCAGGCAATTGATCGGATGATGCCGCTCTTGAAGGAACTAGCCACAAACACCACGGCGGCGATCAATCATCTTAAAGATCACAAAACTCGTCCCACTTCCGGTTCATACCCTGAGTATCTCAAGCAGAATGCTGAGACCGCGCATGCTCTGTCGGACATGGTGTCTTCCTTTGTACGCTATGACCAGACCCGGGCAAAGCTGGAGCGATTGGAGCAGAGATTAGAGATCGCTACCAATTAACTTTGGAATCTCTGTCGATGTTAAGAAATCGGTTCGACGATTACTTGGGGAAAGCAGAGTTGGTTATTTATTCCGCGTTAGCTGTGATGTTGTCGGCCGCGGCATTAGCAGCGATTGCAAGTGCGGGCACATTGCTCTGGGACAATTTGGCCTATTGGAGAGTAACCACTCAAACCCTGAAAGTACTGAACGAATTGCTTGTCGTATTGATGCTGGTCGAAATTCTTCACACCGTGAGAATCTCAATTCGGTCTCACGTGTTGGTGACGGAACCATTCCTGGTTGTTGGGCTGATTGCGTCAATTCGCCGCATTCTCATCATTAGTCTAGAACTGACTACCCTCACCAGGGACGGAGTGTGGACCACTGATGGATCGGCTATTTTTCGTGCTTCTATGATCGAGCTCGGTTTACTTGGATCGTTGGTTCTTGTTTTAGTGTTCTCGATCACCCTCCTGCGTCGTTACGCTCCCACTACTAAGGAAGCTTGATCCCGCTATTACGACTTAAGTCATATAGTCGCTTGCCACGGCAGTCAAACCTAATCTTATGAACCATCTCAGACCCGGAGTTGCTTCTCTCGCACAATTGTTGAAGGCAGTTCCCAGTCATTACGATCCAGGCAGAAAAAATATTAAATGACAATCACTGAAAATGTTCAGGCCCCTGGCACAAGGTTCCACTCCGCAAAAATGGACCCGTTGTACCTAATCGCTTGTGCAGTGCAATGGCGCAATACCGCGGGCAAAGAAGCGGGGAGAGAACTTGGACGTGCTCTGGCATCCCCAGATGCGTTGACCAGATGTCTGGCAGAGTCTCTGTTGGGCATGTTTTGGGTAAACGTCTTTGGCAAAGAAGGCGGGTTTTCAAAGGCCGCGGTTGGTTGAAGGGATGAACTCGCAATTGTGATGAGGACTGAGAAAATGATCGAGCTTAAAGACAACGATTCTATTTACAGGCGTTCGCAATCAGAACTGGAAAGATTGGTACAACAGCGCACTGCTGCTGTACGTGATCTCTCGGCGCAACTTCAGAGGATCCAGGAAGAAGAGCGGCGACATCTGGCACGTCAGCTGCACGACAGTACCGGACAGATTTTGATCGCCTTGAAAATTCATTTGGCGAGTCTCGAAGCCAAGAGCAAAGCGACGGCAGAGACTACAGAACTGTTTACCCAGGTTGCCGAACTTGCGGACGAAGCCTTGCAGGAAATCCGTACCTCTTCATACCTGCTGTATCCACCTCTGTTAGATGAATCCGGATTCTGTTCCGCAGCAGAGTGGTATGTGGACGGCTTCGCTAAGCGAAGCGGTATTGAAGTAAGACTGCATTTCACGCCAAAGTCACGCTGGCCGAGGGAAATTGAAGCTGCGCTGTTCCGGGTATTGCAGGAAAGCCTTACAAATATTCATCGCCATTCCGGCAGCCGGATCGCAAGTGTCCGTGCATGGGGCGACCAATACATGGCTGTGCTTGAAGTACAGGACTACGGAAGAGGAATTCCATCAGGCTTGCTGGAACGATTCAGCCGCACCGGTAATGGCATGGGAGTAGGTTTGGCAGGAATGCGCGGACGAATCGAAGAATTCTCCGGACGGCTGGAAATCTGTTCGACGGGCAAAGGCACTGTAGTTCGTGCGATTGTGCCACTCGGTGAAGGCTGGAGCGGCTTGAACTGAAATATAAATCACAAAAGGCAGGAGAAGCCATGCGTAACCAGAAAAAACTGCTGTCAGTTGTGTTGTTACTTACCGGCTTAGTCGCACCGGCGGCCGCACAGGCGGGCCGGTACGATCAGCAAATCCAGCAGGATGTGGAAAAGTTGCTGCCTGCAAAATCAAAGTTTCAGAACATCACGGCGAAGGTTGAAGACGGAATCGTTACGCTTGAGGGAACTGTCAAGTTGTATATGGACAAGCTTGATGCGGAAAAGCGGGTACGCCGCATTTCGCACGTGGCGGGAGTACGCAACCACATCGAAGTTGAAGGCAATGTGCCCGATGACGTTTTGCTGAACACCCTCGCAGAAAAGCTGCGCTACGACCGTATCGGGTACGGCATTATGTTCAACAGTTTGAAGCTGAAAGTCGAAAACGGTGTTGTGACTGTCAGCGGAGATGTACTCGACTATCCTGCGCGGGACTCCGCGCTCGCCATCATCGAGACTACTCCGGGAGTGAAGGATGTCATTGATGAGATCAATGTCCTTCCGACTTCCAACATGGACGATGAGTTGCGCCTTAAAGTCGCGCGTGCGATTTATGGCCATCCTGCTTTACAAAAGTACGCCATCGATCCGCAAGCACCGATCCGCATTGTTGTTAAGAACGGGCATGTAGTTCTCGCCGGAGCAGTGGATAGCCCCATGGATAAACAAATTGCCGAGATGCAAGCGAAGTCTGTCTCAGGAGTCTTCAGCGTTGAAGATGAGCTTGTAGTTGCAAACGACAAGTCGAAATGAGCTCTCAACGAGCTGAGGACTATGGCATGAGTGCGAATGCGAGGCGGTGGATTTTTAGAGGAAGGCGCACTCTGAGAATTGCCATTATTTTGTCTTCTGTGCTGTGGGGGATTTCGAGCACGAGTCAGACTCAGCCGGGCCCAAATTCTAATGCTGGAGATGTGGACCGTAAAACATCCGGAACCCTCACAATTCCGTCGCGGTCCTCTTCGTCACTATTCAGGGACGGGCAGGGCAAACCAAAGACCGAAATACATTTCGATCCGGCCACTAACACAGTTATGCTTAAGCTAGTGGTGCAAGACCAACGCGGCTACTTCATTCCCAATCTTCGGCGCGAAAACTTTGCCGTCTACGAGAATGGCATCCTTCAAAAAGACGTGACCGTAGATGTTGAGCATGCGCCGGTCTCGTTGGCATTACTGTTGGAATTTGGTGGGCGCGCTCCCAGCGTGAGCCGTATCCTTGGCCAGGAAATCTCAGCAGCCGGTCATTTGCTGCTTGACGTGATCGGGCCGAACGACCAGCTTGAAATTATCAAATACAGTGACAAGGTCGATAAGCTCGCGGATTTTCCCAAAGGACGCGAGGTTTTGGAGCGACTGTCCCTGGCGCTGGGAACGCCAGATGTGTCTGAAACCAACCTCTATGATGCGGTGATCTCTACCGCTCAACAGACCAAGCCGATTGCTGGGCGCAAGGCAATTCTTTTGATTTCCTCGGGCATTGATACCTTCAGCAAAGCCAGCTATCAGGAAGCATTGAAGATTGCTGCAGATTCCGGGACACCGATCTACGCTATCAGCA
>DASXKZ010000190.1:0-22387 GCA_036496525.1 Candidatus Angelobacter sp.
CTCACTTCGCGGCTGCACTCGCATCACCAGCGAGTTCACAAAGAAGCCAATCAGCGTCTCCAGTTGTTCATCCTGGCGATTGGCGATCGGCGAACCTACCACGATGTCATCCTGGCCGCTATAGCGCGACAGCAACATCCCGAACACCGCCAGTAGCGTCATGTACAGAGTCGATTGATGCTCCTGACTCAGCCGCTTCAACGCTGCTACCTGCACAGCCGAAAGTGTCATGCTGCAGACTTCTCCGCCAAATGTCTGCAGCACAGGTCGTGGCCGATCAGCTGGCAATTCCAGACGCGCCGGTATTTCCGTCAACTGCTCCTTCCAATACGACAGCCCACGGTCCAGCGCACCTCCCTCCAGCCACTTCCGTTGCCATAGCGCAAAGTCCGCATACTGCACCTTCAGCGGCCGCAATGGATTCGCTCGCCCTTCCACAAACGCCTCATACAACACCATCAACTCATGGTTGAATACGCCTTCCGACCATCCATCCGATACGATATGGTGTATCGTCCGCACCAGCACATGGGCCTCTGCTCCAAGCCGCAACAGTTTTACCCGCACCAGCGGACCGCGCATCAGATCGAACGGCATCCTCGCTTCGTTGCGTAATGCTTCCTGTACCCGTTCCTGCTGCGCACTCTCCTCCCCTCCACTCATATCCTCCAACGCAAGCTCGATCCGGCAATCCGGATCGATCACCTGGTAGGCTTCTCCCTCCACTTCCACAAAGTGCGTGCGCAGACTCTCGTGCCGCTCCACAATCGCGTTCAACGCCTGCTGCAATGCCGTTCTGTCCAACTCTCCCTTCAGTCGGAGAGCGAACGGCATGTTGTACTCCACGCTCGTGCCTTCCAGCCGGTCGATGAACCATAGCCGCTGTTGCGCATGCGACAGAGGAAGCTTTTCCGGCCGTTTCTCCGCCATCAGCGGAGCTCGCCCCTCCTCCACGCTCTCCCGCAGACGCGGACCAAGCTCGCCTACGGTGGGAAACTCGAATAAGGTCCGGATCGCCAACTCTATGCCCAAGGTAGTCCGG
Source organism: Candidatus Angelobacter sp. (assembly GCA_036496525.1). Classification (GTDB taxonomy): domain Bacteria; phylum Acidobacteriota; class Terriglobia; order Terriglobales; family Acidobacteriaceae; genus Angelobacter. The sequence continues at coordinate 1,043 of DASXKZ010000190.1, forward strand.
ATGCGGCTCACCAGCCGCGTGGCCATCAACGAATGACCTCCCAGATCAAAGAAATGATCGTCCAAACCAACTTTCTCCACACCCAGAACCTCGGCAAAGAGAGAACACAGAATTTCCTCTTGCGGGGTGCGTGGCGCACGCCATGCGGCGGTTGAAACCATCTCCGGCGCCGGCAGCGCCTTGCGATCCAGCTTGCCGTGCACTGTCTGAGGAAATGCTTCTAGCACCATGAATGTGCCGGGCACCATGTACTCCGGCAGGCGCTTTCGCAATGCTTCTTTCAGTTCCTCTATTTCCAAATTGGTTTCGGACCGGGGTTCCAGATAAGCCACCAGGCGCTTATCCCCGGGATTATCTTCACGTACCACGACTACCGCCTGCCGCACCGCGGGATGCTCTTGCAGGGCAGCCTCGATTTCTCCGGGCTCAATGCGGAAACCGCGCAGTTTTACCTGATTATCAATTCTCCCGATGAATTCCAGGTTTCCATCAGCGCGCCATCTCACCCGGTCGCCGGTGCGATACAAACGGGCTCCATCGCTACTCAACGGATTGGGGACGAATTTCTCAGCGGTCAACACCGGCCATCCCAGATAACCATGCGCCAAACCCGCCCCGCCGATATACAGCTCTCCTCCAACTCCTATAGGAACCGGCTCCATGCTTTCATTCAGAACGTAGACCTGTGTATTGAAAATCGGTTTGCCGATCGCCGCCTTTCGGGATGCTCCGGGCTCTACTTTCCAGTAAGTAGCATCGATGGTGGCTTCGGTCGGCCCATAGAGGTTCACAAGATTGAAGCCAAATTGATTCGCGACGTCCGCTGCAACTTTCTCTCCCAGAGCTTCTCCGCCGCTGAACAGGACCCTGAGCGTGGCGCATTGGGAAAATCCCGGCTCCTTGCCCAGCATTTCGAGCACGGAAGGGACCACCTGCAAAATTGTGATCTCTTCTTTTTGCACGGTCTCAACCAGGTAGCCCATCTCCATGTGGCCGCCGGGCCGCGCCATTACCAGCATTCCGCCATGGAGCAAAGGCGCATAAAATTCCCAGACAGAAGCATCGAAGGTATACGGCGTCTTCTGCAAGACGCGGTCATTATTATTAAGGTCGAAGGTTTGCGACATCCACATCATGTGATTGCACAAGGCTGAATGTGAAATGGCCACAGGTTTGGGTGAGCCGGTGGAACCTGAAGTAAAGATTCCATAAGCAAGGTTCGCCGGCGACAACAGGACAGCGGGATTGCCGGTATCCTGCCGGGCGATCCTGGGCCAATCATTTTCCACATCGATCAGCGTGCATGCCGGGATGGTTTTGAGGGCCTCCAGCGGCCCGGCCTGGGCCAGAACAATTTCTATTCCCGCGGCCTTCACCACCTGGCGGAGTCTTTCTTCAGGGTAGTCGGGATCGATAGGCAGGTACGCTGCGCCTGCTTTCAGGATACCGAGCATGCCGATCACCATCCCAAACCCGCGCTCCAGGCAGAGTCCAATGAACGTGTCAGGTTGAACACTCAAAGAGATCAGATAATTCGCCACCTGATTGGCATGTTCGTTCAACTCGGCATACGTGAGATTCTGGTCTTCATATTTCACGGCAATCGCCGCCGGGGTCTTTGCCGCCTGCTGCTCAAACAATTCGTGCAAGCACTTGTCAGACGAAAGCTCGGTCCGGGTTTCGTTCCAGTCGTAGAGAACACGATGACGCTCCGTTGCGTCGAGCATGGGGAGACGGTCGACGGCCTGCGTATCATCGGCCACCATGGCTTCCAGCAGATTGCGAAAATATCCGAGATATCGCTCCATCGCAGCCGCATCGAACAGTGAGGTGGCGTATTCCACTATGCCGACGATGCCGCCGTCCGACTCTCCCAGCGAAGCAGACAAGCCGAATCGGGCCACACGGCGGGGCGAGTACAAAGGCGCCGCCTCGATACCTTCCAGTTGCAGCGATCCCTGTTCATTGTTCTGCCAGCCAAACATGACCTGGAACAATGGGCTATGCGACAGGCTGCGCACCGGGTTGAGCAGATCGACGACTTGCTCGAAAGGAATATCCTGATGCTGCTGCGCCGCCAGAACCTGTTCCCTGGTCTGCTTGAGCAGTTCACTCACCGTGGGCGAACCCGACAAATCCAGACGCACAGCCAGCGTATTGATGAAGAAGCCGATCAGCCCTTCCACCTCCAGCTGGCGTCGGTTCGCCGTGGGTGTCCCAATAACTACATCCTGCTGCCCGGAGAGCCGGGACAGTAATACCGCCCAGCCCGCCAGCAACGACATATATAAGGTAGCGCCGTGGCGGCGGCCCAGCTTCTTCAGCCCTGCTGTCAGTTGCCCGTTCAGCCCAAGTTTCGCAAGGGCGCCGGCAAAGTCCTGTTGCGCCGGTCGGGGATGCTCTGTCGGCAACTCCAGCAATGCCGGGGCTCCGGCCAGCGCATTCTTCCAGTAAGCCGCCTGCTGCTGCAGAATCTCGCCCTCGGTCCACTTCCGCTGCCATACCGCATAGTCGGCATATTGGATCTCCAACTCCGCCAGGGGATCGGCCTCTCCCCGCACAAAAGCCCCATACAACGTGTTCAGTTCATTTGTGAAAACCCCAAGCGACCAACCATCGGAGACAATGTGGTGCATGGTGATCAACAGTGCATCTTCCCCTTCCGCCAACTGGATCAGACGACCACGAATCAATGGACCTGCTTCCAGATCAAAGCCAGCCTCGGCCTCTTCTGCTGCCAGCCGTGTAAGCTCCTCCCGGGCATCGCTGCGTCCGCGCACATCGTGCTCAACCAGATGGAAGCGGCTGTCCTCCAGGGACAAAATCCGCTGCACCGGTTCCTCATTAACCATGGCAAAGGTGGTGCGCAGTGCCTCATGGCGAGCCACGATCCGGTCCAGCGCCTTACGCAACGCCGCACGGTCAAGACTTCCCTTCAGCCGCCACCCCATGTACATGTGATAGGCCTGGCTGACGCCTTCCATCTGCGCCAAAAACCACAAACGCTGCTGCGCAAAAGACAACGGCAAATGTGCGCCGCGCCCTACCGCCACAACAGGAGAAAGCTCCGCCGAGGAGGCGCTTGCAAGAACACCCGCTAGATCGGCCAACACCGGATGCGCGAACAAATCTTTTATCGTTACTTCTACCTTCAGCGCTTCCCGCACTCGCACCATCACACGTACCGCCAGCAGCGAGTGTCCGCCCAGTTCAAAGAAATTATCGTGACGGCCCACCTGATCGAGCTTGAGAACCTCGGCCCAGACCTGGGCCAGCTTCGTCTCTATCTCGCCCTGCGGAGGCTCGTACGCGCAAGTGGAATAGGCGTCGGAGCCCGGCGCCGGCAGCGCCTTGCGATCCAGCTTGCCGTTGGATGTCAGCGGCAGCGATTCCAACCGCACGTAAGCCGCCGGCACCATGTACTCTGGAAGAGATGCTGACAGGTGCAGGCGCAACTGCTCAGCGCCAACAACCTCCTGCTCCGGATCGGTCGCCGATGAACTGGTGTAGTAGGCCACCAGCCGCTGGGTGCCCGGCGTATCTTCACGTGCCAGCACGACTGCTTGCTGCACTCCTGCATGTTCGCTCAGCCGCGTCTCGATCTCTCCCAACTCGATTCGATAGCCGCGGATCTTCACTTGGTGATCCATCCGCCCCAGATACTCGATCACCCCGTCCGCCCTATATCTCCCAACATCACCTGTCCGATAGAGCCGCTGCCCACCCATCCGAGTGAAAGGATCCGGGATGAACCGTTCCGCGGTTAGATCTGGCCGATGCAGATACCCACGACCGAGACCTACTCCTCCGATGAGTATTTCCCCACTCACTCCAACTGGCACGACCTCTAGGTTTGGGCTTACGATGTAGATCTGTGTGTTCCAGATCGGGTGGCCCAGCGGTACGTTTCTCTGCTGTGGCTTCGACGTGCAATGCCAGAACGTCACATCTACTGAAGCCTCGGTGGGACCATAGAGATTATGTAACTCCACACCCCGCAATTGCTGCAGGCAACGGTCCTGCAACTCCACTCCCAGAGCTTCTCCGCTACAGATTATTCGACGAAGGCTCGCGCATTGCCCCACCTTCGGCTCCTCAAGGAATACCTGCAACATCGAAGGCACAAAATGGAGCGTCGTGATTCCAGCATCTTGTATCAGCTGCACCAGATATGCGCTGTCCCGGTGCCCTCCCGGCCGCGCTATCACCAAACCCGCCCCTGTCAGCAATGGCCAGAAGAACTCCCAGACCGATACATCAAAGCTGAATGGCGTCTTCTGCAGCACCCGGTCTGCGCTTTTGAGATCGTAGGCACCCTGCATCCACTTCAGCCGATTGCTGATTCCACGATGCCGGTTCATGGCTGCCTTGGGCTTTCCTGTCGAGCCCGAAGTGTAGATCACGTAAGCGAGGGCCTCTGGGTCTAGTCCGCTGTCAAAGTCTTCTGTCGCCTCAAGTGCTAATTCCTCCTGAAGCTTATCTATCCATAGCCACTGACCATCTAGTCCCGCTGGTTCCCATAACTCGTGATGCGACAGAACCAGCTTTAGTCCTGCATCCTTTATCATGTAGCACAGCCGTTCAACCGGATATTCCGGCTCCAGTGGTACGTAGGCTCCTCCGGCCTTCAATATTCCCAAGAGAGCCACGACCATCTCCACACTCCGCTCCATGCAGACCCCAATCAGGTCGTCGGGCTTCACCCCTAGTTTTCTGAGGTGATGCGCCAGTTGGTTCGCACGCCGGTTCAACTCCGCATAGCTGAGCTCTTCTTCCTCGAACACCACCGCCACTGCGTCCGGCGTATTCTCCACTTGTTCCTCGAACAGCTGATGCAGACACTCGTCTCGCGAATACTCCGCTTCCGTCGCGTTCCATTCATAGAGAAGCTGCTGCCGCTCCTTTGCCGGAAGCACTGCGAGCCTTCCAATCGCGCTACCCGGCGCTCGCTCTAACGCATCCGTTAAGGATGCCAGTGCGGTATGCATGTACTCGCATATGCGCATCGGCTCGATGGGCGATTGCACCTGCGCCTCGAGCCAGAACCCCGCGGCTAAATCATCCACGCTAAGCGTACAGGGATAGTTCGTGCGTTCCTCTATATAAAGAAGCCGCGTACCTTCCCGCGCCCGCTTTCGTTCTTCCGAACGCGCCTTTTCGTCAGTCCGGCCATGCCGATAATTCAATAACGCTGAAAACAGCGGCATAGGCGATGACACGCTACTGCAACGCTGCGCCAAAGCCAATGAGGCATGCTCGTGCCACAGCAACTCGGAGAGTTGCAGATGAGCGCGTCGCACCACCGCCTCTGATTCTTGCTCGTCAACTCGGAGTCGCACCGGAAGAGTATTGATAAATACACCCATCGCGCGGTCGGAGCCCTTCCCGCCTTGCATGCGGCCGACCAGCACCGTGCCAAAGGTCACGTCTTCGCGGCCGGAAATCTTCGCCAGGACTTGCGCCCAGGCTACATGGAGGAGACTCGCCGTGCTTACTCCCAGCTTGCGTGCGCGCTCGCGCACCCGCTGCGCCAGTTCTGCGTCAACTTGCAGACGCGCTTCTTCTATTCCACTCCCATCGTCCTGCACATTCAGTAGTCCAAAGGGCGCTGTGGGCTCCTCCAAGTCCCCTAACAACTGCCGGAAATAGTTCGCATGCTCCTGCTCACTTATCCTCGAACGCGCCTCGGCCACAAAATTACGGAAAGGCATCGGCGCCGGTAGCGCGTCCGCCTTCCCCAGCAGATGCGCCTCAATCTCGTCTTGCATCATTTGGCGCGTGGCATGGTCCATCGTTATGTGGTGCTGCAAGTGCATCAGCAACCAGCGCTCTTGAGCCCGATCGTAGGCGATGTAGATGCGCATCAGCGGCGCTTGCCCCAGATCCATCTGGTACTGCCGCGGATTGAATTGTGCGTACAGCTGTTGGGCTGCATCCCCAGCTCCGGGGTCCAATTCCACTTCTTCCACGGGCACGGCAGCCTTCCGCCACACCACTTGCACCGGCTCTGGAAGGCCTTCCCACATCACTGCCGTCCGCAAAATATCGTGCCGGCCCACTACTGCCTGCATTGCTTGCAAATGCGCATCCAGGCGCGCTCGACTATCGAAGGCCGTCTGGCTAACTACTATGTACGGATCAGCTCCCTCATCCTTCAGGTGATGGAACAGGATTCCTTCCTGGAATGGCGCTAGCGGATAGATGTCTTGTACATTGGAAACCCCGCCCGGCACGCTGGAGACCACGCGCTCGATCTCTTCCGCCTTTAGCTGCACCAGCGGCAGCATCTCGGGAAGGATGGTGAATGCAGGGGTCCACCATTCGTCTTTCTGAGAAGAAACGTGCTCCAGCAGAAGTGGCTTAGCTTCCCGCATTGCGGAGATGAGCGCCGGATCGAGGGCTTCCGAATTTCCACGGATCTGTAGTTCGTCGCCACTTCTACGCAGCTGTATTCCCTTCGCGCCAAGGGCCGACAATAATTCGCCAATACTCATATGCTCAATTCCACGATGCGCGAAGAAGAAGTTGTTTCTTTAGGGGTTGGAATGCGGTTCGCGGGAGTCTCTAATGCAGGCGCGTTTGTATCGAAGCTTGCGGCCAGCTCAGCCAAAGTCGGGGTGGTAAATAAAGTTCGCACATCCGCCTTTACTCCGGCCTGGGCCAGTCGCTCCACCAGCGTCACCGCCATCAGCGAGTGTCCACCTAGCTCAAAGAAATTATCGTGGCGGCCCACCCGATCTAAATGAAGCAACTTCGCCCAGATGCCCGCCAGTAATTCCTCGATCGCTCCTTGCGGCGCCTCGTATTGCCGCGCTATATAAGCATCGCCTTCCGGCGCAGGCAATGCCTTCCGATTCAATTTCCCATTCGGCGTCAGCGGTAGCGACTCCAACCGCACGTACGCCGCCGGCACCATGTACTCCGGCAACTTTGTCGCTACATGCGCTCTCAATTCCTGAGCTCCCACACTGTTTTGCTCTTTAGCTGTGTAGTAAGCCACCAGCCGCTTGTCCCCTGGCGTATCTTCACGCGCCAGCACCACTGCTTCCCGCACCCCTTCATGTTCGCTCAGCCGCGCCTCGATCTCTCCTAACTCAATCCGGAACCCTCGGATCTTTACCTGAAAATCGTTTCGCCCCAAAAACTCGATGTTTCCGTCTGCCAGCCACCGCCCAATATCTCCCGTACGGTACATCCGTCCGTGCGGATCATCCGTAAATGGGTCCTTGAGGAACTTTTCTGCCGTCAGCTCTGGACGGCTCAGGTAACCCCGCGCCACGCCAGCTCCGCCGATATACAGTTCCCCTGTCACTCCCACCGGCACCGGCTCCCCATATACATCCAGGATGTAGATTCGCGTGTTCCCTAGCGGCCGGCCAATGGGAGTGTTGCGGGACCGATTTTTGATCTCTGGATACGTCGTGCTGAATACCGTAGTTTCAGCGGGTCCGTAACCATTCACAATTTGAAGGCCCGGCGTATTTCTTTGCAGCTGGTACAGAGCGGATTCTGTTGATGGCTCAACTCCGACCAAAACAAGCTCGAAAAGAAGAGGCGAGACGGAGGCGTCCATACGCTGCGCGTCGCGAATAAAGAAAGGAGGCAGATATCCGAAAGCGATGCGGTGCGCAACGAACCACTCAAACAGCGCCCGTGAGTCTCCTCTGATTTGTTCAGGCACGATGTTGATAGTTGCGGAGAGGCAAAAGCCGGCAAACAGTTCGAAGATAGAAACGTCAAACCCAAAGCTCGTCCAGAGCGATGCTTGCAATCCATCCCGCCGCACCGTATTTCCGAAACGTGTGGTCCAGTCATGAACAAGATTTACAATCCCGCCATGCTGCACACCGACACCCTTTGATGTCCCGGTCGAACCGGACGTATAAATGATGCAGGCGAGATTTTGTGCGGTGACTCCAATTTCATCGAACCTTGTTTCCTCGAATCTTGGATTGCGGTCGCCGTCCAAGCTCATCCACTTTGCACCCTCACCATCCAGCACGACGATTGGCCGGCCATCGCCGGATCCCGTGAAAGAATTTTCGAGTCGAGTCTGCGTCAGCAGCGCCACTGGCGCACTATCTTCGATCATGAAGCGCAACCGCTCTGCCGGAAACGCAGGATCCAGCGGCACATACGCTCCTCCGGCCTTGAGCACCGCCAGCAGCCCCACCACCATCTCCAAGCCGCGCTCCGCGCAGATCGCCACCCGCTCATCCGGCCTCACACCCAGCTCTCTTAAGTAATGCGCCAGCCTGTTCGCACTCCGGTTCAATTCTCCGTAGGTCAGTGCTTGCTCCTGATAAGCGATGGCAATAGCATTCGGCGTCTTCTCCACCTGCTCCTCGAACAACTCATGCACGCACTTGTCTCGCGGATACTCCACTTCCGTCGCATTCCACTCATAGAGAAGCTGCTGCCGCTCCTCTTGCGGCAACATGGGCAAACGATCCACCTTCTGCGTGTCGTCAGCCACCATAGATCCCAACAGTGTGCGGAAATATCCTATGTATCGCTCAATCGTCGCTTGCTCGTACAACGCCGTTGCATACTCCACCACGCCCAGAATCTGATTGCCCTCTTCCCGCAACACCAGCATCAAATCGAATTTCGATATGTCATGCGGAACGGCGGTGAAGGGGCTGACCTGCAGCCCCGCAAGATCGATCATTCCTTTAGGAGTGTTCAGCCAGGTGAACATCACCTGAAATACCGGGTTGTGCGCCAGACTCCGTGGAGGTCGAACGATCTCCACCACCTGCTCAAACGGAATGTCCTCATGCTCCTGCGCTGCCAAAACTTGTCCTTTGACCCGCTCAAGCAGTTCGCCTACTGCCGCTGTCCCCCCAAGACCCAGTCGCAATGCCAGCGTGTTGACGAAAAATCCAATCAGCCCTTCGATCTCCACTCGATTGCGATTGGCCGCCGGCGTGCCTATCACTACCTCGTCCTGCCCCGACAACCGCGCCAGCAGCGCTGCCCAGCCTGCCAAAACAGTCATGTACAGCGTTGTCTTGTGTTTCCGACTCAACCCTCTAAGCCCCGCTGTCAACTCTTCATCCAGCACCAAACTGGCTGCGGCTCCGCTATAACTCTGTTGCTCCGGCCTTACATGATCTGTTGGTAATTGCAATACTTCCGGCGCTCCGGCTAAAGTCTTTTTCCAGTATTCCGCCTGCTTTCCCAGAACCTCGCCTTGCATCCACTTCCGCTGCCAAACCGCATAGTCTGCATACTGGATCTTCAACTCCGGAAGAGGATCGGCCTCGCCGTGTAGAAACGCCCCATACAACGTGCTCAGTTCATTTGTGAAAACCCCCAGCGACCAGCCATCGGAGACGAGGTGGTGCATGGTGATCAACAATGCATCTTCCTCATCTGCCAATCGGATCAGACGACCACGAATCAAGGGCCCTGCCCGCAGGTCGAAGGGCGCGCCCGACTCTTCTGCCGCCAACCGCTTTAGTTCCTCCTTGGCATCGCTTCGTCCGCGCAGATCGTATTCAACAAGATGGAAGCGGCTCTCTTCTGCAGGCGCGATTTGTTGAACCGGCTTCCCCTCCACAAAAGTAAAGATGGTGCGCAGCACTTCATGCCGAGCCATGATCCGGTCCAGCGCTTTACGCAACGCCGCACGGTCAAGACCACCTTTCAGCTGCAAACCCATGGGAATGTGATAAGCCGCACCCACTCCCTCCATTTGCGCCAAAAACCACAAACGCTGTTGCGCCGGCGACAGCGGAATCCGTTCGCCCCGAGGGGCACGGGACATTGCCAGCAGCTCCGCAGGAGCGGCAATCGCCAAAGCGCTGACGAAATCCTGCAGTACCGGCCGTCCGAACAAGTCCCTTATCGTTACTTCGAGCTTCAATGTTTCCCGCACTCGCGCAATCACGCGTACAGCCAGCAGTGAGTGTCCGCCCAGATCAAAGAAATTATCGTGACGGCCCACGCGCTTTAGATTGAGCAACTCCGCCCAGATGCTCGCCAGCAACTCCTCGGTTGCTCCTTGCGGCGCCTCGTATTGCCGCATTACATAGGCGTCACCTTCCGGTGCAGGTAATGCCTTCCGATTCAATTTTCCGTTCGGCGTCAGCGGCAGCGATTCCAACTTCAGGTACGCCGCCGGCACCATGTATTCCGGCAACTTCGTCGCTACATGCGCTCTCAACTCCTGGGCTCCCACACTGTTTTGCTCTCTCGCCGTGTAATAAGCCACCAGCCGCTTGTCTCTTGGCGTATCTTCACGGGCCAGCACCACTGCTTCCCTCACCCCCTCATGTTCCCTCAGCCGCGCTTCGATCTCTCCCAACTCAATCCGGAACCCTCGGATCTTTACTTGAAAATCGTTTCGCCCCAGATATTCGATATTGCCATCGCTCCTCCACCGTCCCAGGTCTCCCGTCCGGTACATCCGTCCTCCCGGTCCATTCGAAAATGGATCTGGTACAAAACGATCCCCCGTCAACTCCGGCCGGTTCAGATACCCTCGCGCTACGCCCGCTCCCCCAATATGGATTTCTCCCGCCACTCCTATGGGAACAGGCTCCCCGTGGCGGTCGAATATGTAGATCTGCGTGTTCGCAATCGGTCGCCCGATTGAGACACCGCTTAGGTCTTTTTTGAGTTTTTCTATGCTCGACCAGATGGTGGTCTCGGTAGGGCCATACAGGTTCCAGGCTGAGTGACTTCGGCTTGCAAGCGTCCTGGCTAGATCGATATTCAGCGCTTCTCCACCGCAGAGCACTTTGAACCGCTCTGTTCCTTCCAATCCAGCATCAAGAAGCATTCGCCAGCTTGCTGGTGTCGCCTGCATCATGGTTACGTCACGCTCTATTTCTTTGGAAACACGAGCGCTGTCCAAGACCTCGCCTCCCAGGATTCGCAACTGCGCTCCTATTGTCAGTGGCAGATACAACTCCAGAGCCGCAATGTCGAAAGACAATCTCGTGGTCGCGAGCAATACATCATCCGCTTCGATACCTGGCTCTCGTCGCATTGACCAGAGAAAATTCGTCACTCCGCGATGCGCGACCATGACTCCTTTGGGTGTCCCAGTGGAACCTGAGGTGTAGATCACATAGGCCAGATGTTCAGCTGTCAGTCCCACACCGGCCTTCTCCGGGTTGGTCTCCGGACAATCCTGCCACCCGCCCGGAGCGATCAGGTCAATCACTGCCGGTTCCCGCTTCACTCCCCGCATCTTCTCTCGCAAATGTCCTTGTGTCAGCAACACCTCCGGCCTGCTGTCTTCCACCATGTACCGCAATCGCTCCCCAGGATAGGCCGGATCCAGCGGCACATACGCGCCTCCTGCCTTCATCACTGCAAGCAATCCCACGATCATTTCCAGGCTGCGATCCACGCAGACGGCCACCAGCGTATCCGGCTTTACTCCCAAGCCCCGCAGATAATGCGCCAGTTGGTTTGCACGCCGGTTCAATTCTCCGTAGGTCAGTGCTTGTTCCTGATAAAGGATGGCAATAGCATTCGGCGTCTTCTCCACCTGCTCTTCGAACAACTCATGCACGCACTTGTCCCGCGGATACTCCACTTCCGTCGCGTTCCACTCATAGAGAAGCTCCTGCCTCTCCGCGTGCGGCAGCATGGACAAACGATCCACCTTCTGCGTGTCGTCAGCCACCATAGATCCCAACAGTGTGCGGAAGTATCTTAGACATCGCTCGATCGTTGATCGCTCGTAGAGCGACGTCGCATACTCCAACTCGCCCACAATTTGATTCCCATCTTCCTGTAACAAGAGCGTCAAATCGAATTTCGATATATCATGCGGAACGGCAGTGAAGGGGCTGACCTGCAGCCCAGCAAGATTGATCGTTCCTTTAGGAGCGCTGTTCCAGGCGAACATCACCTGGAACACCGGATTGTGCGCCAGACTCCGCGGCGGCCGAACGATCTCCACCACCTGCTCAAACGGAATGCCTTGATGCTCCTGTGCGGCAACAGCTTGCGATTTCACATGGGCCAACAATGTGCCGACGTCGAACGAATCTGAAACCCCCAGTCGCAGGGCCAGCATGTTCACAAAAAATCCAATCAGCCTTTCAATCTCCACTCGATTGCGATTGGCTGCCGGCGTGCCTATAACTACATCGTCCTGCCCCGACAACCGCGACAGCAGCGCTGACCAGCCCGCCAACACAGTCATGTACAGAGTTGTCTTGTGCTTGCGGCTCAGCCGTTTGAGCCCCGCTGTCAACTCTTCATCCAGCACCAAACTGGCTGCGGCTCCGCTATAACTTTGTTGCTCAGGCCTTACATGATCTGTTGGTAATTGCAATACTTCCGGCGCGCCGGCTAAAGCCCTTTTCCAGTATTCCGCCTGCTTTCCCAGGATCTCGCCTTGCATCCGCTTCCGCTGCCAGACCGCATAGTCGGCATATTGGATCGCCAACTCCGGAAGATCATCCTCTTCTCCTCTTACATAGGCACGGTACAAAGCGCTTAACTCTTTGCTAAAAACACCGAACGACCACGCGTCCGAGACAATGTGATGAATGGTGATGAGTAATACATACTTTTCGTTATCTTGCCAGATCAGCCGTCCACGAATCAGCGGGCCTGCCTGCAGATCGATAGGTGTACTGGCCTCTTCGGCTGTAAGGCGATCGAGCTCTGCTGTGGCCCCATCGCATTCCCGGAGATCATGCTCTATCAGGTGAAACTGACTGTCACGCTCGGTCGCAATCCGTTGTAAAGGCTTCCCATCAACCAGCGCGAAAACTGTGCGCAATACCTCATGCCGTGCCACAATTTGATTCAACGCTCGCCGAAGGGCAGTCCGGTCCAATTCTCCCCGCAACTGGAGACCATGCACGGTCTGATACGCCTTACTACCGCCCTCTATCTGCGCCAAAAACCACAGCCGCTCCTGCGCAAACGACAAAGGTAAATCACTTCTACATTCGACCTTCGGGATTGCAGCCGTTGCCGATAATCGGCCTCCGGCGCGGGCACTTGTTCCGGAACCAGCCATCGGGCGCACAATTGTAGAATTACTCATCGCTTGGCCTTGGGGCCACCGACGTGCGTTGGGGTGGAGTGCAACCGTCGGTTGCTTTGAAAAAAAATCGGCTTGGCCGAGAACGTGGTATGGATCGATTTACTAACTTCGCGTGAGCGCATGGCTTACATACTCTTTTAGATTTCGAAAACTCCATTGGGTCCCTGCCAGAGGCGCTACTGCAACAAAATCGGGAACTAAGTAGTAACAGTGAAGCTATTCATTTCTGAGCGTTGTTGCCGGATCTACTTTGGCGGCCGCGCGTCCGGGTGCGTAGGTCGCGAAAAAGGCCACTGCCACCAGAAAAAAGCTGACGGCGGCAAATGTAAGAGGATCGGCAGCCTTAACGCCATACAGCAGACTCGACAGGAACCGTGTAAGGCCCAGAGCCGCACCGATTCCTATGGCGATGCCCACAAACGTCAAAATCAACCCGTCGCTCACCACGAGCCTCAGCGCGTCATGCCTCTGTGCGCCCAACGCCATGCGAATACCAATCTCTCGTCTGCGCAGCACTACCGAGTATGCCATTACGCCATGAAGTCCGACAGCTCCGACCAACAGCGCCATGCCCGCTGCAACAGCCAGAATCATCAGCATGAAGGAAGTGTGCGCCATCGATCGACTGTAGTAATAATTCAGCGTGTATACATCGAAGAGCGGAAGGTTGGGAGCGACGGACCGCACGGCGGACCGCACTTCCTTCTCGAAACTCTCCTGGCCCGTGCGCTGACTGCGCATGGCGAAAGCCACACGGCGCCGTACTCCCTCGGCTGGATTGCCATCCACCTCAAACGTCAAGATCGGCCAATACACCGTAATAGGCGCTTCCTTATCGACACCATCCTGGTGAACGTCTCCCACAACACCGATAATCTCTCGCCACTCTTTTACCTCGCGAACCTTCTTGCCCAATGCATCCGCAGGATTGGCCCAGTACTGGCGCGCAAAGTTCTCCGATACCATGATTACCGGAGGCTCATTGTAGATCTCATTCCAGGTGAACTCGCGACCTGCGACTAGCGGTGTCCCCTGAGTCTTGAGAAAACCCGGGGCCAGAAACCCAAACGTGGCGCGCGGCATATTTTCGCCGGGAGCATAGACACGGCCCTCAATCACCATCGGCCCCGTCCAACCGCTCTTATCCATTGGAAGATTTCTGGAAATACCTACTGAGGATACGCCCGGAATAGCCTCAAGCTTATGCGCGATCCCCTCCTCAAGGCGAGTCACATCCATTGGGTCTTTCACCATCGTATCGGGGATGTCGACGCGGAATGTCTGCACTTCCGAAGGAGCAACGAATCCCGGGTTAACTCTGGTCAGGGCACGAAATGTGCGAACCATCAGCCCTGAGCTCACCAGCAAGACGAGAGCCAGCGCCACTTGGACGATGACAAGCAGGCTGCGCAGACGTTTCCGCGCACGGCTTTCGCTCATAGACCGTCCACCTTCCCGCAATCCGCTTCCAGCACCAGCACCCGCGTATTGAAGAGCTGGAGCAGAACCAAAAAGCAGGAGAGCAGCTACGGACACTGCCAATGTGAATAAAACGGCCTTTCCATCAATCCCAACCTCATTCAGCCGAGGTAGACTCGCGGGGGCTACCGCGATCAGGATTCGCAAAGCTCCGTAAGCCACTCCCAGGCCCAACAAACCACCAAGCACCGCCAAAACTAGGCTCTCCGAGAAAAATTCCTTGGCAATGCGTCTGCTGCTTGCTCCTAACGCAGCGCGGATGGCCATCTCCTCCCTTCGCCCCTCGGCGCGCACCAGAAGCAAGTTGGCCAGATTGGCGCAAGCAATCACCAGCAGAAGGCCAACGCCAGCCATCACGATCCACAAGACTTTGCCCACGCTCCCAATTACCGCCTGCTTCAGAGATTGCAATCTCGGCCCGATCCGCGCTTGACTCCACCTTTTCATGCTTTCCGGCGTTGGGTGAGTCTGCCTACCGAAGATGTCAAGCATTCGCGTAACATCCGCATTCGCCCCCGCCATTGTCATACCCGGCTTGAGTCGGGCGATGCCCACATAGTCCCAGTCGTTAATCGTGGGCCCTGCATGCTCTAGTTTCAGCGGCAACACCATGGCCAGATCGGTATTGTTCAGGAAACGAAAGCTCTGAGGTAACACACCGATGATCGTGTGCACCTTGCCATTCACGTCGATGCTTTTTCCAATCACGGGGCGACCACCGAATTGGTTACGCCAAAAGCCGTAAGTCAGGATTGCCGTGTCCGCGCTGCCGGGTTCCGCGTCCTCCTGGGTAAAGAGTCGTCCAGACAGCGGTGTAATCCGCAGAATGGGGAGCACATTTGCTGTTAAAGGGAGGGCTGGCACCCGCATTGGCTCATCGAGCCCGGTAATGCTCACGGATTGACCGTCATTGTTCATTCCTGGATCATAGAGCCCGATATCCTGGAACGCGTGATTCTGTTCCCGAAAGGTGAAGTAGGCTGCCGGCGGTATGGTTATAACGTCCATCCGGAGCCCGGGGGCCGTAAATCTTACATCGAGGAGTTGTTCCGGCTCGGAATAAGGAAGAGGCCGCAGCAGAATGCCATTAACGACGCTGAAAATAGCCGTGGTTGCTCCGACTCCCACGGCCAGGATGACTAATGTGACCGCCGTGAATACCGGCGCACGACTAAGCCGCCGTAGAATGCCCTTAAGCTGAGGCATCAACCCTCCCATCGTGTTGCCTCCTCATAATTAACTCGCAAGGTAGGCCACCTTAACCTCGAATCGCCCTATTCAAGCAGAACCAGAACTGAACTCTTTAATATCTTCCGGCGGATGAAGGCGTCCTAACGTTACAGCGCTTCCTTGTTCCATGAAGCTCGCGGATCGTTTTTCAGCCACCCTGCTGCCGTTCAACACTGAAGATGTGGAAATGTAACTTTTCAACAAGGCTGAGATGACATTGATTCCATCATCAAGGTTCTTGCTTGTTTTTGGATTTGAAATATGCGGCTTCGGGTAAACGCGAACCGGCTAGTGTGTCCTTGAAAACTTGCGTCCTTAGAGAACTCTAAAGGTCGTTAAGGTAACACTCGCTACAGCATCTAGTCAAGAAACTCGACAGCATCTAGGTAAGAAATTCTATGAGTACCATTTTGAAACTCGATGAGTACCATTTTGAAACTGAATGAGTACCATTTTGGAACTCGATGAAGACTATTTTGAAACTCGATTCGCTAAAGTTGAATATAGACTTGCGCAGGCAAGCTTAGTTTGGAGTATCTTAATGTTCTGCAATTCGGGACCAGAGGCAGGTGTCCGCTCTTGGGTACGACCGGGTTCTACTGCTATTGGCAGCGCAAGTGGTTCTTCTGTGATTTGGAAAAATGATTGATTGAATGACATCCCGCAACGTCATTGGAGTGGATTTGGGCCGCGGTGATTGAGGAAGGTAGAAATAAGTTGACTGAAACAACGGATATTATTCAGCAAATTAAGCACATTCTGGTGGAGGACATGCAGCTCAACATCGTTCTCGAAGAGATTCCTGATGACTATTCTCTGCTGGAGAGAGGTTTGGGTCTCGATTCAATTTTGATTGCCGAATTGATTGCGCGAATTGAGGACCGATTCGGGCTCCACTTTGATGATCGCGTGCTGGACGTCGAACTATTTAATAATCTTACCCTTCTAGCTGGCTTCGTAGCTCAGGAGCGCCAGGTAGTTCAGTGCAATGCAGGAAACAGCCAATCTTAGGTGGAAAAATGCTGAATGTGATACAGGATGAATTGGAAGTAACCAGGCGGGGATTTGTAACGAATTACCCCGACTTTCGGCAGTGGCGCCCGGAGGCCGCAGAACAAGGCCTGAACAGACAACCGCTGAACGTGTACCTGCACTTTCCCTATTGCATTCAGCGATGTGCTTATTGTCATTACAAGACCACAACTCTGCGCGAATCGGAACTCAGTGAAATTGACCGCTATGTCGACTCGCTATGTCATGAGATCAAGATGGCCGCAGAACGATTCCATTTACGAGAACGGCCTGCGATCTCAGTTTATTTCGGAGGCGGCACGCCCTCGCTTTTGAGCCCCGCAAACATTGAGCGCATCATGCATACGTTGCGCCAAAACCTCACACTTGCCGATCCAGAGATCAACTTCGAGGCAGAACCGGTGTCCCTGATTGCCCGCAAAGCCGAGATACTCACGCAACACGGGGTAAACCGCATCAATCTCGGCATTCAATCGTTCTGTGATGAAGTCGTTTTTCGCACAGGCCGCAAAGACACCGAAAAGCAGGCTTTGAAGGCAATCGAGACAGCCCTTTCAACCGGCGCAGTGGTGAATATTGATCTCATCAGCGGCTTACAGGGCGAAACGCCGGAAACCTGGGCATATTCTATTCGCCGCGCTATTGAAAGCGGAGCTCACAGTGTCACCGTGTACAAGCTTGAGATTTACGCAAACACTGAGTACTACGCGAACCTGAGACGGCAGAACATTTCCCTACCCTCGGATAACGAGGAGCTACAGCTGGCCCGTTACGCGCTTGACGAATTGACCGGCGCCGGCCTTCAGCCGGTTAACTTCTTCACTTTTAACCGAGGCGATCAATACACCCAGCGTCACATCACAACCAAGTGGCAAGGCACTGACGTTTACGCCTTCGGAAGCTCTGCTTTTGGATCGCTTGGGAACTGGGCGTACCAGAATACGAATGATTTGGCTCGCTATTCCGAGTTGGTGGAGCAGAAACAACTGCCGTTGTTCAGGGGGTATGTATACAACGATCTTGAGTTGATGACGCGCGATGTAATTCTGGGAATGAAGCTGATTCGATTTGACCGTAACAGGTTCAGAAAGCGGCACGGACTTGATTTGGTGAGGCTTTGTGAACCTGCGGTACGGCAGCTTCAAGAGGATGAATTCATCACGGTTGAAGATAACGCAATCGTGCTGACCAGGAAAGGCATTCTCTACGGAGATTATACGGGGCGGGTTCTCGCGACTGCGCTCGAATCGTTGGCGAACTAGTGTTTCAGATGGGAGAGTCGCACGCAGAATGATGGAAAACAGTATCAACGGGAGCTCGGCAACTTCAGCCCATGCCGAAACCGAGAGGACTTTGCTGCAGATCTGGTCCGAAGTATTGAATACAGCTCCAACTCCAATCGGCATCCACGACGATTTCCTGGATCTGGGAGGCGACTCGCTGGCGGCTATGCGCTGCATTAATCGGATCATCGCGACGTTTGGTGTAGAGGTTCCGCTTGACCTGTTTCTCATCGAGTCGGCAACTATCGCCCAAGTCGCTTCTGAGATCGCGAGCATACAGCCCAATACCGAGCAAATTGCTGCGAGAGAGAACGCGTGAGCGACCTGGTAGTTGGCGGATTGCCGATTCAGGACCACAGAGGATCGCTTATGCAGATCACTCCCGGGACTGATGATGCATCCGGCATGGAGCTGTCATTTTCCGAGGAGCTGATGTGGCAGTCTGACGTGGGCGATCCGCAGACCTTGCCATTCTTCGATTGTGCGCGAAGCCTGTGGCTGGTGCTGCGACTCCATGGCGCACTGAATCAGGAAGCCTTGAGAGCCAGCCTCGAAGCCGTTGTTCAGCGTCACGAGGTGCTGCGCTCCAGGTTTGTCGCGCGGAACGGACAACCGGTGAGGCTGATCTCCCACTCCCCTTCGTTCAGCTTTACGGTTGTAGATGGGCGGAGCTTCCCTTCCGCGAATCCATACGAAATAGTGGAAAAGGAGATTAAGCCGCAGCTGGAGCAGTTCGATCTGGCTTGCGGTCCGCTCCTCCGCGCTGCTCTGGTGGAGCTGAGCAGCGATGAGCACATCCTGGCGATTGCGGTGCATCATATCGTCTTCGACCGCTGGTCCCGGCGGTTGCTGGAATTGGAACTCAGGCGATTTTATTGTGCCTTCGTAACCGGCTCGGAGCCAGACATCCGTCCATTACCTGTTCAATACCAAAATTATGTGTTGTGGCAACGAGAACAACTGAACAGCGAGCGCGGACACAAGCTCCGCGCTTATTGGACAAATAAACTCAGTGGGCTGCCTGTTCTTACACTGCCGTGCGACGGCGTTTGCAAGCCTGGGATTTCGACCAGATCCGGAACTTCATGGTTCACGATTCCGCAAGAAAAAGTAAATCGCCTGGTGGTGCTGAGTCGCCGATCCCGAACGACCTTGGCAGCAACCATGCTGACGGTCTTCACATTGTTTCTCTCCCGGCTTTGCGGCACGGATGATGTTGCGGTAGGCGTGCCTCTATCGGACCGCCGTCGACCTGAGTTTGAAGAAGTCATTGGCTTGTTAATGAATGTCGTTGTGGTGCGTGCGTCACTCTCGAACGGGTTGACGTTCCTCGATTTGCTTGATCGTGTACGCCGCAGCCTTGTGGACGCGTGCGTTCATCAAGACACGCCATACGGTTATTTGCAGCGGATTATCGCCACACGGCCAGCTTACAAAGTTGTATTCAATTTCATGCCAACACTGGCGGGAGCGGATAGCGAATGGGCCGGCATCCGGACGGAACCTCTCCCAACTCCTATGGAACTTCAGTCATTTGCTGACCTGAGTTTGCACCTGCGTCATGAAGGGGGAGCGCTGTTGTGCCGGCTCGTTTACAAAGCAGACCTGTTCTCGGAAGATTCCGGACACAGCTTTGCGGCTCAAATTCAGGCTTTGACAACGGCCGTTGTACAGACTCCTCAAAACTCCGTGGAGACGTATTAACGATACGTATTAACTAAGGTAATTGGACCTTATTGGAAACACAGTGACCACATCAAACGTCAACCTGAGCACCATTTCTATCGATTCGAGCTCGAAGGTCCAACGGTTTATGGTCCTGGGATCAGCGAGGACTGGTTCCAACCTTTTGCTCTCTCTGTTGAGCTCTCATCCGCACATAAAGACTTATGGCGAATTGTTCAATTTGGACATGCTGCCTGAAACAAGCCTGCTCGAAGTTCTAGATGATCCCGCCACATTCTTAAGGCGAAGAGTGTACCAAGACCATAAATTGGAAATTACGGCTGTCGGTTTCAAGATGTTCTACGAACATTTGACGAGGGACTATTTCATAAAGCTCGTCGATTTGTCCGATGCCGCCCCGCAACTACGGGAGAAATACACCCGGTTCTCAAATTTTATAGAAAGCAATTACGCGTGGGAGACTCTCGATGAACGATTCCAGACAACGTGGGAGTTTCTTCGCGCCGATCAATCTCTTGCAGTGATTCATTTGCAGCGCAGGAACATGCTGCATACGCTCATATCGCTCAAGCAGGCCTACATGACAAGCCAATGGTGGAGCTTGAAAAATGGCTTGCAGACAACGCCCCCTGTGCACCTGGATCCGGAAGAATGCTGCCGGTATTTTGAAAAATTAAGCAACTCTGCTGCGGAAGTGGATGCAGCCTTTGCCGAACATCCCAAAATCAATGTAGTTTATGAAGACCTCATCGAGAAACAGCAGGAGACGCTGCAACGGATCTTTGCCTTTCTGAAAGTCCCGTCTGAATCAGTAACAACACGCATGAAGAAGCAAAATCTTGCGTCCCCCCGGGAAGCAATCGATAACTACGAGCAGTTGAAGAGCTATTTCCGGAACACCAAATGGGACGTCTTTTTCGAGTAAAACGCCGACATGAAGATATTGTTTTTTCATATCCCGAACCTTGGCATGTACCACGCGATTGAGCCAATCCTGTTGGAGCTGCAGGAGCGCGGTCACCAGGTGATTCATTACAACGAGCCTGGATTTCGCCAATATGTTCAGAATGCGCCTTTCAACTTTATCGCTTACAACAATTATGAGGGTTACTTTCCAAACAAATTTCATAGCTCCATGAACTTGTATGAGCTTGGGTTGCTGTTGCTGGAAACGGCTGAGCATACGGTGGACTTCCTGGAAGCCGAAGTTCTGCGCCAATCGCCGGACCTGATCCTGCATTCGAAATTCACAGCTGCCCCTAAGATCATTGCCAAAAAACATGGGATTCCGGCTGCATGTCTGACCAATGGATTTGTTCTTGATCCGCGCACGATCCTGGATGCGGAAAAGAAAAAGCGGTCTCCGGTCGATATGTCCAATGTGTCTTCATTCCTGCGTTTCCAAAAGAGAGCGAAGAGGTTCTACGGCCAGTATCTGAACGGAAACTCAGACCCAGGGGATATCTTTGTAAACGACGAAGCCCTGCATTTGGTGCTGGGTGTGGAAATGCTTCAGCCGGCAGGGTCAAATCTGTCTTCACGCTGCAACTTTGTCGGTCCTACTGTGCGGATGGAGAAGTATTCAAAGTCCTACGAGTTGATCTATGTCTC
>DASXKZ010000191.1:0-33216 GCA_036496525.1 Candidatus Angelobacter sp.
ACGAATCTCCCTAGCGGTTTGGAGCGAAGCGACAAATAAATGAAAACTGGAATCATAGGCCTGCCGCAGGTGGGCAAGACATCGCTGTTTAAAATTTTGACCAAAGTGGACGTATCGAGCCGCGGGCATTCCAATCCCCGCGAAGCGCATCTCGGCATCGCCAAGGTCCCGGACGACCGTCTCGACCGTCTGGCGGCACAATATAACCCCAAGAAGCTGACGCATGCCGTGGTGGAATATGCTGACGTGGCGGCAATCGGCCAGGAAGCGCTCAAGGAAACGGCCTTCCTCACGGCCCTGCGCACTGTTGATGCGTTGGCCCACGTTCTACGCGCCTTTGACGATCCCTCCATCCCTCACGTAGGAGACATCAATCCGCTACGCGACGCCAAGACGGTGGACTTTGACCTGATCGTAAGCGATCTGGGCCAGGTGGAAAAACGGCTGGAACGCCTGGAAAAAGACCTGAAGAAGATGAAGAACGCTGAGCTGGAGCGGGAAAATGATTTGATCCTGCGCGCCAAGGCGCACCTGGAAAAAGAGCTTCCGCTGCGCGAAATGGAAATCACTCCTGACGACGAAAAACGCATCCGCGGCTTCATGTTCCTGAGCCAGAAGCCAATCTTGTACGTGCTGAACGTCAATGAATCGCAGACGCTGGGCGACGATCTGGAAAAAGCCGTCAGCAAATTCAGTCTGCAGGAAATCTCGTCGCGCAAGAACGCCGGAGCCACTGCCATCTGCGGTAAAGTTGAAGCCGAACTCGCTGATATGAGCGACGAGGAAGCGCAGGAATTTCTTTCCAGCTATGGACTCAAAGAAAGCGGCCTGACGCGGCTCATCCGCAAGACCTACGAGCTGCTGGGCGTGATTTCTTTCTTCACCATCGGCGAAGACGAGTGCCGCGCCTGGACCGTGCCCAAAAATTCGCGGGCGCAGAACGCCGCAGGCGCAATCCACTCTGACCTGGAAAAGCACTTCATTCGCGCGGAAACCATCCACTGGGATACCTTGCTGGACGCAGGTTCAGAGGCCAATGCTCGCGCCAAAGGCCAGCTCCGGCTCGAAGGCAAAGAGTACATCGTGCAGGACGGCGACGTGATGCACATCCGCCACAGCGGTTGAACGAAAAATTCTGCCGCATCGCTCCGCTAGAGAGTTTCGAACGTGGAAAGTTCGTTTATGCTCCTGGTGCAGGCGGCTCGACTTGCACGAGTCTCGCCGCCATAGCAATGGAGATTCCAGAATCGATCTAAACAGACGTGGCATAAAAACCCCGGCCTTTTAGGAGCCGGGGGTGCGTCTAAGATATGGTGTTATTAAGCTGCTTTCTCGTCAGGGAAATGGTCCCTTCCAAGATTGGTGAGCGTCTCGGTGAAGAGGATCGGGGTTGAATAGCCACCGACTACTTCTGCGAGTTCGGTTTGTGTCAGGTTGCGTGCGCCCACGCGGGCAAGAACTCTATTATTCTGTTCGGTCATAAGGTCCGCCTTTCAAAAAAACGATTCGACCGCTCCAAATGACTCGGGCTAGCGAAATTATAGCTCCGAAGAATTGTCGTGAAGGGTGGCGGGAATGTTAATTCAGTGACTGTGATGCCAATTTGGAACGAGGCACTGCTTTCCGAAAACCGACACGCTCCTAACGCACTTCAGGCCGAGCTTCCAAACGAGACTCTTTCTGTTTTCACAATCAGCATGAACAAACGTGGCATAGAAAACCCCGGCTTTATGGCCGGGGTAGTGTCATTAAAAATCCATGTGACTAACTTTCTATATGGTCAACACTAAAGTCTTTTCCAAAATCGGTGAGTACATCAGTGATGATGACTGAAGTTGAAAAGCCACCGCCAACTTCGGCCATTTCAGCTTGCGTAAGTATGCGCGCCCCCGTGCGGGCAAGAACTCTGCTATTTTGCTCGGTCATAAGGTCCGCCTTTCGGAAAACATTCAACCGCTCCAAATAGCCTGGGCTGGCAAAATTATAGCCCCGACCAAGCCGCTGCTATGCCAGCAAAAACCGCTCAAATATTCACGAAATGTCATTTTGGAACTGCTCGATTTTTTCCACCAACACCCTCTTAAGACGTCCTCGATCAGAGGACGATCACCACGAGGCTTCCGGCAATTCTGCTATTCTGATTCATTCCATCCATGGGCCCAATCACTACAAGCATCCTGCTGGGTTTGACTGCCGCGCTGGCCAATGGACTAGGCGGCGCGGTGATTGTTCAGAAAGATTGGGAACGCCGCTACCTGCGCTATTTCGTCGCGTTAGGCGCTGGTTTCATGCTGGGAACAGCATTTCTTGAGATGCTGCCGGAAAGCATTTCCATCGGCGGACCAAGTGCTTCCCTGCTGATGCTGGTGGGGTACTTTCTGGTCCACTTCTTTGAGCACACCGTTACCGGCCATTTCCATTTCGGTGAAGAAACGCACACAGAAGAATTTGCCGAGCGAAGACGCGGCTATTCCGTGCTTTTTGGCCTGGTCATCCACACATTTTTTGATGGAATCGCCATTGCTTCCGGTTTCTTGATCTCAGGCTGGCTTGGCTGGATCATTTTTCTTGCCGTGATTCTGCACAAAATTCCGGAAGGATTTACAGCTTCTTCCATCATGCTGGCCAGCGGACGCAGCAAGGCAGTTGCCTGGGCGGCGTCTGGAATTTTAGGTCTTGCGACCGTAGCCGGCGTGCTCACCATGACCATTTTCAGCCGCACGCTCACCGCGGGACTGCCGCTTGCTGCCGGCGTTACTTTTTACGTAGCCGCGTCCGACCTGATTCCTGAAGTCAACAAGGAACCGGGAATCCGGATCGCCTTAGTTGTCTTCTTGGGGGTGGGACTGCTGGTGGTGTTGCGGCATTACTTCCACTAGGGATTTGGTAAACGAGTAATTTGGTAAATGGAAAAGCAAAACCTGAGATGCCAAGATTTTTTCGGCTCGACAATCTCAGGTCTTCAATTACTCAATTACAAATTTACCCAATTACTAAATTTTCCCTACTCCACCTGCTGCTTCGCTTTATAACCCTCGCGAGCGACAATCTGGTATTTAACGTCTTTGCCCTTCTCGTCTTTCATTTTCAGGGGATGACCCGTTTCATCCACCAGTTCCACCTTGATCTTGCGGAAAGATCCATCCTGCGCGTGATTGGTGGGATGGTAAGAAATCGCATACTGGTTCCGGATGGTCTGGCCGATCTCGCCGAAGATTTCACGCAGCTGGCCGTCAAAGATCGGCTCATACCACTTTCCGCCGGTCATCCTGGAAAACGTTTTCATCTGGTTATCGGCCTGGAGGAACGTCATCTCGCACCTAAATTCCGTGATGGAACACAGGTATTTCGTCAGACCGTGGGTCTCGGCATAATTCAGCAGGGCCTTGCCGGTGCTCACGGTATAGATTGAAATGTCCTTTGAAGCCTGGACTTTCTTCAGCGTCTGGTCCAGCGTGTGCTTGCTGAAGCTGTCACGTCCGCTGCTGATAAGAATGATGTACTTGCGGCCTTCGATATTTTCCAGCCGGTCAATCGTGTCATAGAGCGAATCGAAAAGGTTCGTCTCCTGGCTCATGGCCATGCCGGGCTGCAAACTGCTGACAGCCCCCATGATTGCCCGCTTATCCTGTGTGAAGTCCTCAAGGATATGCGCCTTAAGATCGTAGGAGATCATGGCGATCCAATCTTCTTTTTTCAGCGTCTGGGCAAAGACGTATGCCGATTTGATGGAATCGATCTGGAAGCTATAGAAATACTGGTTGTTGGAAAACTCCACCAGCATCACCGCCGTGATCGGCGCCTGGATCTGGGTGAAGTTGGTAATGGTCTGCGGGACGTTATCTTCCAGAACCTTGAAATATTCCTTCTTCAGGCCGGGGATGAACGCTCCATCTTTGGAAAGCACTCCCACGTCGACTGTAACCAGCTGAGAAGCCACGCGCATGGAGAAGTTATCCAGCCCCTCAACTTTCTTGGGAGCCTTGGGAGCGTCGTCTTTCGGCGGCGGTTCATCCTTCTTCTTGGGCACGGCAATTGGGCCGATATCGCCCTGCGGGCCTCCCGCTTCAGCGGGGGCGTTGGCTTTAGGGGTTGGCGTGGGACTGGCCTGATCTTGCGAGCTTTGGGCCTGCGCCACGGGGCTAACCAGCCACAGGCCGGCCATCAATAAAAGCGTTGCAAGCAAACGCCGGCAGGCGTTTGCCTTAGAAATGAAATGAGGTTGGAATGCGTGTATTAAGAGCATTTCACACTGCCTTTTTGTGAGGTTCTACATTAGTATAGATGCACGAACTCAGCTTTTTAGAAGCCATTTTTCCCCGCGCTGCAGGGCCTGTTCGTACAATTGTATTCGCAGCACAGGTTTGTAGTATGAAAAAAGCCGCTGTACTGCTGAACGTTCTCTTCGTCGTTCTGAGTCTGGCCCAGGCCCAGACACCCGCTCCAGCCCTGCCCAGCCAAGCCCCTGCCACGGCAAAGATTATGAAGGTGGACGACGTGCGTCCGGGCATGAAGGGCGTTGGCTACACCGTTTTCCAGGGGACCCAACCGGAACCCATGGGAGTGGAAGTGCTTGGCGTGCTCAGGAACATGAATGGCCCCAAGAGTGACGTGGTGCTGGTAAAGCTCATTGGCGAGAAGCCAGAGTTTACCGGCGTGGTGGCGGGCATGAGCGGCAGTCCGGTTTATATCGACGGCAAGCTACTCGGCGCAATTGCCTACCGCATTGGCCAGTTTTCCAAAGAACCGATCGCCGGCGTGACTCCCATTGAGCAGATGCTGGAGATCAATGAGTTTGATCAGAGCATTCCGCAAGGTGGCGCGGCGACCGTCGCTCGTGTTTCAAGTGCGTCAAAAACCAGCACACCGGGGAAAGACGAAGGCAATCCGATTCAGAGTTATGCGCAGTACCTCACCCCGATTGACGCTCCGTTCGTCTTCAATGGATTCAACGAAGCGGCCATCAAGCAGTTTGCTCCGGCTTTGTCTGCCGTGGGCATTACACCGGTGATGGGCGTGGGCTCTGCCAGCAAAGAAAAGCAGCCTGAGCCTCTAGTGCCGGGCTCAGCCGTAAGCGCCATCATGGTCCGCGGCGATATGGACGTTGCCGCCACCTGCACCGTAACTTACATGGATAAAGATCACCTGCTGGCTTGCGGGCATCCCCTTATGCAATTCGGCATGGTGGATATGCCGATGACGAAAGCCAACGTGGTGGCCACGCTTTCTTCTCCGCTGAATGCTTTTAAGATTATCAACACCACGGAATCAGTAGGCGCATTTGTGCAGGACCGTCATACCGGCATTCTTGGGCGCTTTGATCGCGACCCGAAAATGATTCCTGTTACGCTGAGCATTCATGGCCCCAGCGGCCCGCGCGAGTATCACTACGAAGTGCTGAACAATGCCAAACTCACGCCCGTGATGATGATGACTACGGTCTATAACGCGCTGATGGGCATGAACCAGTACGGTGAAGAGACGACTTACCGCATGAATGGCCGCATCCACGTGAACGGATTCTCCGATGTGCGCCTGACCAATATGTTTTCTCCTGTTGACGCGAACCCAACGGCCTACGCTGTGGCCATGTCACTGGGCGATCACTTTGGCCGCATCTATGACAATCCTTTTGAAGCTCCCACGGTGAGCGGTGTAAACCTTGAGTTCGACCTTGAACCGGAACGCCGCGCTGCGGTGCTGGAAAGCGCCCGCACCGATGTAACAGAAGCGCGTCCGGGCGACGAAATCACGATTGAAGCCGTCCTGCGCCCCTATCGTGGCGACCGCATTGTGCGGCGGATTCCTGTTCGCGTTCCCACATCCGCGCCCAAGGGCTCATTGCGTATCCTGGTGAGCGACGCAGAAACTCTAGACCGCGCGCGGCGCTCCACACCGGCAATGGGCCGGCGGATGGACTTGCACTCGACCATTGAAGTGCTCAACAAAGAGCATTTGAATGATCATCTTTATGTTTCCTTGCTTGAAGCGAATCCGCAAGCCACGGTGGAAGACAAGGTAATGCCGGCAGTACCTCTTTCCGTGATGAACGTCATGGAAGGCATGCGGGCGACGCAGGAGATGGTGGTCTTCAATGAGTCGGCGGTGAATGAGGCATCAACGCCTGTCGGCTACGTGGTGAGCGGCGCGCAGATTATCAGCGTCAGCATAAAGTAATCCACGAATGATGTCTTTCATTTTCAACTATTTTGTTTCGATGAGGTATCTCCTGCTGGGATATCTCCGCCCCTGTATCTGCTTGGCTGGCCGGATCGCGTTCCGTGACCCAGTCCAACTAGTGCTTCTCGGCATAAGCGAAGGACCGCAAACGGAGAGTTAATAAGAACCGGCCGGGTTTCACCGAAAATCTTGAAAGCTCATAGCGGTCCCTCTCTACGCTCGGGATTTCAGAGAAATACGTTACCCTTATTAGTGATGAAAAAAAATCTTCTTCTTGCATTCATTGTTATCGCTCTTGTTAGTCTGGCCGTTGCCGAAGGCACGCGCCAATGGAAAGAAACCGGCTACGACGAATTTGAAAAAGGGACTGCTCGCGGCATCGCCATCAGCAGCACCGGACAAATTGAGCTGGCTCCGGCGTTTAAGTCCATCTACACCAGTCCTTCCTCTTTTATCTGGAGCATTGCCGCGGACAAAGATGGCGTTGTTTACGCCGCCACAGGCGCGCCCGCGCGGGTTTATCGGATAACGCCAGACGGCAAATCGACCGTGATCTTTGAGCCCAAAGAACTGCAGGTGCAATCGATTGCGCTGGGGCAGGATGGGGCCGTTTACGCAGCCACGTCGCCAGACGGTAAGGTGTATCGAATCACGCGCAAACCAGGCGGCACGGCCGCAACGCCGGAGTTCGCTGTGGAAACTTTCTTTGATCCAAAAACCAAGTACATATGGGACATGGAGTTTGACGCGCAAGGCCGCCTGTACATCGCCACAGGAGATAACGGTGAAATTTTTCGCGTGGAGAAAAATGGCCAGGGCGCGGTCTTCTTCAAGTCCGATGAAGCGCACATGCGCGTGCTCGCTTTTGATCCCAAAGGCAACCTGATTGCCGGCTCCGACGGCAGCGGCCTTGTGTATCGCATCACGCCCGCCGGTGAGGGATTTGTACTTTACAGCGCGTCCAAAAAAGAAATTACCGCACTAGCTGTGGATCCCGCGGGTAACATTTATGCCGCCGGAACAGGTGAGAAGCGCTCTGGCGCGCAACAGAATATACCGAACACGCCCACGTCTCCGCCTTCGGGACCCGGCGCTCCGCCCACGGCTGCGCCATTCAGTGGCAATGTGAGCCTTTCCGGGTCGGACGTTTACAGCATCGCGCCGGACGGCTCCCCGAAAAGGATTTGGTCGTCGCATGATGACATCGTCTATGCGCTGGCCTTTGATTCAGCCGGCAGGTTGATTGCAGGCACCGGCAACAAAGGCCGCGTGTATGCGATTGAAAAAAACGGCGACTATACCGACCTGCTGCGGGCCACGGCCAACCAGGTAAGCGCATTCAGCAAAGCTCCGAATGGCGGTCTCTATTGTTCCACCAGCAATCTGGGCAAGATTTTTGTAATGAGCAACGGCACAGAGCCTGAAGGCACGTTTGAAAGCGACGTAAAGGATGCGCAAATCTTCTCCCGCTGGGGACGCGCAGAAGTGCGAGGTCGCGGTAATTTTGATTTGTTCGCGCGCAGCGGCAACGTTGATAATCCTGATCGCAACTGGAGCCCGTGGGCACGCATTGACCTAGCCAAGGATGCGCGGACAGATGTTCCTGCAGCCCGATTTATTCAGTGGCGCGCCGTGCTGAAGCCGGCGAACCCGCCAACGCAAATCGATGAAGTGGCGATCAACTATCTTTCCAAAAACATTGCGCCGGTGGTAGACGAGATAGTGGTCCAGCAGGGTGCGCGCTTTCAGCCGCAGCCCAAAATGACCGGGCCTGAGACGGTCGCGGTGAATCTGGGGCCTCCACCACAGCAGTTTGGCAACGGTCATATGGAAAATCCGCCCACGGCCAACAAAGATCGAGGTTCCATCGCCGTCCGCTGGGCCGCACACGACGAGAACGATGACAATCTGGTTTATTCGGTTTACTACCGTGGTGATAACGAGCGCGACTGGAAGCTCTTAAAATCCGATCTGCAGGACAAGTTCTATTCCTTTGAATCGGGCCTGCTTCCCGACGGCGGCTACACCGTAAAGGTGGTTGCCAGTGACGCGCCTTCGCACAGCCCGGAAGATGCGCTTTCTGACGAGAAAGAAAGCCTGCGCTTTGAAGTGGATAACACGGCCCCGCGCATTGAGAACTTGGCAGCTCGCGTGGAAGGCCAGGACCTGCATATTACTTTTCATGCCGCCGATGATGGCTCTCCGGTCAAACGGGCTGAGTATTCCATTGATGCAGGCGACTGGCAGTACGTGGAGCCAGTGGGCGCTCTCTCAGATGCAAAAAGCGAAAACTACGACTTCGCTGTGGTACTCAGCAACGCTCCTCCTGCGCCGGAAGAACCGGTGGAGCAAAAGCGGAAGAAAGGCAAGCCTGCTCCTGTGGCCGCGCCTGCTCCGGCAGCGGAACATGTAGTGGTGGTGCGGGTATATGATCGCGCAGAGAATGTGGCCACGGCGAAGGTTGTGACGAAGTAATTCAATCGCGAATTCAGGCGAATGCTACCTTTTTTAAGACATTCACGTTTTTTCAAGGCATTTGCTTTGATCGGCAACGAACATTCCTAAGCCTGATCCGCAGGAATGTCATTTGAATCTCGCGATTTAACTCTCTCAAGAGTTTTCGTCTCATAACAAATTTGCCTGAAGCAAGCCAACCTGCTGCTTGCTTCTGAATTCTTATCCAGCAGCAACTCACCTCCCCTGGTGGAGAGCACAATGAAAAACTTCGTTTCCTCGCGTGCGTTGGCTCTGGGCTTCGTGACTGCCTTCCTCGTTGGCTGCGGAAGCATTAGCTCGAGCCCTTCGCCGGTACCACCCAGTGCAACGCCGCCGGCTCCGCAAGGAGCCTTTGTATATTTCAATAACTCTTTTTCGCAAACCGCCGGTTACCGGCTGAATCCAGATGGAACTCTGACTCTGCTGGCCGGGTCGCCATTTGCCATCAACGGCAGATTGGCGGCTGCAGGGCGTTTTCTTGCCGTCTCTTCGAGCGACACGCTTTCCACTTACCTTGTGGATGGTTCGTCAGGCGCTCTCACCAGCGTGGGCAGCAGCCCTGTCCAGGGGGGAGCCATTGCTGCTGATGGCAATAATGTCTACATTACCGGGAGCATTCCAGCAAATGCCTCCACTGGAATCTATGGTTTTGCACTATCTTCAGGCGGTGCACCCACGCCGCTCGCCGGCTCGCCGTATTTGTTCGCGCCAGCGTGCGATTTGTGTGAGCATCCACGCACTCTCGCGTTGAACAATAACGTTCTGCTTGTGGGCGGGATCGGGTTTCATAGCGTTGGCGACTTTGCTGTGTATCGCCGGATGCTAGGCGGGGCGCTTGGGACAGCGCTGATTCTCGGCGGAGACCTGGAAGACCACGTCACTGTTCAGCATCCAGCCGGGAAGTTCTCCTACGCGCTCAGCACGGACGCTTCCAACTTGAGCGAGTTCACCATAGACGAAGGCGGCAGGACAACTCCTGGCCCCCAACTACCCATCGGCTCAGGCCAGGACGCGACCGTGGATGCAACTGGCAAATTTCTTTTGTTGGTTGACGACACTGGAACAGTAAGGGTTTTCACGATTGATCCTGCCGGCGGGACTCTAAACCAGATCGGCGCCTCTGAAGCGGCCGGTAATGGCGCGTTCGGAATCGGCATGGATCCCAGCGGACACTTCGTGATCGTGTCGCAGTCTGCCTTTAGCGGAAGCCTCCCTGCGCGGCCAGCCAGATCACCGTATTCACCTTTGATCCCGTCAGCGGCGCTATGAAGAAGCTGCAATTCTACCCGCTGGCGTCTCCCCCTGGACCCATGGTCATGATTGCCCGTTGAATGTGGAATGTGACCAATGTTGGGCCACTAGAGCTACGTGGCTGTTCCGTGGGCTTTCACCCGATGGGCGTGCTGCCCCACGTGAACGGCAACTTCTTGACCTCAGAAATATTTCCGATGACGTGATCCGGCTCTTCCTCAGGCCCCACCGGTTCTTGAAACTTGAACTCACCGTGGAGAAGGCGAACTGTATGCATTCCTAGTTCTTTACCGGCGCGTATTTCGCGAGCTGGGCGGTCACCAACCACCAGAATCTCGGATGGCATGAGTCTTGTTCTCTTCTGAATTTTGCGGAAGGCTGCTTCTTTGGTCAGCACGTTATTGCGGTCAGCAAAATAGATCTTTTCGACTGACGGCTCGCCGTCCAGCCCCAGCGCCTTCACTTTTGCATGCTGGACCTTGGGTTCGCCAAAACTGACAATGAAATTCCTGACGCCGCATTTGGCAAGGAAACGCAGCAACAGCAATGATCCGGGAAATAGTGTGAGCTTACCGACCGGGCAATTGAAATACGCCTCACGGGCAATGCGGCTGATTTCTTCAGGATCTTCCGCGCCGAAATGGCGAGTAACCTCGGCATCGATATACCGCAGCATTGGGTCGGTGCGGAAGGCGCGCATGCGAGCACGATAGACCGCTTCGGCATCCGCCTTGAGTCCGGCTTCCACCATGGCTTGCGCAGCGTAACGGTGGGTCACGCGGACACGCTGGCCAAGGCAGTCATAGAGCGTGTCGTCAAGATCAAAGATTACGCAGCGGATGAGCGGCTTGACGGGCCGTAGCGCTTGCCGCTTTTTGATGCGGGGTTGTGGCGTTGCTTTTTTCTTTTTCTCAGCAGGCAGCGGCATCACCTCAGATACGATGAGTGGGTTGACCCACACCGGATACTGCGATATCCATTCTAATCACTGCTACAATCCAGATATGGAGGCAAAGCTGCTGCACATCCCATGGTTGGTGAGTGTGCTCTACAGCAGCATTCCGCTTTTCTGGTTTGCAATCCACCCTTTTGCCGATTTCTGGCGCAGGATGAACCGTTCACCGTATCTGCTGTTGCTGCCTATCTGGGCAGCGATCATTTCTGCTCTCGCCTGGGCTACATGGCCGTGGCATTCTCTGCGTCTTTATTCTTCTCTGTGGATGTGGGCGCCGGCAGCGCTTTTGATGTTCTTTGGCTTCAGGACGTACGCCGGGATCCGCTCTGGATTCGGGACCCATAAGCTCAGCGGCGAAGCTGAGCTGCGTCCGCAGGAGCATGCGCAGGAACTAGTGACGACCGGCTTGCATGCCCGCATGCGCCATCCTATTTACTTTGCCCACTTATTGAATCTGGCTGGATGGAGCCTGGGCAGCGGTCTTGCAGTGAGCTTTGTTCTGTTGGCAATCAGCACACTCGGAACGTTTCCGCTGATGGTCTGGATTGAGGAACACGAACTGGAAAAAAGATTTGGGCAGCGCTTTCTTGAATACAAAACCCGCGTGCCCTTAATCCCTTTGCCTTTTCAGAGGATTTCGGCATGAACCGTCGAATGCGGATTGAGAGGGCGGCGTGAGATTTGAACTTTTTGTTGCCGCGCGATATCTCCGGGCCAAGCGCCGGCAGGCAGTGATTGGCGTCATCACGGTCATTTCAGTCATTGGCGTCACGGCAGGCGTGGCTTCACTGGTGATCGCGCTTTCCATCAATGCAGGATTCCAGAAAGACCTTCAGGACCAGTTGCTCGGGTCGCAGTCGCACATCAATCTGGTGCGTGCGCAGAATGATGGCATTGAAGATTGGCGAGCCTTGATGACGCGCCTAGGCAAAGAACCCCACGTAACGGGTGTCGCGCCGGCCATGTATGGGCAGGTGATGGCGACACGGGCAGCTCGGGCGAGCGGTGCGCTGGTAAAAGGCGTAATCCCGGAATATGAAAATCGGGTAAGCGAACTACTGAAATCCATAAAGTTCGGTTCCGCTGCTGCGCTGGAACCTTGCGCAGACACGGACAAGGCTTGCAAAACCGGCATGGCCATCCCACCGATAGTGCTGGGAAAGGACTTAGCTGAAACGATTGGTGCAACGGTGGGCTCAACCATCATGATTATCAGCCCACAAGGCGAACTGTCGCCTATTGGGATGATGCCGAAATACCAGCAATTCAAGGTTGCCGGTATCTTCCGCTCTGGTTTCTATAACTATGACAGCGCCTGGGCGTTTATCAGACTGTCCGATTCTCAACGGCTATTCTCGCTTCCGGATACTGTGATATCCGTCATAGAGTTCAAGATTGACGATTTGTATAAAGCAGAAGAAGTGGGAAATGCCCTAGAGAAAGCGGCTGGGCCCGGCTTTGTGGCCAAAAACTGGATGGATGAAAACCGGGCACTCTTCCGGGCGCTGCGGCTGGAGCGGGTTGTGACATTCCTGACCATCGGATTGATCGTTTTTGTGGCGGCTTTGAACATCTTGATTTCACTGATCATGATGGTCATGGAGAAGACCAAGGACGTGGCTGTGCTGATTTCCATGGGAGCAAAAAGGCGGCAAATAAGGGGCATTTTCATGTTCCAGGGAGTGCTGATCGGGGTGATCGGCACGGTGGCTGGATTGGTGCTGGGCTATGGCGTTGCCATAGCCGGGGCGAAATACCATTTTGTGAGGTTGTCAGCGGAAGTTTATTCCATTGACTACCTCCCTTTTGCGCCCCGAATGATAGATGGCCTCTTGATTGCAGCAGTGGCCCTATTGATATCGTTTGTTGCCACTCTATATCCCTCCTGGTCTGCGGCCCGGGTTTTGCCCGCAGAAGCATTACGCTATGAGTGAAAAACCTCATTGCTTTGGTGGCTGCGGCGGGTGGAAGATATTGAAGGATTGGGAGTTGCCGGTAAGAAGAATTAAGAAGTTTAATGAAATCTCAAGAAGTTCCAACGTGGAAATTTTAGAGATTAACTTTAGTTACAAGGGTTCATATAGGCAGGCAGTTCAGTCGATGCGAAAGGCACTGAAAATGCTGGGAACTAGTGATGGTTGCACCATTGGGGCGGGCCGGTGCATCCAATAGATCAAGCAGTTCTGGAGCCCGAAGTTGTTCGCGTGAGTGGACTTAAAAAGGTTTACAAGTCTGGTCAAACAGATTTGGTGCTCTTTGAAAACTTGTCCTTCCAGGTGAGGAAGGGAGAAATGCTAGCGATTGTGGGCGAATCAGGCGCGGGCAAGAGCAGTCTTTTGCACATCCTTGGTGCTCTTGATCGTGCTTCTGCAGGTGACGTATACTGCGCCCAGATTCCCGTAGCGAAGCTAACAGACGATGCGGCCGCAGATTTTCGCAATCGGACCATCGGTTTTGTCTGGCAGTTTCACTACCTGTTGCCGGAATTTACGGCGCAGGAGAATGTTGCAATGCCGCTCTTGATGCAAGGAACCGCATACCGTAAGGCCATGGAGAAAGCCGGCGAATGGTTGCGGGAAGTTGGATTGGAGGGCCGCAGTCATCATCGTGCTGGAGAGCTTTCCGGCGGTGAGCAACAACGGGTGGCCCTGGCCAGAGCACTGGTGACAGGCCCAGGAATCCTGATGGCGGACGAGCCAACAGGCGACCTGGATAACCGAACCGCGGAGATGGTATTCGCTTTGGTGCAAAGACTTCATCAAGAGTATCGGCTCACTTCCCTTATCGTCACCCACAACCTTGAGTTTGCACGCCGCTGTGATCGCGTATTGCGGTTGCATCATGGCGTAGCAGAGGAAGTGTCACCCATTTCGCTGAATTAGCGAGGAAGGGGTGAGGGACAGTTTTAAGTTTTCTGCCGATTTGGCAGATGGTAGGTTCGTCCGGCGCAGCAATGTGCCCCCTCGTGACGGAGGGCGCTGGCAGGACAGAAAGCTTTCTTTCTGGTGGGGTGCGCAGTTCGCAGCCAGAAGGATAGAGAGATGTTTCCGGCAGAGGTGACTGGGAACATCTGGGTGAGGGAATATGTTCGAGCGGTATACAGAGAAAGCCAGGCGCGTAATCTTCTTTGCAAGATACGAGGCCAGCCAGTTTGGCTCTCCGTACATAGAGACGGAGCACCTGCTGCTGGGCTTATTGCGCGAAGACAAAGCGTTGACCAACCGCTTTCTGCGCTCTCATGCGTCGGTAGAGTCCATCCGCAAGCAGATTGAAGGGCACACCACGATTCGGGAGAAGGTTTCCACTTCCGTGGACCTGCCTCTAAGCAATGAATGCAAACGGGTATTGGCATACGCGGCGGAAGAGGCGGAACGCCTCAGCCACAAGCACATCGGCACGGAGCATTTGCTCCTGGGATTGCTGCGTGAAGAGAAGTGCTTTGCCGCCGAAATTCTGCATGAGCGTGGACTGCGCCTGAGCGCTATCCGTGAAGAGCTGGCACGCAGCACGCAGGAAAAAGCCCAGCCCCAGCGCGGCTCCAACCGCGAATCTTCTCTGCTGGCGGAATTCTCCCGCGACCTGACCCAGGCCGCCATGGATAGCCAGCTTGATCCGCTCGTCGGCCGCGAAGGCGAAGTTGAGCGTGTAATTCAAATTCTTTGCCGCCGCACCAAGAACAATCCGGTGCTGATCGGCGAACCCGGCGTGGGCAAGACCGCAATCGTTGAAGGCCTGGCCCAGCGCATTGCCGATGGCGACGTTCCGTCATTCCTGGCGGATAAAAGAATTCTTGGGCTCGATCTTTCCTTGATCGTTGCCGGAACAAAGTACCGCGGACAGTTTGAAGAGCGCCTGAAGACCATCATGAAAGAGCTGATGGAGAGCCAGAACTGCATCATCTTTATCGATGAGTTACACACGCTGGTCGGCGCAGGCTCCGCGGAAGGTTCATTGGATGCCGCAAATATCCTGAAGCCCGCGCTTTCACGCGGAGAAATTCAGTGCATCGGCGCTACCACGCCGGGCGAGTACCGCAAGTCGATTGAAAAAGACCGCTCGCTGGAACGGCGCTTCCAGGCCGTAAAGGTCCCGCCGCCGGGTGAAGAGCAGGCCGTGAAGATCATCTACGGCATTAAAGAACGCTACGAAAAATTCCACGCCGTAAGCTATACGGATGAAGCGATCCAGTTCGCGGTGTATCACTCAAACCGCTACATTCCAGATCGCTTCCTGCCGGACAAGGCAATCGACCTGTTGGACGAAGCCGGCGCGCGCGTTAAGCTGCGCCAGACTTCACTTCCTGAAGAAATCACGGAAGTCCAGAAGCGGATCAAATTTATCGTTCACCGGATGGAAAACGCCATTGCGAACCATGAGTTCGAAAAGGCGCGTTTCTACTCTGACGAAGAGCGCAAGGAGCGCGAGAACCTGCGCGCCCTGCGCGAGAAATATCACCTGGATGAGTCTTCAACCGGCGTTGTGGCCCGTGAGGACATTGAGGAAGTGGTAAGCCGCTGGACCGGCGTGCCCGTAACCTCCATCAAGGAAGAAGAGACACAGAAGCTGTTGCGTGTGGAAGAAGAGCTGCACAAGCGCGTGATCTCGCAGGACAAGGCCATTAGCGCCCTGGCCCGCTCGATTCGCCGCTCGCGTGCCGGCTTGAAATCTCCCAGCCGCCCCATCGGATCGTTCCTGTTCCTGGGACCCACCGGCGTGGGCAAGACGGAAGTCGCCCGCACACTGGCGCACTTCCTCTTTGGCAGTGAGAAATCGCTGATCCGCTTTGATATGTCCGAGTTCATGGAGAAGCATTCAGTCAGCAAGCTGATCGGCTCGCCTCCGGGATATGTGGGCTATGAAGAGGGCGGACAGCTCACGGAGCGCGTGAAGCGGTCACCTTACTCAGTGGTGCTGCTGGACGAAATCGAGAAGGCGCATCCGGATGTGTTCAACATTCTGTTGCAGGTCCTCGAAGACGGACAGCTCACGGACGGCCTGGGCAACACGGTGGATTTCAAGAACGTAATCATCGTGATGACCTCGAACATCGGCGCACGGCACTTGATGAAGCGCAAAGGCCTCGGCTTCTCTCTGGACAAGGAAGAAACGATCCACGATAAGGTTGAAGAACTGGTCAAGCAGGAAGTAAAGAAGACCTTTAACCCTGAGTTCCTGAACCGTCTGGACGAAGTGATTCTCTTCCAGGCCCTGACCGATGCTGATCTGATCCAGATCCTTGAACTGCTGGTACAGCAGCTCAACGGCAACTTGGCGCAGCGTCACATTACGATCACAGTGACCGAAGAAGCGAAACGGTGGATTCTGGATAAGACGCTGGTGGACCGCAGCTATGGCGCGCGTCCGCTGCGCAGGGCCTTACAGCGGTACATTGAAGACCCGCTGTCTGAGGCGCTGATCCAGGGAACCATCACCACGCGTCCAGCGTTCATTGAGGTTTACCTTGAAGGCGATCAACTGTTCTATCGCCCTGTGGGCGATGGCGCAGAAAAGAGCGATGGAGTACTGCTGTACAGCAACTAAGCGCAAATCGGATAGTCAGCCAGACCCGCCGGCAAAAAACCGGCGGGTTTTGCTTTGCGGACGACAAGCCTCAATACTTTTCCAAAAAAAAACAGTTAGCGGGACGAAGGCACAGGCGTGGGCGTCGGTGTGGCATTCATGCCGGGAGATCCCAAAGGTGTTGGAGTCGGAGTGGCAGTTGGAGTTGGAGTCGGCGTTGGACTGGGGTTGATCAGCGTCGGACCTTTTGGGGTGGCGGTCGGAGTCGGGCTGGGAGTAGGGTTAAAGTCCGGTGTCGGGGAAACGGTGGGTGTCGGCGTGGGCGAGGGATTTTGCGCGAATGCGCTGCGCGGCGCAGCAAACAATCCTGCAACAATCAGCAGTAGCAAACAGAAAGCCGCAGCCACTGCGAGAACATCCAGCGTCTTGGCCCAAAGAAATCGCACAAACCAGAAGGATGCCGTCTTGAGCGGGGCGGTTGGCCACCCGATTTGCGCTGTTTTTAGAGCAATGTGACAATAGAGCCATGAGAAAACTTTTGATCGTAGTAAGAACCATGTTGGCCGCCGGGGTGGTACTGCTGGGAAGCGCGGTAGCGCAAACGTCCGCGGCCCCGAGCCAGACACCGCCGGCCAAAAAACCGGCTGCGCCTGCAGCTAAAAAATCTCCATCCGCCGCCACGAAGACCGGTACGGCGAGCAAGGACCAGCCTGTGACCGCTCTCACCACCAGCAAACAAAAAGCCAGCTACGCCATTGGCATGAACTGGGGCACCGGCCTGCATCGCCAGGCGATTGATGTGGACACTGCGGCGCTGGTGCAAGGCATGAAGGACGCACTGGCCGGCGGCAAGACGTTGTTGACTGAAGACGAAGCGCGCGCGGCCCTGATGCAGTTGCAGAAGGAAATGCAGGAAAAGCAGCAGGCGAAAGCTGCGGCAGAGGGCGAGGCCAACAAGAAGGAAGGCGATGCATTTTTGGCCGCCAACAAGAGCAAGGAAGGCGTTGTAACTCTGCCCAGCGGCCTGCAATATAAGATTCTGAAGGAAGGCAGCGGCCCCAAGCCAACCGCTACAGACAGTGTGGTATGCAATTACAAGGGCACTCTGATCAACGGCACAGAGTTCGATAGTTCATACAAGCGCGGAGAGCCGGCAACCTTCCCCGTGACGGGCGTTATTAAGGGCTGGACAGAAGCGCTGCAACTGATGCACGTGGGATCCAAGTGGCAGTTGTTCATCCCGCCTGATCTTGCTTATGGACCACGTGGCACTCCGGGCGGTCCAATCGGCCCCAATGCCACTTTGACTTTTGAAGTGGAATTGATGTCGATCAAAGACAAGAACCCGCCACCTGACAAGGTTCCGGCTCCAGGCGGAGCCGCGCCGGACAAGAATCCGGCTGGTGGTGCAACTTCATCCCCAACTCCGGCGCCTGCATCATCACCAACCCCGAAGAAGTAGGCCGCTATTGGTTTCATCG
This sequence comes from Candidatus Angelobacter sp., assembly GCA_036496525.1. Classification (GTDB taxonomy): domain Bacteria; phylum Acidobacteriota; class Terriglobia; order Terriglobales; family Acidobacteriaceae; genus Angelobacter. Next base: position 17,884 of record DASXKZ010000191.1, read on the forward strand.
GGGCCGTCAGTGACGGCCCCTGCCTCCTCCTCGCGACTTCCTCTGCTAGCGACTACCTTTGGTCCAGATTAATACTCTCTTAAAAAACATCGCGGACCAAAAATCTCCCGAAAAGCATGAAACGGTTTCCAGGCCGCAGTCACTAAAAAGGCAAGAGACGCGATTTTTCGTTTCATAGAAATGAAAGGGGGATATTGGCGTATTTTGTCAATTCTCCACACTTCGCTAATCGAAAGAGGAATTCTTTATGGCCATGCAAATAAGACGTCTTGGATGGCAACCGGACCTACCTGATCATCGTGATCTCACCTTTTCGGCACCAATGGCAGTAATGGCAAAACTGCCCGCTTCAGTCGACCTACGCCCGCATTGTCCTCCCGTTTACGACCAGGGACAGATCGGGAGTTGCACCGCCAATGCAATTGCCGGAGCCATCGAATTCGACCAGAAGAAGCAAAAATTGACGGAATTTGTGCCATCGCGCTTGTTTATCTACTACAACGAGAGGGACATGGAGCACACCATTCCCCTCGATAACGGCGCCCAGATCCGCGACGGAATTAAGTCGGTGGCAAAACTGGGGGTTTGCCCTGAAACCATGTGGCCGTATGCCGACGACCATCCGCCCAAGGAAGGAGAACCTTGTCCGACGTGCACTTACGCCAAAAAACCTTCCGCGGCGTGCTATACAGAAGCGCTCAAGCATACTGTGAAGAGTTATAGCCGCGTAGCGCGAAACCTGAGCCTGATGAAAGGCTGCCTTGCCAGCGGGTACCCATTTGTCTTTGGGTTTGCCTGTTACAGCAACCTGCCATTTGATTCGAAAGATGGCATTATCCCAATGCCGGGACCGGGTGATTCATCGATTGGGGGACATGCGGTGCTCGCCGTGGGCTATGACGATGCCAAGCATGCCTTCATTTTCAGGAACTCGTGGAACACAACCTGGGGGGTAAAAGGCTACGGCTTCATGCCCTATAGCTATCTTTTGGACGCAAATCTCTCTGACGATTTCTGGAGCATCCGGACGGTCTAAGGTGTGACCTGGACGTGCAGAAGAAATTCATTTTTTAACGACGCAGGATCGCTGGGGCGAGCATAGCCAATGCGAAGGCTGGCCGCTCCCGCGCTTTCTGTTGAGAATTCTAAGACCCGAGTGCCTCCCGCACCTACCGCGGCAGATGAGCCACGTCGAAACAAATCGTTGCTAAGACGCAACACCGGCGCGCCATTTTCCAGAACTTGCCAGCGATATCCTGTAGTGGGGTTCTCTGCCAGTTCAATGATGAGGGTGACATGCAGGGCCACGTTTAGAGATCGACCCGAGTCTTGCGCTGTTAAATTCATCCTCTTGCCTTTCTTTGCCCGCAATGCACTGGCAGATGTAGAGATTTGATGCAATGCAAAACCCGAGCTTTGGGATTGCATTCGCTCTTTACCATTGGCTGCACAGGGAGCAATGTTGGACACCATAAGAGCCAGAGACAACAACGATTTATACATGATGTGGTCCTCCGTGAGAAAGCAACGTAAAAGAAAGGGCACTCGGTGTCGGTTACGATTTTTCACAACCTATTTCGAGCTTCTGCCCTCCAAAATCTTCTCCACCTGCCGCAGATGGTTCAAATCGTGCCCTGCCACCATCTTGACGATGTGGTTCACGCTCTCATTGCCTCGCTCTGCGTGGACGCCATAATTTTTCCATAGCTTTCGCGGAACTGATTTCAGCAAAGCCAGGTTGGCCTCCCGTAACGAGCGAAAGCTAGCCAGCGATTGGCGTGGATCGCGACGCGCATAATTAAAGGTCTTCGCCCACAGGTCCTGATCATAAGCCTGAATCGGAATGGCATTGTTTGCCAGCACCTGACGAAGACGCCAGGAGATAGCCAACTCCGCATCGGCCAGGTGGGCCACGATCTCAGTGACCGACCATTTGTCCGGGGCAGGGCGGCGCATCAGCTGCTTACCGGTCTTCCCTTTCAATAAGGCTGCGAGCTTGCCCGGCGCGGCTTGCTGTAAACGCAACGGGTCCTTGCCACCGGCATAACTCAATAATCGTTCGGTATACTCCTGTGCGGTTTCCTGCATCGTTTTCCTCCAGGTTTGCACATTGGATAAACCCCAGAGGCGACGCGACTCAGCAAATCAGCAGCCGCTAACAAACAGCCTGGAGGCCTGTAATAAGCCAGTTCATGGCTGAAAAACGCATGTCAGTTTGCCAAAATGTTTCAAACTTGTCATGCTGAGCGGCGCGCGAGTCGCGGCGAAGCCGGGATCAGCGCAAGTCGAAGGATCCCAAAATTTGTCCTTTACCATGCAGCTTCAGGGAATCTCTTCCATGCAGTTTTGCCTTGAAAGCTGTTGCGGCAGCAAACGATGCTGTCTCGGTAGAACTCCCTGACGCGGCATGGTCAAGGAAACATTCTCGGGATGGATTCGACTCGCCCTCGCTCTCCCGCTTCGCGGGACGTTCGTGCTTCACTCACCATTGACAGGAAGAAAGCGTAATTTTCAAACCGAGACACCACCGATTTTTGCACCTTCAAACTTCTTAACTTCATCTAACATTCATTCTGCGTATGAAACTAACCGTCTATACTGCCCCGTGGTGCCGGGATTGCCATGTCGCAAAACGCTGGCTTGCCCAAAACAATATTTCCTTTCATGAAATCAACATTGAAGAGACTCCAGGCGCGGCCGAAGAAGTGATCCAGCGGACCGGCAAGCGGGCCATTCCGCAGTTCGTGGTCGATGGGGCCTGGGTACAGCCGTACATTCCCGGAGAAGGCTTCAAATACGCGGAGATGGCGGAGCTGTTTGGCATCTCTCCGCAATAAGATTCCACGAGTCTCTACATATCAGAACACTCGAAGTTGCGTAAGCTCAGGCGCTGCCTGGTCCAGCCGCGCTGCCAGCTTTGGCAGATGGCAGGTAGGAACAGCTGGAAAAAGATGATGCTCCACGTGGAAAAACATATTGTAGGTAGCGCCGTTCTTCAGCAGGCCTCGCATGGTCCGGGCAAAGGGGCCAGGTTGTTCACAGTCATGATGGACTGTCCAGACCGCAAAAAATGAGGTAAGGCACTGACCCACTGCCATGGCCAGAACGTGATAACGAAGTGCTGCGCTGCTCGCGGATACCGCTAAAAGCACCACTCCCGCCGTAACCGAAAGTTCGCCGATCATCCAGCGACGACCCGGTCCGCGCATCTTCTTCCATGCATTGACGTGCAGACGCACAGGAAAGAGAGGCCCCACTAGCACCGCTTTCCATGCAGGCAGCCGGGCGCTGGCACCTTCAATATCTTCTTCTGCCAGGCAATGCTGGTGGTGCTCCAAATGATTGAGTTGCACAGCGTGCATGGAGCCCAGCATGAGCGGGCTCAGGGCAAACATGACCCAATCACTTCCCCGGCGGGAAAGACCCAGTGCGTAGTGATATGCGTTGTGGACCTGCCGTAGTCCCACAAGAAAAAACATGAAGGAAGCCGGCAGGGCCAAGAAATACAGCCCCACCTGCGCCGCCCAAAGTGAAGCCACGAGCCATGGCAGTGACAGTAGAAGTTCTTTCACAATCTCAGCTTTGCTGAGATGTGTAAGGTCCCTCCACTCGATGGAGCGGACGCGCGTATCCCGCAGGACTTCTTTCATGATGGCCAGCAGTTTACGAAACAAACTCAAGAAGTTCTAGGAATCTTTGGTGCTGGTCTTTTCTAAAGTTGTCGGTCCATCGGCCGGCACCTCGCTGCTCCGCTCACGCTGGCTGCGCCAGCGTAGCGACGGCGGAACACGCAGCCGCAGCACGCGTTCGCGGTGTTGTTCATCCGCCACAGAGAGTTCACGGGCCTTGAGCAGGTCTTGCAATCCTATCAGGCCCACAAGCTTGGAATCTCCATTTTGCGTTACCACGGGAAAACGCGTAAGCCCCGTGGCCGCCATTCGATTCACCACCATGCGCAAAGGCTCTTCAGGAAATGCCACTACTGGCTTATTGGCTATCACCTGAGAGAGTTGAATGTTGCTGGCTCCGCCATTGCGATGTTGTTCGAGGGCATTCAGGAGATCATAACGAGTAATTACGCCCAGCAGACGCTGTTCGCCGTCAATGACTGGATAGACCCGCTGGCCGCGGGGGTTGTCATTGCGGGCCAGCGCAGCTTCCAGCTCAGAAATAGTGCTCTCCGCCGGAAATGCGGTGATATTCGTCCGCATCACGTCTTCAACCGCAAGAGCTTCAAGAGGATCGACTACGTACTCACGGGAAAGATGATGGCCGCGCCGGCTGATTTTTTCCGTAAGGATGGACCGCGACATGGTCAACACGGTAAAGGAATGTGCGGTAACGCAGGCGATCAGCAGAGGCAGTATAGAGTGATAGTCGCCTGTGAGCTCGAAAGCAAAAATTACTCCGGTTAGAGGCGATCGCATTGTACCGGCAAGCATGGCACCCATACTGATCAGCGGCCAGAAGCCCGCACCCTGATGCGGCAGAAAAAGCGCATCCACAGCGCCCAGAGCGCCGCCCATCATGAGCAATGGAGCAAGCACGCCGCCGGATGTTCCTGATCCCAGCGAAAAACTCCAGATCAAAATCTTGACCACCAGAACGCCCAGAATCAGTTTGATCGTGGCATTGCCTTGCAACTCCTGTTGGATTACGTCATAACCTACGCCGAGTGCGCGAGGATAAAAATAACCGCCAATGCCGATGCCCAGGCCACCGATGGCCGGCCACCACATCCAGTGAAGTCGTTTGATGTGAAGAAATGCATCTTCAAAGGCATAGACCAGCTGTGTAAGCAGCGCGGAAAGGCCGCCGCTCAGCAATCCCGCGAGCAAACAACCAAAGAGAACGGCGGGCGCCCACACAACGTCATGGGCAGGTACGGGAAAGATGGGACCTGCTCCAAGCAAATGCACTCGCGCAGCCGCAGCCGTAATGCTGGCTAGCGCAACCGGAATAAAGCTACGCGGCTTCCATTCGAACAATAGCAGCTCAACAGCGAGCATGATGGAAGCGAATGGCGCGGCAAACGTGGCAGACATGCCGGCCGCTGCGCCGGCTACAAGAAGCGTCTTTCGCTCAGCCGATGTAAGGTGAAAGAATTGGGCGATCAGAGAACCGAATGCGCCGCCCGTCATGATGATGGGGCCTTCCGCGCCGAAGGGACCTCCAGAGCCGATGGAAATGGCCGTGGAAACGGGCTTGAGCACCGCCAGGCGCGGCTCTACCTTGGCGCCGCGCAGAAGAATGGCTTCAATCGCCTCCGGAATACCGTGGCCGCGAATCTTGTCCGATCCAAACCGGGCCATCAGCCCCACAATCAACCCGCCAATCACAGGTACAAAAATTACCCATGGCCCCAGGTGGGTAGCTCCCGGCGAAGCAGGCTGGTCGCTCAGGCGCAGAAAGAAAAAGACGTTGGTAAAGAAGCTGATCAGCTTGAGCAAGACTACAGCAACATAAGCAGCGATCACGCCGACCACCAGCGCAAGTCCGGTGATGGGTAGGACGCGCCATGTTGTGGTGAAATCTCCGAGTGCGGCTGGGACTATAAGTTGGTTGGTTGTAATGTCTGGCTTTGCGTGGGTTGGTTCTTTCATGGTCCCGCTTTTTTTATTCCTCTCGCTCGCACTTTTGGTGCGGCTATATTCAATTTTTCGGTGCGGCCACCCCCGGTAAGGCGCAAGACTGCATCCACCAACGCGGGGCCCGAGTCCTGCAGCTCCTGCCGGGCAGCAACACCGAGCTTGCGCAAAAGCGCCTCGCCCTCCGCAGTGATGGAGAGAGCCACCTGACGCCGGTCGTTGTCCGAGCGATTGCGGCGAAGCAGGTTCTGCTCCTCGCAACGGTCCACCAGCTCAACCATGCTGTTATGGTTCAGTTGCATTCTTTCCGCCAGTTGGCTGATTGTGGGCACTATTCCCTTTGGCAGGCCCTTGATCGCCAGAACTAATTGATATTGCTGGGGATTGGCCCCCATCAAGCGCGTTTCCTCCTCCATATGACGGAGAAACCGGCGCAGCTGGTATCGGAACTCCCCTAAAGCCAGATATTCCAGTTCAGTGAGAGGACGCAAATTTTTTCCCTTTGACATTTTATATCGTCCCGCGACATAATAACAACATTCTGCTAGATTCGAGCCTGGGCCTTTTCCACGACCACCAAACCGAGGAAAAGGCCCTTTTCAATTTCTATATAGTCCAATCTTCTATAGTCCAATCTTCCGATTGTAAACAAATGTGAACATCTGTAAAGATGCTCAAAGCGCTATGCGAACTGTAGCCGGTGCCGGGTTGCCGGGAAACGCCATGTGAGTAGCCGGTTAGCGGCAGAACGCAACAACATTTATCATCGAAAGTTCGTTTTAACACTGCCTATACTTTTCAAGGGGAAAACTTTTGATTCCACGTTATACGCGCCCGGAGATGGGCCGAATCTGGAGTGATGAAAACAAGTTTCGCTGCTGGCTCAAGGTTGAAGCTGCCGCCAGCCTTACCCTGGCCGATGCGGGGATTGTCCCGGAGAATGCCGCCCGCGCCATTGCCGAGCGCGGCGACTTTGACCTGAAGCGCATCCATGAAATTGAGGCCGAGGTGAGGCATGACGTGATTGCCTTTACCACGGCTGTGGCGGAAAAAGTTGGTCCGGAAGCGCGCTGGCTGCATTACGGCCTCACGTCGAATGACGTGGTGGACACAGCGCAGGCGCTACAGATCAAAGAGGCGTCACAGATCATTTCCGATGATCTGGAAAAGCTGAAAGAAGTGCTCAAACGGCGCGCCCATGAATTTGAGCACACGCCGACTATCGGCCGTACACACGGCATTCACGCTGAGCCAACCACGTTTGGATTGAAGCTGGCCAATTGGTACGCCGAGACTGTACGCAATATTGAGCGGTTTCAGCGCAGCGCGGAAGAGATGCGCGTGGGAAAACTTTCCGGCGCGGTTGGGACGTTTGCGCATCTGGAGCCCGAGTTTGAAGAAAAGATCTGCGCACGGCTGGGATTGGATGCTGCACCAATTTCAACGCAGGTGATTCAGCGCGATCGTCATGCTTATTACGTCGCCACGCTGGCCACCATCGCTTCCACGCTGGACAAGATTGCCACGGAGATACGCCATCTGCAACGCACTGAAGTCCGTGAGGCCGAAGAATATTTCAGCGAGAAGCAAAAAGGATCTTCCGCCATGCCCCACAAGCGTAATCCGATTACGTGCGAGCAGATCAGCGGTCTGGCGCGCGTGGTGCGGGCCAACGCGCAGGCGGCATTTGAAAATGTGGCGCTGTGGCATGAACGCGATATCTCCCATTCGTCAGTGGAGCGAGTGATCTTGCCGGATTCCACGATCCTGGTGGATTACCTTCTGACTAAGACAATCCACCTGATCGACACGCTGATGGTCTATCCCAACCGCATGCTGAAAAATCTGGAGTCGACCGGCGGCCTAGTGTTTAGTGGACAGTTGTTGCTGGATCTGGCTGAAAATGGCATGTCACGCGAAGACGCTTATCGGCTGGTGCAGAAACATGCCATGAAGTCGTGGAAAGAAGACTTGAATTTCCGCGAGCAGGTAGTGAACGATGCGGAGATTACGTCGCGGGTGCCGGCCAAGCAGATTGAGCAGGCGTTTTCTATTGAACGTCAGTTGAGGAACGTGGACAAGATTTTCAAGAGGGTGTTTGGGAAATAATTGACCAATGATTTTCACTGATAAACCCTGATCAGGGAAACTTACCACGGATTTGCGCGGATGAACGCGGATTGAAAACATTGAGCCGCGAATGAACGCGAAACGCGCGAATCAATTCGTGTTCATTCGGCGAAAAATTTGCGGCTTGCCCCATTGGCATCTAAATAGCTGTCATTAGATCGAGGTATTCATGCCGCTTGTCAGGGCCTGCAAACAATGTGGACAAAAGAACCGCGTACCCGCAGATCATCTTGCGGATACAGGCCGCTGCGGCGCCTGCAAAGCATCATTGCCTCCACTAGCCGAGCCCGTGGAAGTAGATTCTGCGTTGTTCAATGAAATTGTCGCGAAGGCCCGCGTGCCGGTGCTGGTGGATTTCTGGGCAAGCTGGTGCGACCCTTGCCGCATGGCTGCGCCTGAGGTCGCTAAAACATCAACGGACATGGCAGGCCAGGCCATTGTTCTCAAGGTAGATACTGAGCGGCACCCTGATCTTGCCGCCCGTTATAACGTGCGTGGAATTCCAAACTTTGCCGTTTTTTACAATAGCCAACTCGTCATGCAGCAGGCAGGAGTTGTGGACCATTCAGTCATGGAGAGCTGGCTGAAATCTGCCGCAAAAGCCGCTTGATCAGCAATCAAGCTGGCTGCCTAGGCAAGAGATTACATCGCACTGCTAACCAAGCAGATCAAGCAAGCATTTCCATTGAGCGGCAGTTGAGAAACGTGGACGAGATTTTAGAGAGTATTTGGAAAGTAGCTTTTTCTGAAATCTCGAGCACAGCGAGAGAACCCTACCTTGGAAAGATTTCTTAGAGATCAGAAAGAAGTGAAGTATTGCTTCGGATAAAATTCGCGCGACCGCACCCAAGAACTATTGTGCTTATAGGGATCTCTCGCTACGCTCGAGATTGCAGAAAAAAGCTAAACCGAAATCGTGAACGACGTCTCCGTCCTGGTAACGGGGCGATACATGGTGTCGCGTTCAACAGGTTCGCGACCGGCTTCGCGTATCAGGCGCTCCAATTCATTGCGGACCATGCCTTGCGGAGTGGTGGCGCCGGCATCGTGATAAATCTTTTCTTCAATCACCGTGCCGTCGATATCGTCCGCGCCAAAGCGTAGAGAAATCTGTGCGATCTTGGGCGAGAGCATCTGCCAATAGGCCTTGATGTGCGGGAAGTTGTCGAGCACCAGGCGGCTGATGGCAATTTGCTTGATGTCCAGCATGCCCGTGGTGGTGAATAGATGCTGCAACGGCGTATTCGCGGGATGGAAAGCCAGCGGAATAAACGTCTGGAAGCCGTGGGTTTCGTCCTGAAGAGTGCGCAGGCGGATGAGATGGTCAGCGCGGTCTTCTTCGTTCTCAATGTGCCCATAGAGCATGGTGGCGTTGGATTTCAGGCCGATTTTGTGGGCGGTCCGCGCGGTATCGAGCCATTGGTCGCCGTCAATTTTGTGGTCGCAAATTACGCGACGCACGCGCTCATTGAATATCTCAGCGCCGCCGCCAGGCAGGGAGTCCAAACCGGCGTTCTTGAGTTGGCGCAAAGTTTCTTCAATGGATAATTTGGCGCGCTTGGCCAAGAAAGCGATTTCCACCATGGTCAGCGCCTTGAGGTGCACCTGGGGGAAGCGCTCTTTCAATCCTGAAATCAGATCCAGGTAATACTGAAAAGGCAGGTCGGGATGCAGACCGCCGACAATATGAAACTCAGTGATTGCCTCAGAATAGCCTGAGGCCGCAGTATGAAATGCCTCTTCCAGCGCCATAGTGTAAGCGCCGGGCGCATCTTTTTTGCGTCCAAAGGCACACAGGCGGCACGCTGCCACGCAGACATTCGTTGGATTGATGTGCCGGTTGACGTTGAAATAAGCGACGTTTCCGTGCAGGCGTTCGCGAACATGATTGGCCAACCAGCCAATGGCGAGTATGTCCGGGGAACGATAGAGGGCAACGGCATCGTCAAATGTGAGGCGCTCGCGGGCAAAGACTTTGGCGGCAATGGGTTGGAGTGCGGTATCGTCCGTCTGAAACCCGTGCCGGGCTGGAGTGGAAGCGCTTGTCGCCATAACGAAATAATACCTTGTTGTGAGACCTGCTTCAATTGAGCTTGCATCCTCGTCCCCCAGCATCATCGCAATGGAGAAGAGACCGTAACCTAAGCTTGGTTGGGGTTGAATGCGCCGATCTTAATTAGAATCAAGATTAGAATTTTGCAATGACAAATCATATTGCAGCCTACAAAAAATAGTAAGTAGCTGGTTGGTTTTGTCGCATTTATTGTGCAGCTCTCCGTGACTCATTTCGGGGCGCTTCTGCCAATGCAAGTCTCAAGCTTAACAAATGTTAATTTTCAGTGAAAAATTCAAAGGTTGATTAGTTTTTTGCTCCGAATGGACCCGAGTTTAAGGACAACTTAAAAATCGGCGGCCTTATGAATCTTCCTTTTCCGGAACAGGGGGTTTGGTAACAGTCGTGCAGCTCTGTAAAGAACGCAAAACTATCTTTAAGAAAGATTTACAGAAGGCATTGCAGAGCAAGTGCTTGAAAGGCACAACCCCCAAATTTTCAAGGAGAACAGAATGAATAGCAAACGATGGTTATGTATTGCCGTCATGAGCTGCTTAGTCCTGCTAGGCACGGCAAGCATGTTTGGACAAGCCACCGCCAATGCGAGCTTGCAGGGCACGATCACCGATAAATCGCAAGCTGTCATCGGCAATAAAGCCGAAGTCACGATCACCAATAAAGAAACCGGCGCCACCAAGACCACCCACACGAATGACACGGGAGAATATCGGTTCGACTCCTTGACCGCAGGTATGTATTCGGTGAAGGCCACCGCTCCCGGATTCTCCACTGCTGAGGCCAAGAGCCTGGAACTGCTGGTGGGAAGAACATCGACGCAAAACTTCAGCCTATCGCCTGGTGGAGTAAGTGAAACCGTTGAAGTAACCGCCTCCGCTCCACTGGTTGATCAGACCAAGACCGACGTCAGCATGAACATCACCCCGGAGCAGATCACTGATTTGCCGCTGATCGGCCGTGATATCGCCGACCTTGCGTATCTTTCCCCCGGAGTGAAAGCCGCAGACTCCTATGATCCGACCAAGAACCGCTATGCGATTCTGTCCGTCAACGGCGAAGGTGGGCGCAACGTAAACGTCACCGTCAACGGCATTGACAATAAAGACAATACGGTCGGCGGACCTGTAATGCAGCTTCCGGCTGAAGCGGTACAGGAATTCCAGATTTCGACGCAGCGGTTCTCCGCGGTGAATGGCCGCTCAGAAGGCGCTGCCATCAACGTGATCACAAAATCGGGGTCGAACAACTTCCATGGATCGGCCTTCGGATTCTTCCGTGATCAGGCCCTCAATGCTGACCAGACCCTGCCCGATTCCAGTTCTCCCAGTGGCTTTAAGTCTTCCAACCCGCCTTACTCCCGGCAATGGTTTGGCGGATCCATTGGCGGACCAATCAAGAAAGACAAGCTGTTCGTTTTCTTCGCCATGGAGCGCCAACGCGAACATACTTCAAAAGCTGAAGCTCCATTCGCATTTACTGAGCTGACTCTGGCGGCCCCAATCGGAGCCCAGGCAGCGGCGACTATTCCAACACCATTTTTTGAAAACCGTATTGCTGGAAAAATGGATTGGACGATCAATACCAAAAACAGCGCGTACCTCTCAGTTGCCACGCAGGCAAACAACAGCCTGAACGACCAGAGCGACGGCACGCTGGATCTGACGGCCGGCAACTTCACAAAGAACCACATGCAGATTGCCAACGTCACCCTAAACTCTTCAATTACGCCGACGTTGATCAACCAGGCTACGATCGGTTTCCAGTATTGGAATAACCTGATCGACAGCTCTCAACGTGTTCCACTCGTAACATTCTTTAGCGGCGAGCAATTTGGCACCAACACCAACGTTCCGCAGAACTCGATTCAGCGCAAATACCAGTTCAAAGACGACTTGAGCAAGACAATTGGGCGGCACACGCTGAAGACTGGAATCGACTACATCTATACGCCTTTTATGGGCGGCTTTTTCGAGTTCAATCCGACCCTGGAGATTGATTTCGGCCAGGATCCCAGCTGCATTCTCGGTGTTGGACCAGGCGCCGGTCAGCCTGGCTGCGGCCCGGCGTTCTTCCCGCAGGGATTTGCGACGCCCGGGGCAGTTTCCGGCAATGGCATCGGTGGCGGAATGACTATCGCTGTGGGCGATCCTACCTTCATCATCAAGGATGCGAAGCAGCTTGGATTGTATTTCCAGGATGACTGGAAGGCGACCCAGCGTTTGACCTTGAATCTCGGACTCCGTTATGACAAGGATTTCGATTTCATCGGTGGTTCGGACATCGGTAACAGCCGCACGTTCCAGGAGCTACAAGCTGCGGCCAAATTCAGCCCTCTGGCAGCGTCGTTGGTGGCCAAGAAGGCAGGCGATTACAGTAAGAACTTCAGCCCGCGCATCGGCTTTGCCTATGACCTTAACGGTCAAGGAAAGCACATTGTCCGTGGCGGTTTCGGACTGTACTACGGCAATACTTTCCAGAACATTCCGTTGTTCATGGAGCAGCAGGCGAATGCCACCATTTTCCAGACGGCATTTGCCATCTCCGGCGACGATATCGTTCCCGGCACAGGCATTCCGCTAAGCAGCTGGCGTTTTGGCGTGGATCCTCTGCCAACAATTCCGGCGCCCTCTGGAACACTGGCTCCCGGTGCAACAGGCAGAATCATGGATCCGAACTATCGCAACCCCGTTACCGAGGAGTTCAACGGCGGATATACCTGGTCCATTAACTCGAAGACAGTACTTGAAGCCGAATACGTCCACGTGCTCGGACTGCATCAGAACAAGACGGTCAACATCGATCCCAATATTCCCGTCACTCCCGGCAACATCACCACCACCAGCCGAACCGGCGCTCCCGGCGGGTTCTTCCGGCCTCTGGATGCCGCATTCGCAGCAGCTGGCGTACCGGTACTGGGCAGCGTCCGCGATGAAACATCTGGCGGCCGTTCGCGCTACGATGGCATGAACATCAGCTTCCGTCAGCGTGGATTCCACAAGATGGACCTTACAGCCAATTACACACTGGCCCGCGCGGTCGGCTATGACCAGGATGGCGGATCTTTCCGTTACTATCCTCGTGATCCGCAGCACCCGCTCTCTGCTTCTGAGTTCGGACCTGCATTCAATGACGAACGGCACCATTTCACGTTCGCGGCGACCGCACACCTGCCCTGGGGCATGGAGTTTTCTCCAATTCTTCAGGCAGGATCGGCACGTCCATTTAACGCAATTGCGGCGAACAATATGCTGAACCTGGGCGGCGGCAGCGATGTCGGTGCGTTGGTGGTAACGAATAGTGCCCCGACCGACCTGGCGTCTGCTACGAAGTTGGCGCCGCTGCTCGATTCATCTAGCGGGAAACTCAGTCTACCCTTGGCGGAAGCGGCGTGCTACTACTCAGGAAACTGTCAGCTTGCTCCCTACAACTCACTCCGTGGCGACCCATACGTCAACATGGATGCGCGCGTAGCGAAGAACATCAAACTGGGTGAACACCGCAACCTGCAACTTGCGTTCCAGGCGTTCAACCTGTTGAACCACGCCAACTATGGGAATGACTTCTTCAACACGATTGGTACCAACTTTAACCAAGCCAGCAATTTCATCAACCCGACGAGCTCCACACTGCCCCGGTCGTTCCAGGGCGAGTTTGGAGCGCGGTTCACCTTCTAAACAACGTTTCAGCGATTAACCTTCGGGCCGGCAGCAATGCCGGCCCTTTTTTTTTGTCGCGCCGCTCAAACCGCCAGAGATCTTTCCCTCCCGGAGTTTGACTAGCTCCTGTACCGGCCCGCTCGCCGCGTGATCGGGCTCGCGGCCTATCGTGCTGCTCTCTTATTTCTGTCGCTTCGCTCCAAACCGCCAGAGATCTTTCCCTCCCGGAGCTTGATCAGCTCCTATGGCGGCCCGCTATATTTGTCTCTTCGCTTCAAACCGCCGCGCTTACTACTGCCTCCAAATGCAATGATGCTCCTGTAACGCGCAGCTCGACGCTGCCGTGCCTTCGCCGTAAAAATTGTGGCGCAAGCCAATCATGAAATGTATCAGGGAGATTAAAGCGGACTATTCTTCGTTGCTTTCGTTCGGGTCCCAAGTGATGGACGCACCTGAGCCTTCCTGGACGGCGGAGCCGGAAATGCCGCTTTCAAACTGATCAGGATCGCCGCCGGCAAGCTCAATCTTGCGGCGTTGAACTTCACGGATTTCACGCAGGATCAGGGCTTCAGCTTCAAGGTATTGCTCTTCTGTAATGGAGCCTTCTTCCAACTCCACCTGAAGGTGGAGAAGCTTTTCTTTAAGCGGGGCGTCGTCTGTCCATTGCTCTTCTGCGACCTTGAGCAGGGTGCGCATGATGAAGTTCCAGCCGGAGAAAGGCGCGAAGAGCAGATCGTCGATTAATAGCATTTTGTATTCTCCGGAGGTGTCGCCCCTATGGGGCTTTCCTTTTATTTCTTCCTTACCCACCCTTCCGGCTTCACTTCGCTCGCCTTCAGAGTGGGCTAACCTCTTAACGCGCCTACGGCGCTGAACATTGGCACTTCGCGCATGAGCATCGCCGTTGATTCCTGAATTTATCTCTTATTCACGAGATTAAGAACCGCAGTCCTCAAAGGTCTGCTTCATCCGTAGAGGTCCACATTTCCACTGAACTATCTAGATTCTGATCCGCGACCATCCGCGAAAACCGCAGTTAAGTTTTCTGCCTGTTCAGATCAGTGTTCTCAGTGTTAATCAGCGGTGAATTCCTATCCCTGATTGCCACGCTCCAATTTCAGGCGAATATTCACAAAGTTGTAAGGCGGCCATGGGCCGGTATATTTGAAATTCAAGCGGTCGCCAAATTTCTGTGCGACCTTGTTTACGGCAGCGTCAAATTCCGCTTCACGGGCCTTCTGAATCAGGAACGCCGCGTTCATGATCATCTTGTCGCCGATGGGCTTGTTGTCTCGCGAAGCCACGCAGACGGCCCGCAGCCCGTCGTAAATCTCACGCACGTAATTGGCTGCCAGTTCAGCCAGGGCCTTATCAATCATGCGGCCCAGCTGCATGCGTGCGAAGTACGTGGATTGCAGATGCTTGCGGGTCAGTTCCTGGTGGAAACGGTGAATTTCATCATGCTCGCGCTGCAGCTCTTCAATAATACGGTCGCGATCCCAGGTAACCTTCAAGCCGAATTCAAGCTTGCCGGTCATCTGCTTGAGAACGTCTTTCAGAGACGAATAAATGCTCTTGAGCACTTCACGGATATCGTCGTCCGTGCGGAAGACTGTGCCAAAACTCATGGGGATGATGGTGTAATTCTTCATCACCGATTCAATCACGTGCTCATGGGCCAGGGCATTGTCACGCGTGGGATCAAAGATGAATACCGGCGTGCGGCTGACCACAGCGGCGATATCGCCGTAATGCACGGTGTAGACGTCTTCATTCACGCTGCCGATGCTGCTGCGGCCAAAGCTGACGGGGGCGCGCGATTCAATCACGCCGTAAACATAGCGGCCTTCCTGCTGTTGTCCGCTGCGTGGCTCCAACTTCGTGCTCG
>DASXKZ010000192.1:0-53175 GCA_036496525.1 Candidatus Angelobacter sp.
GCTCCAGTCCCGATCCTATTCTGGGGATCGGACCTGGAGCTGTCAGATATCCAGTCACTAAACGTGAAGGATGTCTGGAGACAGTTCGTGAAGGATGTCCCGGCACTTTACACCTTTAGGTCTGCGGTAAATGGTGCTAAAGAGATCGGCTTCAGCCGCTGAGGTACATTTCTCCGGACACAGCATAAGACGGCGATACTCGCGCTATGAGCATCGCCATCTCTACAAAATGTGGTGCTGACTAAATCAACTCCGGTGGTTTGCCGCCGTGATGATGGTCATCGCCGCTGCCACCGTCAGATCCAGATCCTGAACCACCGTCAGAAGATCCAGATCCGGAACCAGAGCCTGATCCCGAATGGTCGCTGTCGCCTGAGCCGGAGGAATGTCCGCCGCTATCCGGATCACCGCCATGGTGGCCGCCTGGATCGCGCTGATCAGAGGCGCGCAGGCTTTTGATGGGATCGTCATCGTCGCTCAGGGTGCTGCCGTTGTCGTGGCGGGTGGGACGGTCAAGCTGCGGACGCAAATCCTGTGTGGGGCGAGGCACTTCAGGACCGCCTTCCATGCCCACGCGGCTGGAAAAGCCGGCTGTGACCATTACGGATTGTCCGCGACCAGTGACTGCCTCAAGCTCCACCACACCTTCATACACGTCAACTTCAGTGAAGCCGCGACGGTCAACTTCAACGTCAAACTTGGTGCCGCGAACGGAAATGACCGCGCTGGGCGTTCCGATCTGGAAAGCGGGCGATCCTCCCATGCGCTTTTGTATCTGCGTGCGTACGCGGCCCATCAGCAGCTGAAAATATTTCCATCCACTGGCTTCAGGCTGCTTCAACAACAATTTGGTATGAGCGCGTACCAGCACATCACTTCCGTCAGAGAGCTTCAGCAGAAGGCGGCCATCGTCGGTGCTCACGGTCGTATCGGGCGGAAGTATTTCGCCTCGGACAGGAGCGGCAAAGGCCTGCGCTGGAAGCTGGATGCTGACTTTTCCCTTGAAGTCGGAGATTGTGGCTCCGGCATAAGGAGCGCTGGCCGTGGCCGCTGGCGAAGATTCCTGGCCGGCGGCGCACGCGCAGTACAGCACTAAGCCGATGAGCGTGAAAATTAATCTAGTTTTCATGGTGTCACCTCTGAAACTTCGCAGGCGCCGCGCGGCAGGGTGAATGCGAACGTGGTGCCTGCGGATTGGTTGCTGGTTACATGCACCCTTCCGCCGTGTTGCTGGGAAATGCGGCGGACAAAACTCAGTCCCAGACCCCAGCCGGGGATCGATTCGCTGCGGGCGGGACGATAAAAGCGTTCAAACAATTGCTCCAGCTCGGCCTCCGGTATTACCGGGCCGGAGTTCTGCACTTCAAACTGTACTTCCTCGCCGGAAGAATGCACGCGCATCAGTACCTCTGTTCCGCCAGCCCCATATTTGATGGCATTGCTGACCAAATTGAGCAGCGCGCCGGAGATGAGCGTCTCATCGCACTGCACAAATCCATCATCGCAATCCAGCTCTACTCGCACGGCGATTTTGGCTGCGGCAGCCAGCGGCTGCACCACTTTTTGCACATGCTCCACCATTGCGCTGATGCTCGTGCGCGCCAGACGCAATGGCCGTGCTCCAGCATCGAGCCGCAGGACTTCCAGATAAGTATTGATCATCGCAACCAGGCGGTTGGTTTCGCGGAAGATAGTGGAAGGAGCTTCACGCGTCGCCGGCGAATTGGGATAGCGCATCAGCAATTCAGAAAAACCCTGAATGGAAATGAGCGGCGTGCGCAGCTCATGCGTAACAAAGCTCAGCGCCTCAGACCGCGCCTGGTCACGTTGGCGACGCGCCGTGATGTCTTCGGCAATCAACAATAGCGCGCCGGCTTCAGCAAAAGATGTCCACGGCAGGCGCACCGCATGGAACAGCCACAGCTCTTCGCCGAGTGAAACCTCATTTTCCGCCCATGACGCCGGCTGAGACGAGAGGTCAGCCAAATCCTGCCAGCCGCCCGCGAGCTGCGTCACCCCTGACAATTTATCCATGACAAGAGAATGCCGAACGCAAAATGCCTTCCACGTTTCATTGCTAAAAAGCAGCGCTCCGTCAGCGCCATAGACCGCAAGACCTTCATTCATGGTTTCAAGCAGTGTTTGGTTGAAGGAATAGAGTGACGACAATTCCGCCTGAAGGTCTTTGAGCGCAGCCAGCTTCCAATGCAGCCGGTCAGAGGCTGGCCACTTGGCGAGATCGGTGCCGGGCTGGGCCGGCTTGAGCTGTCCATAGTGCGGACTGATAGCGTGGCGAAGCTGTTGCAGGCGCGAAGTAACTTCGCGATCGACGATCAGCAGGTTCTCAAGCTGCGCGATGGGCGCGGCAAGTACGCCTGCGACCAGCAATGGCCCGTAAGCAAGCAGGCGATGAAAATCGGCAAACAAGAAATATGCAGCTATATAGACGCCTGCCAGCATGCCGACAAGGACTAACAAGCCGCGCACGCCCGGATACCGCACCACCACCCAGAGCGATACAACGCTCATCAAGACCAAGAGCGTGAACTGGGCAAAGTTGCCAATCTGTGAAAGGATTCGCCCACTCAAGGCCATATCTGCCACGTTGGCGTTGATTTCAACGCCGGGCATTGGAAGCTGGTTACTCACTGGAGTGATGAG
Organism: Candidatus Angelobacter sp.; assembly: GCA_036496525.1. Taxonomy (GTDB): domain Bacteria; phylum Acidobacteriota; class Terriglobia; order Terriglobales; family Acidobacteriaceae; genus Angelobacter. The sequence continues at coordinate 2,662 of DASXKZ010000192.1, forward strand.
CCGGTCACTGATGTCGATACCGCCAAAGCCGACCAATACCGCTTTGCCTGCCAGTTGTGGTGCGGGCTTGCCCGCCAGAAGATCGCCCGCGGAGACCACAACGAAAGGCGGATTCGGCTCTCCCGGCTCAAACTGAGGCCGATAATCAACCAACAATGGCGGCAACGAAGCCAGACGTTCCACGCCGGGTGAGTTTGCATCGAGAGCGATTTTCTTAGGCAGCACACCAGGCTTGGCCAATTCAGCCAGCTTCAGAGCGAATGCAGGCCGCACTCCGTCCGCGCTTGGTTCCTGCACGGGAATGCTGCGGCAAAGGCCGTCAAAATCCATGATCGCCTGTACGTGCCCCACGCCTTTAGCCGCCTGTGCAAAGCGGGGAAGCGGGTCCATCCACAAATTGCCGGTGGGCGACGTGGAGATTTTGGCGGCCAGCACAAGGTTGGGAGCGGACTGTATGGCGCTGGTCAATGCGGAATCATTCTGCTCATCCTCAAGCTCGGGCAGTAGGACATCAACGCCAATAGCTTTTGGATTTTGCGCGCTGACAGCGCGAATGAGTTTAGCCAGCTCTGCGCGCGGCCATGGCCAGCGTCCATGCTGCTCCAGTGTGGCGTCGTCAATCAGCACTAGGGCAACCTGGTTCGAGACTGGCAACGGACGCCGCACGCGAAAGAAAAAATCATTCAGCTTCTGGCTCAGCGTGGAAACAGGGAAGCTCAGGCTCACCAGGCACACCAATCCCAGCAGCACCACGTTGAGCCTGACCCAACGGCCCCACGTGATGGTCTTGGCGTGCTTCGAGTTGGAGAAAAACTTCATTGCTGAGCCGATGTACTCCTTGCAATCAGCCAACCATCAAATCAATTCCCAGCCTGCGCGCTTTCTGGTAAAGAGTCTTTCTTTCGATACCCAGAGCCCTCGCGGCCTTTGATTTGTTGCCTGCGTGCTCCTGCAAAACGCGCAGTATGTGTTGGCGCTCCATGTCTTCCAGTGACGACGGAGGCGTTTTATCCGGAAGGCCATTGCTGCGGACCATCTGACGCTCGCGTTCCACGTCGGCCACGCCGATTTCGCCCGACGAGCAGAAAATCGCCAGCCGCTCCACCAGATTCTCCAGCTCGCGAACATTCCCCGGCCACGATGCATTGGTCAGTATCTTTACCGCGGAATCCGTGATGGTGATATTGCGCTTGCTCTTGTGATTGGAGCGCTTCAGGAAATGTTGGACAAGCAAAGGAATGTCTTCACGGCGCTCCTCAAGTCCCGGAAGATTGATCACGACAACGCTCAGCCGATAGTAGAGGTCTTCACGGAAGCGCCCTTCCGTCATCAGCTTGGTCAGGTCGCGATTGCTGGCCGCAAGAATGCGCACGTTGATCTGCGTGTACTTATGCGAGCCAACGCGGCGAATCTGTTGCTCCTGCACCGCGCGCAGCAGGTTGACCTGGAAGCCGGGCTTGGTTTCAGAGATTTCGTCGAGGAAAAGCGTGCCGCCGTGCGCGGCTTCAAACAGCCCTGGACGGCTGCTATCTGCGCCGGTATACGCGCCTTTTTCATGGCCAAAAAGTTCGCTTTCCAGGATGTTTTCCGGAAGCGCGCCGCAGTTGACGGGAACAAACGGTTTGTCTGCGCGCGAACTATGATCGTGCAGCGCCCGCGCCACCAGCTCTTTGCCTGTGCCGCTTGCGCCCAGAATCAGCACGCTGGCTTCCGTGGGAGCCACACGCGCAATGGCGCGATAGACTTCCAGCATTTTCGGCGTGCGTCCAATAATGGATGTCTCAGGGCCCTCGTCAATCGCGGCAGTGGCTTCGCCCGAAGCGCGCTTGCTTGTCTGCACTTTGCGCACCAGCGCCAAAAGATCATCGATCAACAAGGGCTTGCCCAGATACTCAATGGCTCCGGAGCCCAGAGACTTGGTTACGGTCTCAACGCTGGTATGCGCGGTCATGATCACACAGGCGCACTGCGGCTGCAGAACTTTGATCAGATCAAGCACGTTGAGTCCATTGGCCGTACCCAGATAAAGATCAAGCAGCGCAAGCTGCACCGGCTCCTGGCGCAGTATTACATCCGCCGTGGCCACGCTGTTGGCGGTGAGGCACTCATAACCTTCCGCAGCCAGCACGGAGCTGAGCAGGCTGCGGGTGGAATCATCGTCATCCACCACCAGAATTCTAAAGTTACGATTTTTTTCGCTGCCGGACATCCGAAAGAGCCTTTCTACAGCCTGCTAGGACTGCGGCCAAACCTTGCATCGATCAAAATTTGTTTTGCCAAAACTTGTGTCGTCAAAATTTGTGTCATTAAAATTTGTACCCCAGCGTCACGCTCATGGCATTCGTACGGAACGCGCCTGTTGCTTGTATCAGGTGGTAATAGGTGTAGTCTGCGGAAAGGTCCCACGATCCAAAAAGAAAGTCGTTCTTCATTACGGCAACGCCCGCAGGAGAATAGCCCGCAAAGTCTTCCAGAATTTCAGCGCCGCCATAACCCAGATATTCGCCGCGATAATGTTTGCCCAGACGCATGCGGAATCCGGCTGCGCCAAGATGGCTGCGGTACTGGTTGGGACTGAAGTAGCCGTGATTCAGGTCTTTGGTGAAATGAATATGGCGGAACGCATAGCCGCCGCCAATGGCAAACTGATTATCATGCCATGGGAACCAGCGCAGCGCTTCTCCCCACTCGCGCTCGCCATGATTGCTGTCAGAATAGTGAGCAACAGCAAAACTGCCCGCGACGGAAAAATTATGTCCGTGATAATCGACATGGGCATGCCAGCCCTGCGCCAGCAAGTCGAATGCAGTGGAATCAAACGTGGGTGAAATCGGATATCGCGAGAAACCGCCGGAAACATAAAGCCCCTTCAAGGGATAGAGTTCCAGGTCTCCGCCATAAAGAAGCTGGCTGCTGGTATCGGCAAAGCGCACCGCTCCAAGGCTGGTTCGCACGGCAACATATTTGCCCAGCCGCAGGCGAGTATCCGCGGCACCCGAAATTACCGTCTCAGTAAAGGTGCCGGTCTTCCACAGCGATGTTTCATCCAGCCCCATCCGGCTGGTGATGTTTTTACTGAACTGATAGACCAGCCCCTGGCTGGAATAAACGGAACGGTTTCCTGAGGTATCAGTGAAAAATGATTCGGAATTTTGTACGCGATGGAAGTTCCTTGCGTGCGCTTCTATAGGATCGGACGTCAGATAGTCGCTGTACTGTTGCAACTGCAGGCTGTTCGGATGTCGGCCAAACGCTTGCTGCAACTGCGTGCGGGCTTCTGCGCGCTTTCCTTCCAGCGTCAGATTATGGACGAGGCCAAGGGCAGCAGTTTCATCATCGGGATTGTCCGTAAGCAGCTCGCCATAGAGCCTGTCAGATTCGCGGTAGTTTTCCCGATAGCCAAATATCTGCGCCAGTTCCAGCTTGGCATTACGGCTGGAAGGATTCGCCAACAGAATGGAGTTCAGCAGACCAATCGCCTGGCGATCTTTTTTTTGCTCCACATAAACTCGCGCCAATTCAATCTGCAACTCTTCGCGATTAGGAAACTTGATTAGCCCTTGCTGAATGAGCGACAGCGCTTTTTGTACATTGTGCTCACTCAGGGCCTGTTGGCTTTGCGCGACGATCTGCGCAATTTCCTGCTCCGGCGTTTGCTGTGAAAAGAGGTGCGTGCTCACCAAAGCGAGCAAAGCGGTGATGATCCTGACGAAGATGGCGTGACGTTTCATTTGTTAGAGCCCGGGCGCTTGGTCTATCCCCTGATAGTAGGCAACTGATCGACCTAAACCTGTTTTTCAATAAGATAGACAGATTGAAGCCGTCAATGGAGCCAAAAGTGTATCCAAACGACGTACTGGGTGTATCAGATTTCAACACATTGGAGAGGTTTATACAATCCAGAGCTGGAAGGCAAAGGTGCTAGTACCTGGTTCCTGCAAAATCGGGAAATTTGCGGCCCGAAGGAGCTAAACCAGTTCAAGACGTGGGCGGTGCGCCGCAATCGAAGTGCCCCGCGGCGGATTTGTCGTTCAAGGCGAAGGTGCCTGAGTGTTTGTCGGCATTGATGATTACGGTTCCAAGTCCCATATAGCTATCCTCAAGCGCAGTTTTTCCCAGATACACGGCAATAATCTCATTTTTATATGTGCCGGGGCCGGTGAACTTTGCCTTGTTCGCGTGCAACTGATCAGCCATTGCGGAGCTTGGTCCAATCGTTAAGGCAATCGTCGGCAGCGAACTATTTGGGCCAAAGTTGCCGGAAAAAGTGTCATTGCTCAGGACGCGGCAAAATCCTCCTGTCACGGTGCGCGACTTGGGTTTCTCAATGGTTGCGGTCGGCTGCGGCGCAGCAGCGCTGGCGACAAGAAACGTAGCCGCTAACATCGTGAAGAAGAATTGTCCTGGTCTTGTCCTGATTCCCATGGTGGGCCGAATAATAAATGTACCCCTCTTGCGATTTCAACCCGGCGCTTTGTGCGTAGAACAATGAATCAGCTGTTCTGCTGTGAAGTCGTGGGTGATATACCATTAAAACTGATGACGAAGAGATTCTTGCTTGCCGTCGCATTGTGGATCATGACCGCTGCCTGCTTCTGTTATAACGCCTACGGGCAGGGAACTCAGCCCGAATCATGCAATTCAGCAGCAGGGAAAACACAGGATCAGCAATCGAATCCACAACCTGCTCCTTCGCCTTCACCGAATGTAAAAAAGGGAAAAGTTTCTTCAGCGACCGAGGACAGGAGCAGCACCGTGGGAGATCCCGCGACTTCCGGGCCGCTCACCGTAAAAGGCAAGCTGCGCTACTTTGCCGTGGAAACATTCCGGCCCGGCATTTATCCCGTGGCCGCGTTTTATACCGGGCTCACGATGGCGAATCCTCCCAAGGCTTATCCGGCTGAATGGCGGCAGGGGTTTCCCGCCTTTGCCCGCAACTATGGTGACTTCATGGCCAGTTGGGCATCGGTTCAGGGCGGAAAGTTCGTGGCTGCCTCCATCCTGCATGAAGACCCGCGCTATTTCACGTCCATCAACAAGAATTTCTTTGGTCGCGTTTTTAATACGGTCCGGTACGTTGTGATTGACCGCAGTGACTCAGGGCGCCCGCGTCTGGCATTGTCGAATGTGGCGGGCGCATTCGCCGGTGGTTTTGTCGGCAATGCTTATCTGCCCGATCCTTATGCCAACACTTCTCATGGATTCCGCCGTAGTGCGATCGCTCTAACGGGCTTTGTCACCAGCAATTTGGCAGATGAGTTTCATCCGGAAATTCATAAGCTCGCAAAAAAAGTCCACCTGCCGTTTTAGGAGTAAGTCTTTCGCTGTGCTGATCTGCGACCTTCCCGAATGCTTCCACTTCCTGTAAGCTACTTCCTTCCTGCATGCCAGTCTCTCTCGCCAACTCCGGAGTAGTTTACGACGCGCTAAAAAAATGCGGCATCGGACTTGTCTCCGCGCTGCCTGAGACGTGGCTGGTCCACCTGATCCGTATGGCGGAAGACGATCCCAAAATGATCCTGGTTCGGCTCGCCAAGGAAGAAGAAGGCGTGGGCATTTCCGCAGGCGCACATTTTGCCGGGGTAAAATCCGCCATGCTGATGCAGAACCACGGTTTTCTGGCCAGCATCAACGGCATTGTTTCTTTCGCACAGCTCTACCGCATTCCGCTGCTTATGCTCATCAGTTACCGGGGCCACTTTGGCGAACGCGATCCCTGGCAAACCCAGGGCGGAGGCGTGACGGAGCCTTTGCTACGGTCGCTTGGTATTCCATATTCGTTCCTGGATGATCCCGCGAAAGTAGAAAAGCGCATTGCTGAAGCGCAGACCTGGGCCTATGCCAGCTTGCATCCTGCGGCATTGCTTCTCACGCGCGAACTTATGTGGGAGGAACCTGCATGATGCAGCGCCTTGAATGCCTGCGCACGGTCTATGGCCGGCTGGAAGACTGCCTGGTTGTGACCATCATGGGCGCTGTGGCGTGTGAGCTGCAATCGCTTGGCCACAAGCCGAACTTCTTCTACCTGCAGCACGCCATGGGACTCGGATCATCTACCGGTTTGGGGCTTGCGCTGTGCCTTCCGCAACAGAAAGTTGTGGTGTTCGATGGTGACGGCTCCATCCTGATGAACCTTGGCGGATATACCACGCTTGCGCGCTATCGACCCAAGAACCTGGTGCATGTTGTTTTTGACAATGAAAGCCTGCTTTCAGTCGGCGGCTTTCCCACGGCGACCTCTACCGGCAGCGATCTTGAAGGCGTGGCGCGGGCCTCCGGTATTGCCCGCACCAAAACCGTTTCCACAATCGAAGAGTTCACGCATGTTTTCGATGACGCGCTCAAAGCCAATGACCTCACCTCCATCGTGGCGAAAGTGGAAGCTGTGGGGCCAAAAGGCTACGTGACGGAATTGGCTTTGCTGGAAAATCGGTTTCAGTTCAAGCGGCATATAGAGAAAATCCACCACGGAGACACAGAGACACGGAGAAAATCGGAATAAAAAGCAACGCATTGTTCTGTGTGTTTCATGTAGCGATTTTCTGGAAACGCTCACTTCTTGCAATTTGGTCCCTCCGTGTCTCAGTGCCTCCGTGGTAGGTTTGTTTTTTTGCGGGAGGAATGTAATGTCCAATATCCTGGCTGAACTCATCACCCAACTCAACGCCGGCGCGCTGCGCGTGATTGATCTCACACAGCCGCTCACCCCAGAGACGCCATTGCTGCCGCTGCCTTCGCAATGGCCGAACACACCGGCATTCAAGATTTGGGAGCTTTCGCATTATGACGATCGTGGTCCGGCCTGGTACTGGAACGGCTTTGAGACGGGCGAGCATACTGGAACGCACTTTGATGCTCCTATCCACTGGGTGAGCGGCAAGGACCTGCCGGAAAACAGCGTGGATAAGATCAATCCTAAAAAGTTTGTTGGGCCTGCCTGCGTGATTGACGTGACGGCCGATGTGGCGCGCGATCCAGATTTTCTATTGACGGTCGATCGCGTAAAGCAGTGGGAAAGCCAGCACGGGCACATCCCCGCCGGTGCATGGATGCTGCTGCGCACAGGTTGGTCCGCTCGCACCGACCCCAAACAATACATCAACCTCCAGGACGATGGCCCGCACACCCCGGGATTCGTGAAGGAATGCTCGGACTTCCTGGCAAAAGAACGTGACGTTCTTGGCGTTGGCGTTGAAACCGTTGGGACTGATGCCGGTCGCGCTGCTAGCTTCGATCCACCGTTTCCCAATCACTACGTAATGCACGGCAGCGGCAAATTCGGGCTTGCAGGTTTATGCAATCTTGGCCAGTTGCCGCCCACAGGAGCAGTGGTCATCGCCGCGCCTCTGAAGATTGTGAACGGATCGGGCAGCCCGCTGCGGGTGATTGCGATTACGCCTTCTGTGTGAAATCCCGAGCAGAAGCGAGGGCACCCTATGGAAGTCCAGAATCGGTGGGCTTGGAAAATAACTCAAATTCAATCGGATGAGATGGGAAATCTGTAGCCATGAGTGGCGATGGTTTGCGGCCTCTTGGCCATAGGGATCTCTCGCTACGCTCGAGACTTGAGAAAAGCTACAGCGTCGCCCTCTTCACCACGGCTGCCAGTGCGCGATTCCTTTCAAATTCACTCTGGATGGAGTTTGCGGCTTTGATGTAGCTTTCGCGCAATGCGCCGTCCAATGAATAGGAGTTCGCCACGGTTGAGAGCACGCGCCCCTTCTCAAAGTCAGACGTGATCCGGCCTACTGCGTTCAGCACCTTACCCAATGAATCATTACTCAGTTTGTTGTTGTTCATCAGCCCGATCAGGGAGCGCGAGCGCTCATAATCACTGGTCATGGAATCTGTGAGCCCAAGATAGATGCTCATCTGGCTCTCATCGAACTTGTGGGCTTTGAGCAGAGTAATTAATACGCGCGATTTCTCATAGTCGCTGCCGGCTTTTTGCATGTCCTGCATGGCCTTGGTCATGGACGCGCTGCTCAAGCTATTGTTCTGCATCAGTTCCAGCAGGCTGCGCGAACGCTCATAGTCAGACTTCATGGAGTCGACCACTTTCAAATAATTGGCCATCTGCGCTTCATCGAATTTGCTCTGCTTCGCCAGCCCCAGCAACAGCCGCGACTTTTCATAGTCAGAGCCAATACCGGTAGTCGCGTCCATGATGCGGTTGGTCTGGTCTGCAGTCAGCTTGTATTTCTGCATCGGAGCCAGAAGGTCGCGTGACTTCTCATAGTCGGATTGAATAGACGATACCAACTTCAGATAAAAATCCAATTGCGACTGGTCAAAAGCTTTCTGATCGAGAAGCGAGAGCAGAATGCGCGACTTTTCATAATCGCTCTTGATGTTGCCCGCCGAACTCAATGCCATGCTCACATTTTCCTTGGAGATGTTGGGCCGCCGCAGCAGCTCAATCAATACTCGGGAATGTTCATAGTCGCTCTTGAGCTTGTTGGCTGCGTTGAGGAATGCTGTGCGTGAAGCTTCATCAGGCAGGTCATATTGCTTGCTCACGGTCATGAGCACGCGGGCCATCTCATAGTCAGAATTGATTTGCTCGCCTGCCTGCTTGATGACGCGCTGTATCACCGCTGAAGACAGGTTGGGTTGCTCCAGAAGTTTGCGGAAGTAAATGCCACGAACGTAGTCTGATTGTAGATTGCTGATTTCATCCAGAACGGCGTTGGGGCCGCCCTTGGCCAGCAGCGCCGGGACGCGCGCGTCGGCAGCAAACCCGGTGCTGCGTTCCAATGACAGAAGGAATTGTGAGAACCAGGCTTTAGCCTCGCCTTCAAAAGGCTCTTGTTTGCCATTGATCTTGTAAACATATTGCAGACCGCTGGCCGACGGAGTGACTTTTACTTGTTTAAGTGTGTCGTCCTGACGCAAATTTATTTCAAAAGAGCCGCCGGGAGAGATACTCTGGATTTCTGTGGCTTCGGCATTGAACTTAATGTCGCCTTCAGCGTGTAAATCCAAGCTGCAATCGCCGCCCGACCAGTTTGCTATCCAATGCTTGTTACCGTTGTTCGACTCAATGTTCATGTTGTGGAGCTTGGCGCGCGTGCCACAAACGCTGATATCGCTACCTGGAACAGAGGGCACCGCCGGAACTGCTGGCACTGCCGGAACACCAGGCACTGCGGGGACAGCCGGTACAGCGGGAACGGCAGGAACTGCCGGCACACTGCCGCTCTGGAACATGGCAGGTGGTTCTGGCGCTTCAGGAGCTTCAGGTGCTTCGGGAGCCTCAGGTGCTTCAGGAGCTTCAGGAGCTTCCGCCATTTCCGCTGGTTCAGCAGGCTCAGAGTCATTATCAAAAGAAGGCCTTGCTTCAGGAGCTTGCGATTCATTCTTTGGTGTGGATGAATCTTGGGCGTGTGGCGCAGTTGCCGGGGTGGTAGCCGGACTTGGCTTGGCTTTACTGCTTTTGGCGGCGGGTGCATTGCTTTGCGACGCGGGCCGCATCGCGGAAAGAGGCAACACAATGCACAGCGTCAATATACCCAGAGCAAGCGCAGCCGGACGGGAAACTGACCCGCGCGGCAACGCCGGATTCAATACAGCCAGAACGCGACCTTCCAATTGCGATTTGCGCGCCATGGCCAGCGCTGCTGCCAGTTCAGGTTCACGCAATCCGGAAACGATATCCAGCAATTCATGTGCGTAGTCTGAGGCCTTTGTCCCCGCCGCCAACACGTGATCGTCACACGCACGTTCGCGTTCCGCGCGCATGGCCCGCACCATGAGCCACACCAGAGGATGAAACCAATAAACTGAGGCTGCCAGATGAGCCAGCGCCTGCGTGAAAGCGTCCAGCCGCTTGATATGCGCTAGTTCATGGTTAAGAATGGCGGAGCGCCGCATAAGCGACCACTCAGGATAATCGGGCGAGAGGACGATGCGCGGGAACATGATGCCCGTAGTGATCGGCACTTCAATCTCTTCGCTCACCAACAGCGCAACGTGGCGATCGATTCCCAGTTCACCACAGACTGAGCGCACTTGTCCGTTCCAGCCTGAATCGGTAAGCACGTTGGCGCGGCGGACGAGAGCTGCCAGACGCATGGCGTTCAAGCGCCAGCGAGCGAGGAAAAACAACGCGCCGGTGATCCAAAGGCCAAGCAGAAGTTTGGGCAAAAACGAGGGGATTAAGTTAGTTGGAGACGGTGCTGAAGCAATTTGTCCGACAGGCGCGGTTTCAGAGGATATTGTTGAGCTAGCGGGCGCAGCAGTGCCCGTGCTGGGCGCGGTGAGAGGCTGAGCGTTCAGCGACCTTGCAGCGTGAACATCAGGCTTAACTCGTGAATGCGCAGGCGTGGTTGCGATAGAAATTACTGAATATTTAGTGGGTGCTGATGGCGCTTTGCGGGTGTTTATCGGCGAGGTCGCAATAGCAGACTGCGCGGCCCGCTGTTCTATCGAATCATGGCTCTTGGGATACTGCGGGAGTCCTTTTATATGCCATGCGGGCACCAGCATCACGGAGACTGGAAGCAGCAGCAGAGCGGCAAGCGCGAAAGCGCGCACCATGTGCTGCGTGGCAGCCGATCGTTTCTTTAGGACCAGAGCCGCGCCCCAGGCGATCGCCAGCAGAAGCGTTGACTTCACCACTGTATCCAGGATGATTGCGGATGAAGAAATAGAGTGCATGCTTATCGTCCCTCCTGCTGGGCTTTTTTGATCAGTTGAGAAAGATACTGTTTGTCTTTGCTGGAAAGCGTGCTGTCAGACATTTCCAGCAGCGCAGCAACTGCCTGCTCCGGAGAGCCGCCAAAAAAAGTCGTTACCATGTGCTTCAAGGCATTAGCGCGGACCTGACGCGTATCGTCGGCAGGAAGATAGACATACTTCAAGCCTTCCTGCTCATGCCGCAGGTATCCTTTATCTTCCAGCAGGCCCAACATGCCGCGTACTGCAGAATAGCTGGGCGGGTCCGTCAAGTCGGCAAGGACCTCAGTCACGGACGCCCTGCCACGGCGGTAGATCACGTCCATAATCTGGCGTTCACGCCGACCTAATTGAAGATGCTTTTCGTTGCTCATGGCTCTCCTGATTCGAATGCCGCTTTCTTTCTATGTGCTAGTGCACTAGCACATGCTAATACATTAGCAGTAATTGTCAAGGGCCAAAGCCACTATTTTTTAGACGAAATCACGACCATCTGGTCATGGGACAAAATAACTCCGGCTTGTGACGAGTGACACTAGAGGCCTGGGAGAGACGAACTGCCGATCCAGTTAAAATGAGTCCGTCTTGTCAACGCCTCCCGATTTCGACCAGCTATGTGTCGTGCTGGTATCCACGCGCAATCCACTGAACATTGGTGCGGTTGCACGAGCCATGAGCAACCTGGGCTTCCCACACCTGCGCGTAGTGAATCCATATGAAGCGTCGTTCCGCGAGGCCCGTTCCGCTGTGGGTGCAGCTCCTTTGCTGGCGCGGGCGGAACAATATTCGAGTGTGGCTGAAGCGGTGGCTGACTGTTCACTGGTGATTGGTACGACTGCGGTAGGGAAGAGGGAACTGCATCATCCCCTGCGGCTCCTGCAAGAAGCCGCACCGCTGATTCGCAAGCGGCTGAAAGCAGGAAGCCGCGTGGCGTTGTTGTTCGGTTCGGAAAAACGCGGACTGTCAAATGACGACTTCAGCCATTGCCACTGGCTCATGCACATCCCTACGCGAGAAGAACATACGTCAATGAATCTTGGGCAGGCGGTGGCAGTGTGTCTCTACGAACTGGCGCGCAGTCCGGCCAAAGGCAGAAATCGCACTGGCAGCAAAGCAATATCCAAGATCGAGAAGCCAAAGCCCGCGGTCGCAGGTGAACTCGAACGCATTACCACAATGCTGATCGATGTGCTTCGCGCCAGCGGCTACTTGGGCGAGCGCTCCATTGCTGCCAAAGAAGAAAAGATCCGCCGGATGGTCCGCCGCCTGCAACTATCCTCCTCCGATGCTGAAATGTGGCTGGGTATGCTGCGCCAGATGCTCTGGAAGATGGGCCGGCATCAATAAAAACACGCAAAAATGCAGAAGATTGCGTTCCGGCTGTCACCTTAGCGGGTTATCATGACTCTTATTATTGTCGAATGAAACTCCCCCAAACCACTTCCGGGCTGCTCGCCTTACAGGAAGCAACAAATGCTGAACTGCGCCTGCGGCTGGCCGGGATTTTCCAGCATTATCGCAAGCTGGCATTCATTGGACGGAACGACAATCTCTTCACCGAGCATTGGACGCCCGAGGTAGCTGCCGCCGGCTATAACTTTGATGGCTTTGAGATTAAAGACGCAACCATTGTTTTGCATGGGGTTGAGAACGCGTGCGGCTTTATTTACCACATCAACATCGCACTGCCGCTGGATCTGATTGATGACACCGTTGCTATAGACGCGTACTTTCAGCGGCGGTTCGATGAGGCCAAAGTTGAGGGAGAGTTTTCCGCCACGGCGCCCGGAGCAGATCCTATAAGTTCCGCTTTCACCAACCTGAAATAGGTATCCGGCGATGTCCCTAGCCCCTGCTCTGTGACAAACCTGGTTGACACATGACGCAACGGTCTGTGCCAACTTGTCACAGGGGCCTGCTCTTCCTAAATCTCTCCTTTTTGCTTCAATAACTTACGGAGACAAACCTTTGGCCTTGGTCTTGCAATAAGAATAGCCAGACGGTAGCTGACAAGAGCGACGCGCACTGAGGGTCGATAGGTGATAAATAGCGCTGACGCTGGTAGCAATGAGCTTTGCGGAGGAGAAGTATGGTGGGTGAGATAAAAGGATATCGGCTGTGGCGTTTTCCGGGGAAGGTGCCTCCAAGCCTTTTCTTACGTCCGGATGTCCTTTTATCTCTTTTCTCCGAATTACTCTACGGTCCCTTACCAAGAGCAATTACCTGGGCATGCCGCCTGTAACAATTTTCCAAATCTAATCTTTAGCCTCATTTGACCAGGTGTTTCGGAGCGGATGCGCTTCCGTATTGAATACCATTTTGTTCAGGTCCAGTGTCCCTCGCGGCGCGAATAGCAAATAAAGATATTTAAGCGTCTCTGCCAGAAAATAACTTTCCATGCTGTCTTTCTTGGCCTTGGTTTCCACATTGCTCAATGCGGCATATCCGGCGTCCGTCTTGCAGTAGCGGACCAGGCTCAGCAAAAAAGTAGATCCCATCTCCTGGTAGCGATCTTCTTTGGTATAAAAAGCCAGATAGTAGGCGGACTCAATAATCTCAGGCCGAAGTTGGTAGCCGGGAGAGACGGCTCTCATCGTTGTGTAGTCCAGCGTTTCCGGCTCAATGCCAAAAGTGGTCCACATCTTGTACGACGATTCCTGCAGTTTGTGTGCGCGATCCAAATCGCCTGAACGTGCCAGTACCGCGGGAAAGAAGGCATCCAGCGCTCCATATTGCGTGGAAATACGTTTGCCCGTGTTCATATCTGCCTGTCCGTACCACAGGCCATTGCGGTTACTGTCAGCAAGATATTTGTTGACGGCTTTTACGCTTGATTCCCACATTTTTTTACAGTCTTTGTCTCCAAAGAGAAGCGATGATTTCAGCAGATATTCGTAATAAGAATCGATTCCTCCGCTGATGTGGCTGGTGGTATCAATCCATTGGCCAGTTTCAACGTTGATGGTAGAACCAACCAGCCCGATCTTTGATCGCCGGCTGTACAACGCGACCACGGCGCTTTTGGCCTTGTCGTAATAAATCGGCTTGTTCGTTAGTTTGCTGAGCGTGCCGAACTCAAGCAGCAGCGTTCCTATCTCCGCAGGATTGCTTTCCACGCCGCGCGTTTTGCCGGTCTTGAGATTCACGAACATGTATGGCATTCCCGTAGGCGAGTTGAAAACGGGTAGCAGCCGGTTTCCCAGATTGTCAGCCAAATCCAGTAGACGCTTGTCGCCGGACATCTGGTAGCTGCTCAGCAATCCACCTAAAAGACGTATAGTGATTTCAAAATTCTTGACTTCAATGTCCTGATCGAAGGAAAGATTTGTCGCGATGAATTCCCGAGTCTTGTCTGCTTCATCCGTTAGTCCCATAAGCATCATGGTGTCCAGGGCATCCACTGGCGTCATGAGCAGGGACTTGCTGTACCAATCGTGATGGCCCTTGCTCAGGGGCTTAAGCTCATCATGTCCCCACGCATATTGTTTGTAGGCATTCCAGGCGTAAAAAAATTCTGACCGCACCTCCAACGCCATGGGACCGGGTGATGGCGCGGAAGCTTTTTGACCGACAGCGAAGCCGGACGGCAGAAGAATGCCAATCAAAGTGAAGGCGCATAACCATCTACGCATGACGAGAAAGTCTCCCTGCGGGATTCATGGAATCGCATCCATGATAGCGCAGAGGCGAGCCTTCAAGTGTCGTTCATGCCTGGGCCAAGGGATGTTTTCAGCCGTGGTCCTGCATGATGCCGGAGGGTTCAATCCGGGCAATGAAGCATCCAGCCTCAGTATTGCGAACGTGAATGTAACGAACGCCTCTGGTCTGCAGCAGTCGATCAACTGAGCTTTCAATCTCGTTCGCTGAAGGGCGTTCGCGGGCGATAATCCAGCGGTCTTCGCCATATGCTTCCAGAGTCAGCGGAAGAGATCGCAGTTCTTCAGGGAAGGCTTGAGCATTGTCATAACCCTTGCATGAATGAGCGTGAATGAAGACCGGTCCAGGCGAAGGGTAGTTATCGAGACCCTGGAACGGGTTAAAAGTAAATAGAATCCGATCTTCTTCGCCGATCCGAAATTGTTGCAGACATGCGCGGCAAGGCCCATAGCCGGTGGCGCGTTCCACATGGGCAGGATGCCCGTATTGTGGAGACTTCAGCGTGCTGCGGACTGCCTCAGCAAATTTAGAGTCGATTGGTAAAACGCGAAATCCAACCATGGTACCTCCTAAATCGGCGTTGGTTGCGCCGTGATAAGAGGCTAAAGTCAAGGCTGGATCGCGCACACTCCGTAACTTGCGTTCAAAATTATTTGTTGATGTCCTCTTTGGCTTCCAGACGTTTAGTGAATCCATCCAGCGCGCTCTTGATCTGGTCCGGAGCTGCGGCAGAAGCAAGTTTCATTTCTTTCACGGCCCCATCAAAATCACCTTTAGCGCATGCCATGCGGGCCGCTTCATTATGGGCCGTCCAGTGGTCCGGGTTTTTCTTTATGTTGGTGCGGAAGACCGCAAATGCTTCATCCTGCTTGCCGGCCAATTGCAGTTGGCGTCCGTACGTGTGTAGCTGCGTGACATTTGCCATCCCAAGCGCTTTGTTGCGGGCCAGAGTCGCCTCGTCTTTGCGGTTCATTGCGTCAAGAATCCGCGACTTGTTGATTAAATTGTCGTAGCGCTCTTCCACGCCTATCGACTGATCCTCATATTTCAGCGCTTCGTCAAGGTTGTATTTGTTGGCCAGAAGATAATTCGCGGCATCGTCCCAGCCGTCCCACGTATATTGCGCACGGCCACGTAGCTGCGCATGCAAATTCTGCGCGACGATCTCATGCGTATTGACTTCCACCTTAAACGGCACCGCAAGCTTTTCCCAGCGCAGGGAGATGACTGCCGAGTCTGGGGTGACGTTATCCACTTCATAAGCCAGGGCCTCTTTCATCTCTGCGGCCTGCGGTTTCACTGTGACGCGAAGCGCATCTTCCGATCGGTTGTAGGTAAAGCTGCCCCAGGAGGCGGCGGCTTTTGAAAAGATGACGGTCCATTCATTCTGCGTTGGGAGCATATGCAAACCGTAAATACCCTTGGCCAAAGGCTTGCCTTCCACGGTCACGGGATCGGTGAATTCGATCGTCGTGTTTTCATTGGCGCCGTCGCGCCACACCTCTCCGTAAGGCACAATGCCACCCCAGACTTTTCTGCCTTTCGCCAGCGGGCGATGGTAATTGATGGTGATATCTGTAATGCCGATTCGTTGGATAATCTTGGCATGCTGGCTGTCACGCGGCAGATCAAGTACAGCAGACTGCGCATGGCCCAAACTAGCGGCGAAAACAACTGCGATGAATACAGGGGTAAGCGCGAAGCTTCTGCGCATGAGAATACCTCCAAGGGACGAGTTGTAAAGATGAGTGGTGAACCGAGAATTTAGACGCGAAGCCTGCGCCCTTGTTAGCGCAAGCTTCGCTAGTGGTGGGATGGTTAATTTTCCAGTTGGGTATCCATGGTGATTTTTGCATTCAGCAGCTTAGAGATAGGGCAGCCTTCTTTTGCATTTTTGGCTGCTTCTTCAAATTTGGCCTTATCTGCACCGGGAATTTTTACTTTGACTTGCAGGTGGGATGAGGTGACTGCGAAGCCGGAATCCAGCTTCTCAAGTGTGACCGTGGCTGTGGTGTCAATGGACTGTGCCGTCATTCCGGCATTACCGAGCTGGGCTGAAAGGGCCATGCTGAAACAGCCTGCGTGGGCCGCGGCAATCAGTTCTTCAGGGTTCGTGCCCGGCTGCGATTCAAAACGGGTGGCAAAAGAATACGGCGTACTCTTGAGTACTCCACTGGGAGAGGTGAGCGTGCCTTTGCCGTCTTTCAATCCGCCGCTCCAATGTGCGCTTGCATTGCGTTGCATGAGTTATTTTGCTCCTCAAATGAGATAGAAGAATTGTATATGGGAGGCCGGTTAACGAGGCAGGTGCATTCGCTGAGCCGAGTTCCTGTATGCCGTCAAACGCCAGAACATCCACCACGGAGGCTCTGAGACACGAAGAAGAGCGAAAAAATAAGCGGAATCTTCATGTAAGCGATGTATCCACGTAAGTTTGTACAATACTTGTCGCTTATAGAGGACGAATCAATGTTTGAAAGATATACAGAGAAAGCGCGACGGGTCATTTTTTTCGCCCGCTATGAGGCCAGCCAGTTCGGCAGCTCGCGAATTGAAACGGAACACCTGTTGCTCGGTTTGCTGCGCGAAGATAAAGCCTTGACACATCGGTTCGTGGGCGGGCCCTCTCCCGTTGAGGACATTCGCAAACAAATTGAAGCCAATACAGTCGTTCGCGAAAAAGTGTCAACGTCAGTGGACATGCCGTTAAGTGATGAGGGCCGGCGGGTGCTCGGTTATGCCGCTGAGGAGGCCGAGCACCTTTCCCATAAATACATTGGAACAGAGCATCTCCTGTTGGGACTGATGCGCGAAGAAAATTCTTTCGGGGCACAGATCCTGAACAAACATGGCGTGCGTCTCTCTGCCGTACGAGAAGAACTCGCCCGGACAATTGAAGAGACGGCGCCAGTAGCTCCCAAAGCATTCGTGCTGCTGCCAGAATTTAGCGGTTATATGACGCGAATGGCGAAGGAAGGACGCCTCCAGCCACTCATCGGCAGGGAAAAGGAATTCGAGCAGATGGTCCACATTCTTGGCCGCTCGAACAAAAATAACGTGGTGCTGGTGGGCGAGCCGGGAGTCGGCAAGAAGACCATAGTGGAGGAACTAGTACAGCGTGTGGCAGACAACGCAGCAACCGCGTTTCTGCAGGGAAAACTATTTGTCTCCATCGATCTGGCGATGGTTGTTACGGCGGCCCAGCATAGCCGGCGTTCTACAGAGTTTTTGAGCGCAATCACTGATGAAATGGTCAAGGCAGAGAAGGACACTTTGTTCTTTTTCGACGAGCTGCACGCGTTGCTTGCGGCGGGCCCGGAAGGCGGCGCACACGAGATTACCCTGCTGCTTAAATCTGCGCTGTTGAGCGGAAAAGTCAGATGCATTGCCTCTGCCACGCCGGTGGAGCATCACGCTGCGCTTGAAAAGGCCCCATGGCTCAACGAACGATTTCTTGCGGTAAAGGTGGAAGCGCCTACCAAAGAGATAGCTATTAAAATCCTGCAGGTGGAGAAAGACCGGTTTGAAAAATTCCATGCCGTCCAGTTCGCCGACGAGGCCATCACTGCGGCCGTGGTCCTTTCTAATCGCCTGATCGCAAACCATTCCCTGCCGGACAAGGCCATTGATGTAATTGACGATGCGGGCGCTTATGTGAAGATGAAGCAGGAGAAAGCGGTGCTGCCGGAAGAGGTGATTGAGGCAAGAAAGCGACTCAAATTTATTTCAGCCCGCCATGAGAACGCAGTGGAAAACCATGAATTTGAGAAAGCACGTTTTTATTCCGATGAAGAGCGGACTCAGCGTGAAAATCTGGCGCAGTTGCACCTGAAACATAATATTCCGGAGAGGCAAGTCGTTACGCAGGCGGATATTGAAGAGGCTTTGGCGCGGTGTACGGGAATGCCGCTAGCAGCTGTGCGTGAGATCTCCAGCAGTTCTGCAATCGACAGCCAGAAACCGAAGACATCTCCTAAGAAGAAACCAAGGAAGAAAAAACCTTAAGCAGCGTCAGCTCCTTGCACCGGGAAATGGCACAAGTTCAAGGCGGATGTTCCCTTCGTTCAAACTTGCTTTCACATCTGCCAAATTGCCAATGATCGCATTGGCGTCCTGCAGTTGCTCGGCATCGTAGGTGGTTTGCAGCGCGATAACCTCCATCCCAGCAGAACGTGCAGAGGAAATTCCGGCAGGCGAATCTTCAAACACCAGGCAATCGGCTGGATTGAAGCCCAACAATGCCGCGCCTTTCAGGAATGGCTCAGGCGAGGGCTTGCCATGGACAACGTCATTGGCGGTGATCATGTGACGCGGAACCGGAATACAGGCATATCCCAGGCGTGCAACAGCGAGAGGACGGGTCGCAGAAGTGACAATGGCAAACTGGTCAGGAGGCAGGTGGGCTAGCAGTTCCCCTGCGCCCGGCAGCGTCGTTACACCCTCTTTGTCATCGATTTCCATTTGTTCGACCATTAAATTTTCTTTTTCGGCGTCCATCTCTGGCGTCACAGCGCGGATGGTTTCAATGCTGCGGCGGCCATGTGCCTGACCTATGACATGTTCAGGATCGAGCCCGTGCTTGGCTGCCCAGGTTCGCCACACGCGCTCCACGGACGGAGTGGATCCATCAATACGCCGTCCATATCAAAGAGTATTGCTCTGGCGGAGAAGATCATTTTCCAGAATAACAGCTAGGGGCGTGACCGGCCTATGGCTAGTCTTAACAAAACAAAATGGATGGATCCATGCAAAGGCATGAAACCAGCTTGATACCATCGGATTCTGGACATCGCCTGCTGCTGGTAGGATAATCGCCCATAGTTGGTGACAGATCGAGGGGTGGATTGATTTAGCGTTCAGCTCGTCCAGCCTTCACGGATTGGAGAGTGACTTGAAAAAACTAGCATTTTTTGTAGTGGCGTTGGCACTGATTTTTCTGCTGGGAAGCCCTGCGCAGGCGCAGCAATTTGATTTATCTGCAGGCGTTTCCGGCTTAACTGGCCCAGCAAGCACTGATACCTTGCAGACCATTGGCGGCGGGGCATATCCCACTTTTGGCCTGGATTTTCTTTTCTATCACAACCTGGGAGTCGGCTTTAACGCGGCTTTCCGCGCCAGTGAGAACCTTTACCAGGGGCAACTACCGTTCCGTCCGTTTTTCTATGACGTGGATGCCGTGTATGCACCACCGCTCGGCAAGCGCGCGCAATTGGAGCTTTCCGCGGGAATCGGCGCTGAGAGCGTCCGCTTCTATACGCCGGATTTCACGTGCTCATTCACGGGGTGTACGAATTTCGTGAGCAGCAATCACTTCCTCGGACAATTTGGAGCAGGGATTCGGCTGTACGTCACTCCAAGAATTTTCATCCGGCCAGAAGCGCATTTCTACCTGGTGCATAACAACGTTGAGTTCAGCGGTTCACATGCCAGCCGCTTTGGCGTATCGATCGGCTATTCGTTTAAAAACCAAGAATAAGCTGAAATTTCGTGCATTCAGAGAAGGCCCATCTGGCGAGGATGGGCCTTTCGTACAATAGGCGCAATGCCAAACGGACATCTGACCCCGGCTGTCCCCACTTAATCTTTGGGTCTGTCCAACGATAAGGATTGAAAAACCATCCAAGTTGCTGGAGTAAAAAATGGCGACCCGGATTTTGTTCGTCGACGACGAGGCGGGGATACGCAACACACTGAAACCAATACTTGAACAACATGGGTTTGAAGTGACTGCGGCGGCAACCGTTCCTGAAGCCCTGGAACACATGAACCATGCCACATTTGACGTCCTCCTTTCCGATTTGAACATCGGGCAGCCGGGAGACGGTTTTACCGTGGTAAGCGCCATGCGGCGCGTCCAGCCGCAGGCCGCCACTTTTATTCTTACGGGCTATCCGGATTTTGATACTGCGTTGCAAGCCATTCGCAGCCAGGTAGATGATTACCTGCTTAAGCCAACCGATGTCCCAACGTTGATTCACACCATACAGAGCCGGCTGGAGAACCGCCGCCATGTTCCTCCAGACAGGCCAATCAAGCGGGTTTCAGATCTGATGGAGGAGAGCCTGAGCGAAATCACCAGGGAGTGGCTCAGGTTGGTAAAGGCGCATCATGAACTGGGAGCAATCCGAATCAGTGACAAGGACCGGATCGATCACTTGCCTCTGCTAATCGATGAAATGGCAAAGCGGGTAGATCAAGATTCTGAGATTACAACAGAGCGGGCAAAATCGGCAGCGCTAGACCACGGGAAACAGCGCGCACTCCAAGGCTATAGCATTCCTTTGGTTGTGATTGAAATGCGATTGCTGCAGCATGTTCTCTCGGCGGTGCTGCAACACAACCTTATTCGCATGGACTTGAGCACAGTCATTGGAGATATGATGCTGGTGGGCGAGAGCCTGCAGGAACAACTGGAGTTTTCTATCCGCGGATTTCAGCAAGGCGCGCGCGAAGCAGCGTGATCCAACCTATTTTTTTGGCGGAGCGATTTTGGGCTGCGGGATTACCGGGACGTGTCCGCGTTTATAAATCATCATGGTGCGGGTGAATTCGATCACTACGCTGCCATCCTGCTTGTAACCAGTGGTCCTGACCTTCACGATACCCACATTCGGCCTTGATTTGGACTCGCGCTTTTCCAGTACTTCACTGCGGGAATAAACCGTGTCACCTTCAAAAAGCGGATTGGGCAGGCGAACTTCATCCCATCCCAGATTGGCCATGGCGTTTTGTGAAACGTCAGCCACGGACTGCCCGGTTACCAATGCCAGCGTGAATGTGGAATCAACCAGCGGTTTACCATACTCGGTCTGTGCGCTGTAAGCAGCGTCAAAGTGGATTGGGTTCGTATTCTGTGTGAGCAGGGTGAACCAGATGTTGTCCGCGGCAATCACGGTGCGGCCAAGAGGATGCTGGTACACGTCGCCCACTTCAAAATCTTCAAACACGCGTCCAGTCCAGCCTTGTTTAACCGTCATGGTTAATCTCCCTCGTCAATATGAACGCGGCAATCCCAGCACGTGTTCGGCAATATAAGAAAGGATAAGATTGGTGGAAACCGGCGCCACTTGATAAAGGCGCGTCTCACGGAATTTGCGTTCTACATCGTATTCTTCCGCGAATCCAAAGCCACCATAGGTCTGCACGGTGGCATTGGCGGATTCCCAGGACGCGTCTGCCGCCAGCAATTTGGCCATGTTGGCTTGCGGACCGCAAGGCTGATGCGCGTCAAATAGCGCTGCCGCTTTTTCCACCATGAGCGAAGCCGCTTGAATATTTGCATAGGCGCGAGCGAGAGGGAACTGTATGCCCTGGTTCTGCCCGATAGGCCGCCCAAACACGACGCGATCTTTGGCATAACGGCAGGCGCGCTCTATGAACCAGTGGCCATCGCCAATGCATTCGGCCGCAATCAGAATGCGCTCAGCGTTCAAGCCGTCCAGCAGGTAGCGAAAGCCCTGACCTTCTTCACCGATAAGATTTTCCGCGGGGACCTCAACGTCATCGAAAAAGACTTCCGTTGTGGCGTGATTCATCATTGTGCGGATCGGACGGATCGTGAGCCCGTGATTCCTGGCATCGCGCAGATCAACCAGCAAGACAGATAGTCCATCGCTGCGTTTCTTTACCTGTTCGATGGGGGTAGTGCGCGCGACCAGCAGCATCAGGTCAGAATGTTCCGCGCGGGAAATCCATATCTTCTGGCCCTTCACGATGTAATTGTCGCCAACGCGGCGAGCAAAGGTCTTCATCTGCGAGGTATCGGAGCCGGTTGTCGGCTCGCTTACGCCAAAAGCTTGAAGACGAAGCTCACCACGGGCGAGCGAGGGGAGATATTTTTTCTTCTGAGTTTCTGAGCCATGCCTCAAGAGCGTGCCCATCACGTACATCTGAGCATGACAGGCCGCTGCGTTGCCGCCCGAGCGATGGATTTCTTCCAGAATCGTTGCCGCTTCAGTGATCCCCATTCCGGCGCCCCCGTATTCTTCAGGAATGAGCGTGGCCATGTAACCGGCCTTGGTGAGCGCCTGCACAAAAGCCTCAGGATAAGCGCGACGGCTATCGAGTTCGCGCCAGTATGTATCAGGGAAATTGCGGCACAACTCAGCGACGGCGCTTTTGAGTTCCTGTTCCAGGCCGGTATTTTTAGCAGGAGACATGAATGGTCTAGAGTAAACCTGTTTTTCTGGCGATGGCCAGTTTCTTGCGCTCCCCAGGCAGGCTGGCAGCATCAATCATTTCGTCTTTATAGACCATTGCGCCGACACCGGAATCGATATCCGCTTTTTCGTAGAGCTCAATGATTTCCTGCGCCCGCGTGATTTCTTCCTGCGACGGAGTGAATACGCGGTTGATGACGGAAACCTGATCGGGATGAATGGCCCATTTGCCATTGAAGCCCATTTGTGCGGCAGAACGCGCATCATGCTCGCATTGTTTCAAGTCGCGAAACTGGAGCGTGACGCCGTCAATCACATCAATGCCTGAGGCCCGCGCGGCGGCCACCGTTTTAGCCTTGGGATAATGGTAAAGTGCAAACTGCTCGCGTACAGTATCGCGCGCGCCGATATCGCCAGCGTAATCCACAACTCCAAAAATCAATCCAGCTAACCTCTGGGTCGCTGCCGCGATTTGCTCTGCGTGCAAGACGCCTTTGGCGCTCTCAATCAGCACTTCTAGCCGGATGCGCCCAGTAGGCAATCCAATGTTTTGCTCAATTTGAGTAAGCAGTCGGTCCGCGAAGAGCACGTCGGTTGCATCCTGCACTTTGGGAATCACCACGACATCAATGTTCTGGCCGGCGGCTTCGACAACCTCAATCACGTCACGATAGAAAAACTTTGTATGAATCCCGTTCGGGCGGAAGGCGCGAATCTTGCCGTTAAAGTCGAGTGTGGTAAACGCCTCGATCAAGGTCTTGCGGGCAGCAACTTTTTGCGACGGAGCACAGCCATCTTCCAGATCAAAGACTACTTCATCCGCTCCGCTCGCCGCTGCCTTCGCCATCATCTTGAGCGAATGCGCAGGACAGGCGAGTTCACTGCGTCGAATGGCAATGGCATCACCGTCTTTTATCGGGGCTGACATTTTTTCTCTCCTTGCATTGAGCTTGGCGGCTCGGAGCTACTGCGCACCCAGGGATTTGATGAATTCATAATAGAAGTCCACGCCATCATAAAAATCCTTTACACCGATGCGTTCGTCTTTACCATGAGCGCGCACATCGTCCACATCTTCAAAAACTCCGGGAACACCGTATGTGGGAATTCCAGCGATGCGCAAGTACTTGCCGTCGCTGGCGCCCGTATCCATCACCGGAACGACGGGAATGCCGCCGTAAAATTTGGCGCTCAGCGATTGCAGCTTACTCACGATCACAGGATTAATCGCGGACGCAGGCGCGGGGACAGCTTCACCCACCACGCTTACCGCGATGCGGTCGTCGGCCAACACACGCTTGAGAGTGTCTTGTACATTTTGCAGCGAGTCCTGGGGAAGCATGCGGCAATTCACATTGGCGGCGGCAGTTTGAGGCAGCGCATTGTTGGCGTGCCCACCTTCAAGACGTGTGGCAACACAGGTGGTGCGCAGGAGCGCATTGAAGAATGCCGACTGGCTGAGACGTTTCGCGGCCTCTGCCGCTTTGGCATGATCGGAGCCGACCACCGCGCGAAAATCAGCGCCGGTAGCTGGAGATTCCAGAGCGGCGGTATGCTCAAAGTAGCCGCGGGTGGTCTCATTGAGGCTCACGGGAAAATCAAAGGCGGCAAGCCGCGCCAATCCCTGCGAGAGATGGTAAATGGCATTGTCCTTCACCGGACGCGAACTGTGCCCGCCGTTACTCTTCACTTCCAGACGAAAATCGACGTAATTTTTTTCGCTGGTCTGCATGCCCAGCAGCATGCGCTTGCCCTTTTTTGTCTCAAAATCGCCCGCGTCGGTGTTGATGCAGTATTCAGCATCAATCCAGTCGTGATGGTTTTTGGCCAGCCATTGCGCGCCATTCGATTCGCCACCTTCTTCGTCTGCCGTGAGCGCCAGGATCAGGTCGCGCGAAGGGCCCCACCCTTCTTTTTTCAGGCGGATAAAGTTGGCGACCAAGATCGTGTCGCCCTGCTTGATGTCCGAGGTGCCGCGGCCATAGAAGAAGCCATCCACCTCATTGAACTTGAATGGGTCCATAGACCAATCCTGGCGCAGGGCTTCCACCACATCCAGATGGGCGATGAACAGGATGGACTTGCCTGAACCGCGTCCGTGCAGACGAACGACGAGGTTTTTCTTGTTCGGCTTTGGCCCATCCACATGGATATCTTCAGCTGGAAAGCCTGCTGCCCGAAAACGCTCGGCCATGGCTTCCGCCGCTGCCGTCACGTTGCCGGCCGGTGTGTCAGTGGTGTTGATTTCAATGAGCTGCTTAAAAATGTCGCGTGCAACCTGATGTTCCGGCGAAAGAGTGGTTTGGGCCTGGGCTAATGAGATGCCGCACAAGAGGGCCGCGGCACAAGGCAGGGCAAGAAATTGTTTCATCATCGTGCGATGGATTATAAATTCTTGGCCGCAGGAGCAGCTCGGAATTGGTGCAATTTACTTATAATCAAGGAATATGGCAAGAGGTTGGGAAAGCAAGTCGGTGGAAGAGCAAATAGAGATCGCTAAAGACGGTGGGGGCAAGAAAGAAAAGCAGCCGCTTACTGACGGCGAGAAGAGAGCCCGGCACGAGCGCGATAACCTGAAACTTTCCCGCGCTTATATCGTGCATCAGATTGAAGCTTCCACCAATGAGCGTTACACCAGGTCTTTGCAGCAGGCTTTGAGCGAAATCGACGAGAAGCTGGCCATCCTGGGAAATTCGCGTTAAAGAACGCCAACGCCGGACTTCGGCCGAAGCCAAACCAGAAGTGTACCGATAGCCGCGCGAGTGAAATCAAACAGCTGCCCTGCGCACTGTAATCACTTCAATCAGTAGTATCACCGTGTCTCCCGCCGGATGCCACTCCGTCCTCTTAACTGGTTGGATGCATGCTGTAGCTTGACCGAGATGCCAATCGCTGATCAGCAGCTCTGCTTTCTAGATATCAAAGCAGCAACTCTGCCTAGCTCACATTGCTTGCAACCAGCAACTCTGGTGATGCGGAAATCCTGCAAGCAGCAGCTCTTCCGAGCTGCAATTTATGCGCCTTTGCGGCCAGCTCTCTCAGAGGGAGCAACGAGAAGTCTCTCTCTCAACTCTAACAAAAGGAGTTGATTTTGGCAGAGCTGCGGTATCCCTGACCCGCGCAGAATGGCAGACCTTCACGCATAATGGAAAACTTTCGCAGACGGATCGGCACTTTACTGGTGGTGGCGATGGCGGTCGGCTTCGCTTCGCTCTCGCCAAAACTTCATTCACAGCAGATAGAAGCTGCATCGTCAGCTGTTTCTTATGAAGGGCAGAACGTTTCGTCAGTGCAACTGGCGGGACAGCCGGATGGCAATCCTCGAAAGTTGCAGGCTTTAATTACGCAATCAATCAATGAGCCGTACTCGCAAGCCAAAGTTAATGAAACTGCGGCCGCTCTTGTAAAAGCTGGAGCTGCCAAGGATGTGGAAGTACAGGTAACGCCGGCGCCGGAGGGGATACATGTACTTTTTGTTCTAAAGCCGGCCTACTATTTTGGCGTTTACACATTTCCCAAGGCAGAGAAGATTTTTTCCTATACCCGCCTGCTGCAAGCCGCCGACTATTCCAAGCAGGAGCCGTTCGCGCAGGAAAAAGTGGAAGAGGCGGAATCGAACCTGCTGGATTTCTTTCATCGCACCGGCTTCTTCATGGCCACTATTGAACCGAAGATGCAAACGGACGAGAAGCATCGCGTAGTCAACATTGAATTTGACGTCAAGCTAAAGCGTCGGGCAAAGTTCGGCAACGTGATTCTGGCTGGAGTTTCAGATCAAGAAACCAAGAAGTTGAATGACAGCCTGCGCTCCATCAAAGCAAGAATCAAAGGCGCGTACATCAAACCGGGCAAGCAGTATTCCCTGAAGAGACTGACAGCGGCAACGGCGTTTCTTCAGCAGCAGTTAGGAAGCCAACACTTCCTGGCAGCCCGGGTAAAGCTGGTGTCAACACTGTACAACCCTCAAACCAACCGGACAGACATAAAGTACGACATAACTGAAGGGCCGAGAATTGACATCAAGCTGGCGGGAGCGCATGTGTGGGGACGCACTCAGAAAAAGCTTATCCCCATGTACCAGGAAAATGCTGTTGATCCTGATCTGGTCAATGAAGGCGCACAAGACCTGACTTCTTATTTTCAGTCGAAAGGTTTTTTTCAGGCCAAAGTTGAGAGACACATTCAACGGGATGCATCCGGCGGCGTAACGGTGTTGTATCAGATTGAAAAAGGCCCTCGAGGCAAACTAGAGGCAATTGAATTCCATGGCAATCAGCATTTTTCTGACAAAGATTTGAAGTCGAGCGTCGTGGTGAGCAAGCGCACGCCGTTAAACCCGTTTTCGCATGGAAAATACAGCGAGCAACTGGTCCGCAAAAGCGTGAAGAACATAGAAGGCCTGTATCGAGGCGCGGGGTACAGCCAGGTGAAAGTCACGCCGCGGGTGGTGAATAAGGAGAACGAACTGCAACTTGCGTTCCAGGTGGATGAAGGTGTTCGCGATGTGGTTGAGACATTGCAAATCGAGGGCAACAAAGCGCTCGGGAAACAGGAGCTCGCGCCCAAGGGTATGAACCTTGAGCCGGGTAAGCCGTATTCCACGCAGTTGCTCACCAAGGACCGCGATCAGATCATGGCTACCTATCTGGACAAAGGTTTTCTGAACGTAACGTTTAAATCCAAAGTGGAGCATACAAAAGACGATCCGCACCATGTACACGTGTTTTATCAAATAGACGAAGGGCCACAAGTCCAGACAGCGAGCGTAGACCCCGTAGGTGTGCAGCATACGCGGCCAGAAATTATTGCGCGCAATGCGAATATTAAAGTCGGTAAGCCGCTGAGCGAGACGGCGCTGCTGCGCGGTGAAAGCCAGCTATACACTCTGGGCGCGTTTGACTGGGCAAGCGTAGATACCCGCGCGCCCATCAGCGATGATCCAAACGCCGCGGTACTGGTTAAGCTGCACGAATCCAAGCGCAACTCTATTGCCTACGGATTCGGATTTCAGGTACTCAATCGCGGAGGCAGCATACCCAGCGGAACCGTAGCGCTACCGGGACTGCCGCCCATCGGGGTGCCGCAGTCATTCACCACCAGCCAGAAAACATTCTGGGGGCCGGAAGGATCGATTGAGTACACGCGCAGAAATTTCCGTGGGCGTGCAGAAACGCTAAAGCTTACAGCATTTGGCGGAAGGCTGGACCAGCGCGGATCAGCAAGCTGGGCCAATCCGACAATCTGGAACACCGGATGGAGCTCGACCGTAACTCTCTCTGCCGAGCGCACAAGTGAGAACCCGGTTTATACCGCGCGGCTGGGCGGAGCGGGCATCCAGTTTGAGCATTTCCTTGACAAGAACAAGCAGAAGTCCGTTATCTTCCGCTATGACTTCCGGCGCACGAGTCTTTCAAACATCACAATACCTGACCTGGTACCGCCGGAAGACGAAAACGTGCGTCTTTCTGGAGTCTCAGCTTCCTTCAGCCGCGATTCACGTGACAGCCCGCTGGATGCTCATAAGGGAATCTATGAAAGCTTCCAATTGGATATGAACCCGGCGTTTCTGGGGTCGAACACAAGCTTTGGGCGTTTTCTTGGGCAGACGGCTTATTACAAATCGTTGACCAGCGATTCATCGCTTGTGTGGGCGAATAGTTTGAGGTTGGGAATGGAACATGCATTTGGAGGCGCTCACATTCCCATCAGTGAACTCTTTTACACAGGCGGCGGCAGCACGCTACGCGGCTTCAGCTTGAACGGCGCCGGACCGCAACGCCAGGTTGTGGTCTGTCCGCCGGAAGATCCCAGCTGCGGCGTAAAAATCACAGTGCCGGTGGGCGGAGAGCAGCTTGTGATCTTCAATTCCGAACTGCGCTTCCCGCTGGGCATTTCCGCGCCGTTCGTGGGTGGGACTCTGGGCGGCGCCGTTTTCTATGACGCTGGAAACGTTTATTACAACGTGACTTTTAAGAACGTGTTTACCGACCTTACGCATACCGTTGGGTTCGGGTTGCGTTACAAGACGCCGGTAGGACCAGTCAGAGTTGATATTGGCCATTTGCTGAATGCGCCGCCGGGTGTGAAGACATATCAGTTCTTTCTAACGTTGGGACAAGCATTCTGAAGAGAGTGGATTTTGAAAAGATGAACGTTTGAAAAAGAGTCGCTTCTGAAAAAGGGTGAACCAGTGAAAAGGTGGAAAAAGATTGCTTTATGGAGTCTGGCAGCGATCATTGTGCTGTCTGTGGGCACGGTAGTGACGCTGGTCTTTTTGCTCGACCACAATGAGGGTTTTCGCCACAGCATTCTGGCTAAAGTGGAGAAGAGCGTTCTCGAATCCACGGGTGCGCGGCTGGAAGTGCGAGACTTCAATCTCAGGCTCTCAAACCTCAGCCTGGACCTTTACAACGTTATAGTGCACGGCACCGAGCCCGATCCCAGCCAGCCGCTAGCAGCCGTGGATCATCTGCAAGTGGGGCTTACGATCGATTCCTTGCTGCATAAGAAATGGCACGTGCGCGACATTATTGTAGACCATCCTGTAGTACGCATGGCCGTGAACAAAGCGGGTGAAACCAACCTACCTAAATCGGAAAAGAAAAGCACCACCAGCAGCAGCAACACGAATGTTTTTGATCTGGCAATTCGGGAGCTGCGCCTGAATAACGGCGAAATTTATTACAACGACCAGAAAACCCCGCTGCAAGCTGACGTGCACAACTTTGCCGTGAGCGCGAACTTCGATCCGGCGCAGAATAAATATTCCGGTGATCTAGGCTATAACGCCGGAAAGATTGTGTACGGCAAATATGCGCCGGTAGAGCACAACCTGCAGGCGAAATTTGGAGTAACGCCACAGCAATTCACACTGGACAAGCTGGACCTTGTAGCTGGCGAGTCGCGTGTAGGACTAAATGCGACGGTAAATAATTACAGCTCGCCAAACATGCAGGCCAGTGGCGGCTATGAAGCCACGCTGGTTACAAATGATTTCAAAAGGATACTGAAAGATCCGTCTCTGCCCGGCGGTATTGTGAAATTGACGGGAGAGATGAAATATCAGGCCGATCCGAATCGGCCGATGCTGGAAACGGTTTCAGTGGCCGGCAATGTGAGCAGCTCTGGGCTCAGCGTGAAGACGCCAAGCTTGCAGACGGAGGTCCGCGATCTCTACGCGCGCTACCAGCTTTCAGGCGGCAATGCAGAAGTAAATGACATTCGCGCCCACATCATGGGTGGCACGTTCAGCGGCAAGCTGACGATTAGAGATGTGGCTGGAGCTTCAGTCGCGCAGTTGCAGGCCTCGCTGAAAGGTTTGTCGCTGGACCAGGCTCAAGCAGCGACGCATAACACATCAATGCGGCAGGCGCACTTGAGTGGACGCGTTGACGCAGACGCGAATGCGCATTGGGCCAAGACGCTCGACAATCTCGTCGCGCATAGCGATGCCACAATCAAGGCCAGTCTTGGACAAGGCCAGGCCATGCCACTGAATGGCGTGATCCATGCCGATTATGCAGGCGCGCACAAGCAGCTTGCCCTGACCAACAGTTACATTCGTACGCCGCAGACGAGCGTCAACTTGAATGGCAAGATCAGCGACTATTCACAATTGCAGGTTGCCGTACGCTCCAATGACCTGCATGAACTTGAGATGCTATCCGCGGCTTTGCAGAAGCCGGCTTCAGGGCAAACACCGGGACAGCCAGCAGCGCAGCCACTGGGGCTCTACGGCACGGCCAACGTGAATGCGACTGTGAGCGGATCGCTCACGGCGCCACAGATCAAAGGACAGATGGATGCGCGCAACTTCCGCGTGAAAGGCAGTTCGTGGAAAGTCCTGCGTACAAGTTTTATTGCAAACCCATCACAGGTGGCATTGAGCAATGGCGATCTGGAAGCCGGGGTTCCTGCTCCCCAGGACGCGCAAACCCGGAGGTCTCAGGACACACAGGCATCGCAGGGACGCATCCATTTTAGCGCGCAGGCCAAGCTGAACAAATGGGCTTACACGCCGTCCAGTCCGATCACGGCAAATATCTCCGGCTCACAGATTTCAATTGCTGATCTGGAACGGCTGGCCAACAAGACGTATCCGGTGAGCGGCACGCTGGCGCTTAACGTTTCCGTACACGGGTCGCAACTGAATCCTGTGGGGCAAGGAACGCTTACGGTTACAAAAGCGAAAGTCTCTACCGAGACTATCCAAAACCTGAGCGTGAGGTTTGAAGGCGATGGCAACACCGTGAAAGCAAACATGACGGTGCAAATGCCGGCCGGGTCGGCAAGGGCGGACGTGGATTATTTCCCGAAGACCGAAGGGTACCAGGCGCATGTGCAGTCGCAAAATTTCCGGCTGGAAAAGCTACAGACCGTGCAGGCGCGCAACATGCAGATTGCCGGCGGCGTGAACCTGAACGTGAACGGGAAGGGAACGGTGAAGGACCCGCAGTTGCAGGCAACGGTCGACATACCGCAATTGCAGATGCAGAAGCAAACCATAGAGGGCCTGAAGTTCCAAACCACGGTGCAGAACCATGTGGCTACGATCTCGCTTGATTCGGATGTAGCCAAGGTCCTGCTAAAGGCGCGCGGCACGGTGGGAATCGAGACGCCGTACATGGCAGACATCCGTTTAGATAGTGGAAAGGTTGACTTCCAGCCTTTAGTTGCGCTGTATGCGCCGGCGCAGGCGGCTGACCTTTCCGGCCAGACGGAATTGCACGTCACGCTGCGCGGGCCGCTGGCGGATAAAAATCGTGTGGAAGCACACTTGGAAATTCCGAATCTTGATGTGCATTACAAACAATTCCAACTTGCGGCAGCAAAACCGATCGTTGCAGACTACAAGAACGGCATTGCGACGCTGCAGCCAACTTCAATCCGTGGCACAGGCACCAGCATTGACGCGCAGGCCGTTGTGCCTGTGACTACGCCCAAAGCAGCTTCGTTCCTGGTAAAAGGCAATGTTGATCTGGGCATCGCGCAAATGTTTGTGCCGGACATTACCAGCTCCGGGCAGATGCAATTTGATATCGATTCAAAGCGTTATGGCCCGGGCGCGAATTTAAATGGCCAGATCAAGATTGTGAATGCCAACCTGCACACGGTGGATTCACCTGTGGGGCTTGACCACGCGAACGGAGCGATCAACGTAACGCAGACACGGCTGGAAATCAGCAGCTTTGAAGGCCAGATGGGCGGCGGGACCATTAATGCGACCGGCGCTGTCGTGTATCGTCCGGGAATCCAGTTTCATCTTGGACTCTCGGCCAACAATGTCCGAATGCGTTATCCGGAGGGGGTACGCGCAATTCTGGCGTCTAATCTTGCGCTCACAGGGAACACGCAGGAATCGCAACTGACCGGGCAAGTGAAGATCCAGCGGGTCTCATTCACGCCGGACTTTGACCTGAGCACGTTTACTTCACAGTTTAGCGGAGGAGGTTCCAGCGATAGCGGAACACCGGGCTCGTTCACGCAGGGAATGAAGCTGAATATCGCAGTGCAATCCACAAGCCAGATGAACCTGGTAAGCAGCCAAGTAAGCGTAAAAGGTGACGCGAATCTGCGTGTGGTTGGCACTGCTGCTGATCCTGTGATCCTGGGACGCACCAACCTCACCGGCGGGGAATTTTTTCTGGCTGGGAACCGTTATGAAGTTCAGCACGGGACAATCGACTTCCTGAATCCTGTACGGACAGAACCAGTGCTGAACATCCAGGTAAAAACCAGAATTGACGAATACAACATCAACCTTGAGTTAAATGGCCCCGTGGAGCGGCTGCAAACAACCTATACGTCCGATCCGGCATTGCCGCCGGTGGACATCATTAACCTCATTGCTACGGGGAAGACCGTGGAGTCAGCGGCGGCGAACCCCAGTCCGAGTCCCACGAGCGCCATGGGAGCACAGTCACTGCTGGCATCAGGCATCAGCAGCCAGGTAAGCGGCAAAATTGCCAAGCTGGCCGGCGTGTCACAGTTGCAGATCGATCCCGGGCTGGGATCCGATAACGGTCAGAATCCGGGCGCACGCATAGCCATTCAGCAGCGCGTTACCAGCAACCTGTTGGTTACATATGCCACAGACATTACAGCAACGCAGCGGCAGGCAATCCAGATTGAATATAAGTTCAATCCAAAATGGTCAGTAAGCGGCACGCGCGATCAGAACGGCGGGTTTGGCGTGGATGGAAGGTACAGGAAGGACTTTTGATTTTTTGCAACGTCACAACCCGATTCGATGAAGTGCGATTCGCGCTCAGCGACAAAAAAGGCGCTGCCGGCATTGGCAGCGCCGAGTTTCTGTGGCGGAATCTATTCACCGGCATTGCTCGCGAGATTGTAATTACCACTCCATAACATCGGCAACTTCGTCAGAATGTTGGGTGAGCCGGAATGAAAATGTAGCGTCAGTCTTGTTCCACACGCCATCGCTATTGGACGTCATTACGCGAAAGCGGTAGCTCCCCGGCGGAATGTTGGTGTAGTAAGCTGCACGGCGCGATCCCACTTCCACCCAATCGTCATCAAACCCTTCCAGCATGTACTTGAATTTTACCTTCTCCGGCATGGTAAAACTGGGTGCCGTGTAATGGAATTCCAGTTCTCCCTTGAGAGCAGAGTGAGTCACGGACTGGCCTAACTCCACCTGCTTGTGATCTATCATGACCTGCTCAATGATCACCGGGGGCATGAGGTCCTGGGAACGGATGTGGTCCGGATCAATGACAACGATTCCATCGAAGGTAGGAACCCATAACCGGCCATCAGAGGTCCTGCAAACATTCGGCGTAGTGCCGCTGGATACTCCAGACCTAACGCCATCCGCACGGCCGTAGCCTGTGGCAGTGACTGTGGCAATTTTGCCGTCGGCTACATCCTCCAACTGTTTTTTGCTGACGCGGGAAACACCCTTTTGCCCACTTAACCAGAAATTGCCATTACCATCTTCGTGGATATCCATGTTGTAATCCTCGAAGAGGCCCTGCCTGGTGGTGATTACGGCAAAATGACCATCTTTGAAACGATCGATGCCGCCGCCCATTGTTCCTATCCAGAGAACTCCTTGCGCGTCTGCATAGAGGCTGCGAGGGGAGTCTGACGACATCCCTTCTTTCGTGGTATAGGTTCTGAACATTCCATCTTTGAACTCGGTTAATCCACCATTGCCGCCGATCCAAAGATTCCCTTCGTGATCCATGACGAGCATGCGTATCATCTGGCTGGCAAGGCCTTCATTGAGGCCGTACGACGTGAACTTCTCATTCTGAAAGCGGTTCAGACCGTCATTGGTGCCGATCCAGAGGCTGCCATCCTTGTCCTCAGCCAGGCACCAAACCTGATCATTGGCAAGCCCTTCATGTTTGGTGTACATGGTCAGACTGCCATTCTTGAGGCGACCCAATCCGCTGCCCCCTGTGCCGAACCAGAGGCTTCCATCGCGGCTTTCCATAACGGCGGTGACACGGTTCTTGAACAGCGTGTTCGTATAGGTGGTAAATCTTCCGTTGTTGAATTCACTCAACCCACCATCGGAGCCCGCCCATATGGAGCCATCCCGGCGCTGCCAGACGGAGTACACCGAATCACCTGCAAGGCCTTCCTGGGTGGTGTAGCTCAGGAACCTGCCATCCCGAAAACGGTTGAGCGAGTTGGTGCCATCCACTCCCGCCCAAAGGTTACCTTCACGGTCTTCAAAGATTCCGAACACATTATTCTGGGGCAATCCATCTTTGGTGGTGTAAGCAGAGAACCGGTCTTCCGTAAGCCGGTTGAGACCGCCGACGGTGCCGATCCACAAGTTGCCATCACGATCCTGGAGAATTGAGTGGACGTAATCGCTGGATAGTCCCTCGTGGGTGGTAAACACGGTCTGGCGCCCGTCCCGGATTTGGACTCGCACCAGCCCTCCGCCGAAAAGAGCGATCCACACGTTTCCGTCGTCGCGGCTCTCCTCAATATCCGTAACCGGCTTTTGTCCTTTTTCCTTGCCCGGCAAGTCCAGGAGAAAACGAGTAAATTTCCCGTGCTTGAACTGGTCGATCCCGACTTCCGAACCCACCCAGATGGTCCCGTTTCTATCTTCGTGAAGGATCCGGGTGCTGTGGCTCGTAAGTCCGTCGGCGGTTCCGTAAATGATGAATCTGCCATTTTGCAGACGATTTAAGCCCAGATCGGTGGCAATCCAGATGCTGCTGTCCCGTCCTTCGATAATCGAACGAACGGTATTATCGGAAAGACCTTCATTCGTGGTGTAGGCGGTGAAGACGCCATTCTGCAAGTGCAGCAAGCCGCGGCCATTCGTGCCGATCCACAGACTTCCATCTTTGGCCGCGCAAAGCGCCTTGACGCCGATCCCGGCAGCCTGTTTCATGCCGGGCGCCGTCTGCTGGTCGAAGTAGGTAAGGGTAACTCCGTCAAATCGAAACAATCCGCTAAAAGTTCCGATCCAGAGATAGCCGTCGCGTGTTTGGGCCATGACCATCCCGTTGCCATTGGGCAGGCCATTGTCCGCGCCCCAGACTGTATGGATGTATTGAGTGATGGCTTTGTGCGGATCCAGCGCTTGAGCGCAGCTGATGAAAGAGAGCAGTCCGACCAAAGCAAATGAAAATCGCCGCCATCCCAAGGCAGGCCAATGGGAAAAATTTGATAAATACACCGGAAGAACTCCTTATACCTTATACCGTGCGAGGACCAACTGTTGTGCACACGATAACCCAGCCGGGGCAAAGCTTGCTCATTACTTCAGTACCGCAAATAGCTTTTGCTCAGGGACGAGCATTGCCCCCGGCCGCTGCAGCCTAGCCCGCTGTGCGGAAATGCAGCAACCAACTATCTTTCGCTACACTTCACCTTTTGTAGCGATCCAGGACTTTCTGGGAAGCGTCATGTGACCTTCCGCGGGAAGCCAGTTGGATCGCCGACTCAAAACTGACCGACCATCGGCTATGGCCTCATTGCCTCCAACTCGCCCAGCATGAGACCGTGCACTCTCAATGCTGAAAACCGAGTCGTGCGACTTTTTACCGAGAAACCTGGTTCTCCAAACGGACAACTATAAGTTCACGCACTGGAAGCAGTATCCGCCCGGGACGGTTCAGATTGAATACAAGTTCAATCCAAAATGGTCAGTCAGCGGCACGCGCGCCCAGAACGGCGGCTTTGGCGTGGATGGAAGGTATAGGAAGGACTTTTAACAACTGGAGTGGATCCAGCGCGACGCCAGTTCTTGTCAGGGAACGGGGTCCCTGCGAAACGTCAGCGCAGACATGTTACACCTTGCTGAAGGTGATGAACGCTTGCAATTGTTGCCGTTCAGCGTTTCGGAGCTCGCGGAATGCGACCCAACTGCAACGGATGTTCGATAAGCGCGCGCTTGTTGATGTCCACTTTATACAGCGTTTTTGGCTTCAGGGTGCGAGGATCGGTGTGCAGCACCGCGGTCTCGCTTTTCTGCCGGGATTGAGCTTGCGAGAATTGTTCATAGGCATCTTTTTCGCGCGTACTCTCGTCCGGATGTTTTCCGCCCTTTACCGTAACAACATCGTGGCGGTGCAGGATGTCTCCGGTTTTGGCGTCATATATGACAACGACGCTTTCATGTTCCACTTCCATCGTTCCTATGGTTGCCATGGATATTTCTGTCCTTTCCTAGCCAAAAAATTCAGTGGTAAGCACTGCTTCACCAATGGAGTCAATTGTTGACATGTGAAATGTGACACTGGTGCAGTTTGACGCAATGATGCCGGGGTGAAAACTGCCGTTGTGGGTGCCTTTGTTATCTTTGAACTGGGAAACTTTGAGGTCAATAGAGCCATCATCATCATTGTTAAAGAAACTCTGCACATAGGGACGACTCCACACACTTGAAGGGCCAAAGTTGTGTTGTGCGGAGGTGGATGCAGATGTGTTAATGGTCCCAAAAAATATTCCAGTCTCAAGAACGCCGACAATTGCCATTTTCTCCTCCTGAATGGAGCTCCGTTCTGGTAGCTAGTGCGACTTCATCTAATTTCGTTACAAATCCAATCCAAAATCGTTAGTGAGCGGCACGCGCGACCAGAACGGCGGGTTTCGCGTGGATGGAAGGTATAAAAAGGATTTTTAGAGACGATCCAGAAGAGTCGATAGGCCTACGGCGCTCATCACCTACCCCGACGCCGACATACTTCGACCCGTGACACAGGTTTATCACACCGGCTGAATTTTTGCTGAAAAGCCCTCAGGTTAAAGCCGGTTGCTCCTTATCACCGCAACCATCCAGGGACTGACAGTGAGTTTATCGTCCTTTGTTCGCTACGCTAGTCATCAATAACCAAATGATCTAGGCCCTCTTCTTTAAATGCGCTACGGTACGGCAGTAACTTGCTGGCAAATCATAAGAAACGCAGAATGCTAAATGTCT
Source organism: Candidatus Angelobacter sp. (assembly GCA_036496525.1). GTDB lineage: Bacteria > Acidobacteriota > Terriglobia > Terriglobales > Acidobacteriaceae > Angelobacter. Next base: position 39,571 of record DASXKZ010000192.1, read on the forward strand.
CTATCATCCGCGGTTAGGAACCCTATGAGCCCAGTTGTGCCTATCCACGCAACTTACGATTATCGGCTGGTGGTTCTTTCCGTCATCATTGCCATATTCGCGTCTTATGCAGCACTGGAGTTGGCAGGACGAGTGACTGCTGCCCGGAACTATGCGCGGTTGGCCTGGCTGGTAGGCGGGGCATTCGCGATGGGTACGGGTATTTGGTCAATGCATTACACCGGAATGCTTGCATACCGGCTACCCATTCCCGTTTACTATCACGTCCCGACCGTCATACTTTCTTTACTCGCCGCAATCTTTGCATCCTTTATTGCGCTATTTGTGGTCAGCCGGCAGCAACTTAGCACTTTCAGGGTCCTAGTTGGAAGCTTGCTGATGGGGGCGGGAATCGCGACCATGCATTACACAGGCATGGCAGCGATGCGGCTTGCTGCCATGCACCATTATCATCACGGCTTATGGACGTTGTCCGGAGTGCTTGCCATAGTGGTTTCTCTTGCCGCATTGTGGCTTACGTTTCATTTCCGCGAGGAAAAGTCTGAACGTCTGCTAAAGATGATCAGCTCGGTGGTCATGGGGCTAGCGATCCCGGTCATGCACTACACCGGCATGGCAGCCGTGACATTCATGCCTATGAACGCGGCTCCGGACTTATCCGACGCGTTGGATATTTCCGTTCTTGGAAACTCCGCCGTAATTCTTGCAACCTTGGTCATCCTGGGCACTGTGCTTTTGACTTCGCTAGTGGACCGCAGATTCTCCGCGCAAGCGCGAGAACTGGCCATGAGTGAGCACCGCTACGAACTGCTGTTCGAAAGCAATCCTCAGCCCACCTTTGTTTTTGAATTGGACACGCTATCTTTTCTGGCAGTGAATGAAGCGGCAGTCAATACCTATGGTTTCCAGACCGATGAATTTCTGAATCTGAAACTGCCGGCACTCGACGCATCCCATGATGTGAGTGAAATCCTTGCGCCGGCCCACGCGGGAACTCCGTCTAAGGCGCAACATCGGCGCAAGGACGGCACACTATTTGATGTTGAGCTCTCGCTGAGGAGGATCATCTGGGGCGGCCGCCCCGCAGCTCTGTTGCTGGCTGCAGACATTACCGAACGATTACGGATGGAGCAATTGGAACTGGAACGCCGTAACTTTCTGGAAACCATTACCCAGAACCAACCTCTGGATGAAAGCTTTAACCATCTCGTTCGACTTTTGGAGAACCAGCTTCCGGGCGCGCTTTGTTCGATTCTTGTGGCCAAGCCGGGACGATTTTGCCAAATGGCCGCCAGCAGTTTTAGCAGGGAAGTAGTGACGGCGTGGGAAGGGCTAAGGTTGGAAGACATTTCCTATTCATTAGGTTCCAACGGCAACGAGCGGGAAATAGTTTTTATTAAGGACGTTGCCAGAAGTGCACCTGACGCCGTTCTGAGAGAGTGGGCGCGTCTATTAGACTTTAAATCTTGCTGGGTCGCACCGGTAATTGATCCCGCCGGTGTACTTGTCAGCCTGATAGTGGTCTTTTTTCGCGAGCATCAGCAGCCGCAACTCCAGGACCGAAGCCGGCTTGAAATGGCCCGAGATATGGCTTCTATTGCCATTAAACATAGTCAATTGACCGATCGCCTTTCCTATCAGGCGCAGCACGATGCCCTTACTGGACTGCCCAATCGCTTCTTGCTGGAAGACCGGCTCCAGCAGGCTATTGCGTATACGAACCGGCATGAATCACAACTTGCAGTCTTAATTATTGACCTGGACGGCTTCAAATATATCAACGATAGTGTTGGGCACCAATGTGGCGATCAGGTTCTCATTGAAGTCTCACGACGCCTGCGTTCAATCACGCGCAGAACAGATACGCTGGCTCGCATTGGCGGGGATGAGTTCTGCCTGGTGCTAAGCGATTTGCACAGGTCAAGCGACTCCTGCCAGGTAGCTGATAATTGTCTGGACATCCTGCGGAAGCCGTTAATGATTGCCGAACACGAGTATTCCATCAGCGCCAGTATTGGCATCAGCTGTTACCCGGAGCATGGCACCGAACCTGAACTGCTGCAGCAAAATGCGGACACCGCCATGTATCATGCCAAATTCAATGGTAAGAATGGCTTTCAGGTGTTCACTTCGGAAATCAATGCACATCTGCATGATCGCCTGGAACTGATGGGTGACCTGCGTCATGCATTGGAAAACGACGAACTCCACCTGGAGTATCAGCCTCAATTCATTGCAGATGGCCAGCTTGTTGGTTTTGAAGCATTGTTGCGCTGGAGCCACCCTAAGCGAGGAATGATCTTTCCGGATCGATTCATTCCGATCGCTGAAGAAACCGGACTTATTGTTCCTCTCGGCAATTGGGTGCTTAACGAAGCATGCCGCCAGCTCGCTATATGGCATAAGAACGGCCATCCGAATCTGCGCGTCGCGGTGAATGTCTCTACATTGCAATTTGAGCGCCAGGATTGGATGGACACCATCTCCGAGGCTTTGAAGAGAAGTGGCGTGCCCCCTTCATGTCTTGAGCTTGAACTCACGGAAACAGTCGTCATGAAGAATTGCGAACGGGCTGCATCGCGGCTGACCGAATTGCGCGCCTTGGGAGTAAGCTCAGCCATCGACGACTTCGGAACTGGTTATTCCTCACTCAAATATCTGCAAAACCTGCCCATTGACACGCTCAAAATAGATCAATCGTTTATCCGCAACCTTGATCCTTCATCAGATGTCCAGACTGGCAACGGTGCGATTGTGCAAGCTATCGTTACATTAGCGCAGCAAATGGGCTTGCGAGTGGTTGCCGAGGGAGTGGAAACCGACGAAGAACTCGAGGTACTGCGGCGACTCGGATGCGATTTCGTCCAGGGCTACTTATTTTCTCGTCCCATGCCTGTGGAACAATGCGACCAATTCCTGCGCTCAAGTTCTTCATGGCCCAAGAATCGCGTACCTCTTGTTTCGAGTATGCGAGCTAGCAGCAAAAACTGACCAGCAGTACTTGATGTCCTGAAAAACAATCTAATGCGTGCTGAGGCCGCAAATATTGCCTCGGACTGGCCCTGCATGAGACCATGCACTCTCATGCTCAAAACCGAGTCGCGCGAATTTCTATCGAGAAACCTGGTACTGCAAACTGACAGCTACAAGTTCACGCACTGGAAACAGTATCCGCCGGGGACGCAGTATGTTTACAGCTACCTGGAGTCACGCGGCGGAATGTTTTCCCAGACGGTGTTCTTTGGCCTGCAATATTACCTGCTGAAATACTTGTGCGGCTCCGTGGTGAACGAAGAAGACGTGATGGAAGCGCGTGACTTTGTCGATCGGCACATTGGGCCGGGCATGTTCAACGTTGAAGGCTGGATGCATATTGTCCGCAATCTGGGCGGCAGGTTGCCGGTGGCGATCAAAGCAGTGCCGGAAGGCAGCTCAGTGAGCGTGCAGAACGTGCTGATGACGATTGAGAATACTGATCCTGCCTGCTACTGGCTGACGAATTATCTGGAGACACTGCTGCTGAAAGTGTGGTATCCGATTACGGTAGCGACGCTTTCACAAGGGATTCGCAAAGTGATTTTGGACGCGCTGCATCGCTCGGGTGATCCTTCACTCATTGATTTTAAGCTGCATGACTTTGGCTATCGCGGCGTTTCCAGTGAAGAGACGGCTGGCATTGGCGCGGCGGCCCACCTGATCAACTTTAAAGGTACTGATACGGTGGCCGGTATCCGCGTGCTGCAAGAATTTTATCAGTCGCAAGAGATGGAAGGGTTCAGCATTCCGGCGGCAGAGCATTCCACGATTACCGCATGGGGCCGCGAGAATGAAGATCAGGCGTATGAAAACATGCTGGCACAATTTCCGCAGGGGCTGGTGGCTGTGGTGAGTGATTCCTATAACGTTTACGAAGCGTGCGAAAAGCTCTGGGGCACGTTGCTGCGCGAAAAAGTGGAGAACCGGCAGGGAACACTAGTGGTGCGTCCGGATTCAGGCAAACCGCGCGAGGTGGTGCTGAAGGTACTGGACATTTTGGGTACGAAATTTGGCTATGAGACGAATGCAAAGGGCTATCGAGTGTTGAATCCAAAAGTACGCGTGATTCAGGGCGATGGCGTGAATTACTGGACGATCCAGGACGCGCTTACGGCGATGAATCGTGCGGGCTGGTCAGCCGACAATATTACCTTTGGCATGGGCGGCGCGCTGCTGCAACAACTGAACCGCGACACACAGCAATTTGCTTTTAAATGTTCCAACGTGACAGTGAATGATGAAGACCGCGATGTATTCAAGGATCCGGTGGAAGGGCACGACAAAGCGTCAAAGCGAGGACGGCTGGCACTTCACTTGAAAGATAGTAAATGGAGCACGGTGCGGTCGCGGCGGGGAGTTGACGATCCTGAAGACAGGTTAAAGCCGGTTTTTCGTGATGGAGAATTGCTGGTGGAGCAGAGCGTGGCCGAAGTGAGAAGAAGATCAAGGCTGGGGTGAAAATAAGAGGTTTTCACCCCAGAGGCGCGGAGAAAAAACGAGGCAAATGCTGCGTTTTTCGCCCTTGAGGCAGAGACGATATCTTTCGCATTGCGAGAGGCTCTCCGTGCGGTCTATTTAGAGCTGAAACGCTTTAGATTCCAGTGGAAGAAGCAGGGCTGGTTGAGGTCGTCTCGGCTTCGAGAGACTTGAAGAATCGTCCGGCAAGCATGTTGGCCGTTGCCTGAATCATGCGCTGGCCCACGCTGGCGATCAACCCGCCGACGTTGACGTCGCCGGTGTACTGGATTTCAGTTGCGCCGTTAGCGTCTTTTAGGTTGAGCTCGCCTGAGCCTTTTACGAATCCCGGCTGGCCTTTACCTTCTACCACGAGCTTGTAGTGTTCTGGCGCGACGATATCCTGAAGGGAAACCGTGGCGGTGAAAACACCTTTCACCGGGCCAACGCCAGCGGTGAGCTTTGCTTTGTATTGATTGTCGCCGGTTTTTTCCATCTGCTCACAGCCGGGAATGCACTTCTGCAAGATAGCCGGATCCACCAGCGCGGCGAAGATGCGCTCACGGGATGCGTCGATTTTTTGGGTGCCTTCAATCTTCATGGGAAACCGTTAACCACAAAGGACACGAAGTACCACGAAGGTGCTTTTGATCTTGCGGTTCCATCGTGCTTCTAGGTGTCCTTTGTGGATAATTCTGTTTATTTCGCTCTGCCAGCGGCTGTTTCAAGCGCTCGCCGTGTGTAAACCGTTGCCAGTTGCTTGCGATATTCGGCTGAAGCGTAGAGATCGGAATTGACGTCAACGCCATCAGCGGCGTGAGCGCAAGCAGAGGTCAAAGTCTTGGCATCGAGTGCATTGCCTTTCAGCGCGCTTTCGACTTTCGACGCACGATATGCCTTGGGCGATACGCCGGTAATTCCAATTCCAGCGGACTGGCACTTGCCACCATCGATCGAAAGATTCACGGCGACGCCGACCACGGCAAATCCAGACGCGGGATGACGAACTTTCACGTAGGCCTGTGCAGGCTTGCCTTTTCCAGCGGGAATGCGGATTTCGCGCAGAATTTCTCCGGGCTGGAGAGAGGTGGTCAGCATTTCTACGAAGAAATCTGTGGCTTTGATTACGCGATCACCTTTGGCGCTGGCGGCGACAAGCTCGGCATCGAGCGCGAGGATGGCTGCGGGCCAATCAGCAGCAGGATCAGAGTGCGCAAGGCTTCCGCCAATGGTGCCTTTGTTGCGTACCTGCATATCGCCAAGATGGCTGGCGGTTTCCGGCAGCAGCGGACAGGAGCGGCGCAGGATGTCGGAAATTTCCACCTGAAAGTGAGTGGTCATGGCACCGATGCGAATCTGGCCGCCTTCCTCCTTAATATAGGAGAGATCGCGGATGCGGCCCAAATCAACGAGAACTTTGGGCTGCATTAGGCGCAGCTTCATGGCGGGGAGCAGGCTGTGGCCGCCGGCCAGAATTTTGGCGTCATCTTTATGCTTGCCCAGGAGAGAGATGGCTTCGTCCAGGCTTTTGGCGGCGATGTAATCAAAACTAGCTGGGATCATGTGAGTCTCCTGCGCTTATGCTGCGCCCGCTGAAGTTTTTTTAGGACCATTCTTGATCAGCTGCCAGACTACTTCCGGCTTGATGGGCATATCGATGTGGCGCACGCCATACGGCGCGAGCGCGTCAACGACTGCGGCCACAATTGCCGGTGTAGCTCCGATGGTCCCTGCTTCTCCCACACCTTTTGCACCAAGAGGATTTACAGGCGACGGCGTTTCAGTGCTATCAAGCTCGAGATGCGGAATCATCACGGCTTTCGGCAGAGCGTAATCCATAAGCGTTCCGGTAACGAGCTGGCCCGTTTCATCGTAAACAACTTCTTCAAACAAGGCCTGACCCATTGACTGCACGATTCCCCCATGGATCTGACCTTCAACCAGCATGGGGTTGATCTGCTTGCCGCAGTCATCCACTGCAACGTAGCGCTGGAAATGAATCTCGCCGGTGTCAGGATCAATATCAACGACGGCTATGTGCGTGCCGAACGGGAACGTAAAATTCTTCGGCTCGTAGAACGCCGTGGCTGAAAGTCCGGGCTCCATGTCCGCAGGCAGGTTTTTGGCGACGTGTGCTTCCAGAGCGATATCCTGCATGGTCAAAGTTTTTCCGCTGGTGTTCGGCTCCGGCAATGCTCCTGCCGGCGCCTGACCGACGGGCATTGCTGGTTCCGGTGCTTTGCCGCCACCCTTTCCATCGGCACAGAATTTTCCGTCCACAAATGACGCCTTCTCGCACTGCAAGACGTGCGCCGCAATCTTGCCGGCTTTGTCTTTCAGCTTCTGGATCGCCATATACACCGCGACACCGCCCACCGCGAGTCCGCGGCTGCCAAACGTGCCAATTCCATACTGAACGATGGCCGTATCACCGTGAATGACCGTCACATCATTCACGCCCACGCCCAGTTCGTCTGCCGCGATCTGCGCAAATGAAGTTTCCTCGCCCTGCCCGTGCGGAGACGCGCCTGTCAACACCGTAACTTTTCCTGTCGGCTCCACGCGTACGGTCGCGCTTTCCCAGCCGCCCGCCGGCATCGCTGAAGAAGGCCCAAGCGCGCAGATCTCCACATACGTCGATACGCCAATCCCCATGATGCGGCCTTCTTTGCGTGCCGCTTTCTGCTGTTCGCGAAGCTTGGGGTAATCCGCCATCTTGAGCGCTTTATCCAGCGCGCCCTGATAGTTGCCGCTGTCATAAAAAAGTCCGGTTGCGGTTTTGAAAGGGAATTCATTTGGCTGCGGGAAATTTTTTCTCCGCACATCTACCGGATCCATGCCCAGTTCCAGCGCCACCAGGTCCAGAGCTCGCTCAACCACATACGTTGCCTCGGGCCGGCCCGCGCCGCGATACGCATCTGTCGACATCTTGTTAGTGAAAACGCCGGTCACGTTGATCTGGATCGCAGGAATTTTGTAGCAGCCGGAAAGCATGAGGCCGGTCAGCGTTGGGATAGCCGGCGTCAGCAGCTGGAAATACGAGCCCATATCGGCAAACACGTTATAGCGCAGGCCGGTAAGCGTGCCGTCTTTTTTAAAGCCAATTTCAATGTAGCCGGTCTGCCCGCGTCCATGGATCGTGGCTTGCATGTTCTCGCGGCGGCCTTCAATCCATTTCACCGGACGATTGAGCTGCATTGAAATCCATCCCATCAGCGCTTCTTCCGCATAGACATTGAGCTTTGATCCAAACCCGCCGCCGACTTCCGGAGTAATCAGCCGTAGTTTGTTTTCCGGCATGCCAATCATGATTGCGACTTGTGTCCGGCACAAGTGCGGAATCTGTGTCGACGTCCACAGCGTCAGCTCCTGCTCGCCCGGATAATATCTTGCCAGCACGCCGCGAGGCTCCATGGCAATCGGCGCAAGTCGCTTGTGCAGGATTTTCTGCTTCACCACTTTGTCCGCCGACTTCAGCGCCGCTTCAATATCGCCTTCGCCTGCCGTTAGCTTGTAAGCTACGTTCGTCCCAAACTGCTCATGGATCACCGCGCTCTTTGCGTCTGCGGCTTTTTCTTCATCTAGCGCGACGGGAAGCTCATCATAGTCCACTTCAATCAGATCCACGGCGTCACGGGCGGCAGATTTCGTTTCCGCGACGACTACTGCCACCGGATGCCCAACAAAATAAACTTTATTTATCGCCAGCGTGCGATGGTCCGGCACTTTCAAATCCGGTAGCGCCGCAGCGCATGGCACGGGCCCAATCTTCTGCGTGTCTTGCCCGGTATAGACGGCAACCACCCCCGGCAGCTTCTGCGCCGCCGTGGTATCAATGCTCTTGATCTTTGCGTGGGCATAAATGGAGCGCAGAAACACCGCATGCAGCGTGTCCGGCAGGCGAATGTCATCAACGTAATGCGCCAGCCCCTGAATCAGCCGGGGATCTTCCGTGCGCTTGATTGGTTTGCCAACTGTCTTTTCCGCCATGCTGCCCTCCCGATTTCTAAATCAAAAGCTCAACCACAGAGGACACGAAGGTACACAAAGAGTTAGTTAGATCATTTCAATCGACTTGAATCACCAGATCACTCTATCTTTCTCCGTGCCTCTGTGTCTCCGTGGTAGGTGTTGCTTTTCCGATCACCCGATCACCCGATCACGCGCGATTACCAGATCGCCCGATCTTCCTCTGCTCTTCTCCGTGTCTCCGTGCCTCCGTGGTAGGTTTTTTCCTACCTCGCCACGCTCTTCGACTTCATCTTTTTCGCCGCGCATTGCACTGCTTGCACAATGTTCTGGTATCCCGTACAGCGGCAGAGATTTCCTTCCAGCCCATGACGAATCTCTTCGTCCGTCGGGTCTGGATTCCGCTGCAAAATCTGCGCTGCCGCCATAATCATGCCGGGCGTGCAGTATCCACATTGCAGTCCGTGGTGCTCCCAGAATCCCTTCTGCACCGGATGCAACTCGCCGCCCTGCGCCAGCCCTTCAATCGTCGTCACCGTGGAGCCGTCTGCCTGCGCCGCCAGCATGGTGCAGCTCTTCACGGCCTGGCCGTCCACCATCACCGTGCACGCGCCGCAGAGTGAAGTCTCGCATCCCACGTGTGTGCCGGTCAGGTTCAGCACGTCGCGTATGTACTGCACCAGCAGCAGGCGCGGCTCAATCTCATTCTGGTGAGTCACGCCATTCACGGTCACGTTGATTGACTTCTTCATTTGCGGCACCTCTTGTTTAGCACCATGATGTTCAGCAGCATGGGAACTTTTAGTCGCAGGACATATTAAATGGTTCGCACGGGACTTGCCACCGGACGACAAGATAAACCCTGTCGTCCTGAGCGGCACCGAGCGCCGCAAAGCGCAAGGTAAAGTCGAAGGATCCCGACATCGCGCTTTTTGCCATACAGCATCAGGGAGTTCTCTCCTGACAATGGGCAATATGTGTTCGATTTTCAATTACCAAATTACCAAATTATCCATTTACCCAATCCCTTCACTCTTCCTCGTTTTTCTTCCTTAACTTATGTCCATCTCGCATAAGCCGGAAGTGTGGGTAAGCTGCAAATGAAATCCGAGCGCCGTAAGGCGCGGCACAAATCATTTTCCCGCACGTTCCGCTGCGGGCCATAACCATGGCGAACCTCTAACCGCGCAGCACCTTGAATGCGTGCATCCAATCGTTCTTGGCAAATCCCGGAATGCACCACAACATGCACAGCGGTTCAATCGCGCGTGCTGCTTCGGCCGCACCCATGTCTTCTGCTTCCCATCCAAACGCAGTCAGTATCGTGACCACCTCTTTTTTGGCCTGTTCGTTGTTGCCGCAAATAAACATGGTTGGCGGCCCGCCCTTTAATTTGGGATTCACCATTAGGGCCTGGCCAACGCTGTTAAAGGCCTTCACAAAATTTGCTTGGGGCGCCGTGCGCTGCAGCTTCTCCATGAGAGATTCGTCAAACGTGGTGAAAAATTTGAGCACACCATTCTGCGGAGGAGCGTCCGCAATCGGGTTTACAGCATCGATCACGGTCTTGCCTGCGGCATGCGCGGAGACAGTTTTGATCACGTCTTCAGCCACGCTGCCCTTCACGGCAAGGACCAGAATGTCCGCGCCCTTGGCGGCATCTTGATATGTTGTGATCTCGCCGCTCCAGTTGGTTTGCTTGCCGGGTGTTTTCGTCCCGATCACCACCTGATAACCATGCTTCTGGAATCCCTGCGCCAGCGTGACGCCGACTCCGCCTGAACCGAGTACCACTACTTTTTTATTCATAGACTCCCTTGGATGCCGCCAGATCTCTTTCCGGCCCTTGGAATTTCCGAGGCCCCGAATTTAACCACCATTTCAATTCCAACATCTTACTGTCTGGATTGCACCACCCGTTCGGGCAGGTCGGTCTAAAAACATGCCTGCCGACGACCAGCACCGATCGCCCGATCACGGGGATCACCCGATCTTTCCCCGCCGTTCCACAGACTTTCCGCAACATCGCATAAACGATGAAGCACCAAACGTTGTCGCAATAAACGAGGATTGTGCTAGGTGAGAATCAGGCGGCAGGCTTGTGAGTTGCGCGTTCGCGCACACCGGCGACCCAACCCAGCAACTCTTCAGCCGTCATGAAATTTAGGATGCGCTCGCGCTTTACTCCTGCGGACAACGCGGCGGCTAATCCAAATTCCATAAAGCGGAGTTGCGATGGGCCGTGTGAATCGGTGCCAATGGAAATTCGGCAGCCTGCCTTCGCGGCCAGTCTTACTAGATCGCCGCTCAAGTCCTGGCGGTCAGGATAAGCATCAATCTCAACTGCTTTGTCGAGTTCTGCAGCCAGGTCGAATACGCGCCGCCAGTCTGCCGTCAGCCCAAGGCGAAAATTATAGATGCGGCCTCGTGGATGTCCCAGGATTTGCAAATCAGGATTGCGCAATGCCGCGAGGTAGCGTTCCGTTTGATCTTCTTTTTTTCTGAGCGCAGAGTGGAAGCAGCCCAGCACCAGATCCAGCCGAGCAAGAGCAGCGGGCTCCATGTCACCAGCGCCTGAAGGATTCAGATTTAGTTCAATCGAACGCAACACCCGAAAAGGCTTTGCAGTGGAAGCCATGGCAGCGTTGACTTGCGCGATCTCTTTCGCCTGCGTGTCCAACTGGCTCTCATCAATGCCACCGGCGATCTTAAGTCCTTTGGCATGGTCTGTGATTGCAATGTACTCATAGCCGCGCGCAGCGGCGGCCTGCGCCATTTCCTCGATTGACGCGGTTCCGTCACTCCAAAGAGTATGCATCTGTAAATCGCCCTTCACGCCTTTCAGCCATAAAGGATTACCCTCAAGAATCTCCCGCGCTCGCAGAGCAGTAAGAAATCCGGCGCGTATCTCAGGCGGCTTAGGAATATCCGGTGGATCTTGAAGCCAGCGACGAATAATCCTGTTGAGAGACGGACCGACGCCGGCAAGCTCTTCCAGCGATCGATCTTCCAGTACAATCTGCGACGCTTCTTCCGGCCACAGAAAGGCCTTCCGCGAGGCCCGCCGAAGCGCCTTTTGCAATGGCTGCTTCGCCGACTCGGCGGCAACGGCCAGAAGTTCAGCAATATCCGAGTTGGTCAAGAGGTCCATAGATCGTCAGCTTTTCTTCGTCAAGTTCCGAATCCTGGCCTTGGCGAGCCTGCGCCCGTGAGCATGCCGCGTGAAATATTGAATTATGAGATGCGAATTATTGTGATGCGGGGGGCGACTTCTGCTTGCAGCGGGCCAAGTGAAGCAACTCTACAAGACGTAGATTAACGGACGATTGGCTGGCGACTACGAAGGAGGAGCAGGCAAGGCAATATGATTCAGTAACCTTATTGCTTTCCGGCGACTTGATTCGCCAGAATCGAGGATGATCCTGTTCAACCATGATGAAGCTGAGATCGGCATACGGACAATAAATATAGATGCCCGGCAGTATTACCGATGTTGCTTTTCGGGGGCAGCCTGAAAACAGGCCGCTAAAGCATCATCCATGTTTGCCGAGACGTTTACTGGGCACGCTTCGCAGACCTGCAACTAAGACTCGCATCCTTTTGCGTTCAGATCTGATGCCCAATCCTTCGCAAAAAAATAAGGCCAGAGTCTTTCCGGAAACTCTGGCCTTGAATTTAACAGTGTGACGGATTTAGGAGTTTCGGGGGTTTAGGATGTGTCGGATGAACCTGCCTTTCATAGTAGTAGATTCAAAACAGCGCCGAAAAATATAGTGCGCATTGCTAAAAATGTTAATTTGTTCATCTGACCTGCCGTCCACCAGAGCGGGATTTACAAAGTCCGGCACAAGAAGCATCGGCTCCCGCACGAGTTACACTCTTAAGAGATCAGTATTTTCCCCGATGCGCCCAAGTGTGGACAATGCTGTTGTCTTTTGAACTGGGGCGGGCCGTGATGGATGAATCCGAATCCCGGAATTTTCTCTTTCCGAATCCACCTGTATGAAACTTCCTGTGCTCGAGGACGATATGTCAATCAAAGACGATACGCCACTTGCAGGCTAGGCTTGTTCCTTGCTGGGATGGGCCAAATTTTCTAAATAGGCAGAGACGGCTGAATAGGCGTCCTCAAACGTGTATTCCTGGCCCCATTGAATGATGGCAGCCGAGCCGACCCGCTGCACGATCCAATGATAAATAGTGCCGTTTGGGCGAGCGTCCAGCAGGATGTCGGCGATGTAGTCGCCAACAGAGAGTCTCGTATTGGGTGGCTCGGGAGCCAGCTTAGCCGCGACCAAGTGAAGTTATCCTTTTGAAAACCCTATTCCGATCAAATGGGGGAGGGAATTGCTGTTGATAAAGATTCACTCATCATCAGATTGGTTGCCCAGCAGAGTAGCTGAAATGTTACTGGAGTTCCAGTTTAGGCTTAAAACCCAAGACTCTGGCTACAATGAAGGGAGATAATCGGAGATATGAGAAAGGGGGCGGCACTTGATCATGAAGGGCCGCAGATCGGATCAACCCCGCGCATGAGATGATTATTGGCCATTGGGGTCGAACGGAGGCGCTTCTCCAGAGCCAACCCAAACCGAATTTGGGATACTCTAATGTGTGCCATGCCGTTTAAAGATACCCGCCTTGTTTCCACCCCCGAACTGGCAGGTGTTCCTTCCTCAAACGCCAGCATAACCGTTGGAAGCTACCTTGCGATGAAGGAAGTTTGAATGGCAAAGAAAGCCAGGAATGCCAAAAGCACTTATCGCAAAGGCGACCTGTGGATTGCTCCGTCTTTAAGCCTGACGCCCAAGACGCACCAAAGCGATTGGAAACTTGGCAGAGGCGAGCCGAATAAAAGCAATAGATATCTGGAACTGGCAGACGTGGCCCTTGGGTTGACACCTGCGAAGCACAAAATGAAACGCAGTGCATAGAACATAGAAGAGCGAGAAAAAATGCAAATTTCAAGAGATGCCGATGGGCTGCGTTTCGTAGGGGAGTGCGGCCATGAAAGCGGTTTTGTCCCAGGTGACATTCGATGCGGCGGGTGTGGCCGCCGTATTGATCCACACGTTGACTCGAATGACATTTCACTGGCCTGCACCGCCTGTGGTTTCAAAAAGGTCTTCTGGGCTGAGGCTGAAA